>JAXMJU010000200.1:0-10419 GCA_034376265.1 Sulfuritalea sp.
AATGGGCGTGCTGTGCACCGTGCTGCCGGTGTTCATGACCTCCGAAGCGCTCAAGCGCATCGGCGCAAATCACGTCGCGATCATCGGCGCCATCGGGCCCGTGACCACGATTTTTCTCGGCTGGCTCGGGCTGGAAGAGCACATGACACTGCCGCAGATCGCCGGCGCGGTGCTGGTGCTGGGCGGTGTTATGCTGGTTACAATAAGGCCCAGAGCCTGAGGGACCGGGAAAGGTGTGGGACTCTTCCGGCCCCATCCGAACCCCTGATTTTGCAATTAGCCACTTGGAGATAAACATGGATTTCGGCATAAAAGGCAGGACGGCGATCGTGTGCGCATCGAGCAAGGGCCTGGGGCGCGGCTGCGCCTTTTCGCTGGCGCGCGAGGGCGCGAATCTGGTGATCACCGCCCGCGGCAAGGAGGCACTGGAGAAGACCGCCGGGGAGATCCGCGCCGCCACCGGCGTGAAAGTCACCGCGGTCGCCGGCGACATCACCACCGAGGCCGGTCGCGCCCTGGTGCTCGCCGCCTGCCCCGATCCGGGCATCCTCGTCAACAACGCCGGCGGGCCGCCGCCCGGCGATTTCCGCAACTGGACCCGCGACACCTGGATCGCGGCGCTGGACGCCAATATGCTTACCCCGATCGAGCTGATCAAGGCCACCGTCGACGGCATGATCGCGCGCAAGTTCGGCCGCATCGTCAACATCACTTCCAGCTCGGTGAAGGCGCCGATTGAAATCCTTGGCCTCTCCAACGGCGCCCGTTCCGGCCTCACCGGCTTCGTCGCCGGCATTGCACGCAAGACCGTGGCGCACAACGTCACCATCAACAGCCTGCTGCCCGGCTTTTTCGACACCGACCGCATCGCCACGGTGATCGGCGGTCAGGCCAAGGCGCGCGGCGTGGCCTACGAACAGGTGCTGGCCGAGCGCGTGGCGACGATACCGGCCGGGCGCATCGGCAATCCCGAAGAGTTCGGCGCCGCCTGCGCCTGGCTGTGTTCGGCCCAGGCCGGTTTCATCACCGGACAGAACTGGCTGCTCGACGGCGGCGCCTATCCCGGAACTTTCTAGCGGCGTGCCGCTTTTGCCTGAATTGGAGTGAACATGCCTGGCCTGCTCAATACCGTCGATCCCGATGGACTGCTGGAATATTCGGTGGTCTATACCGATCGCGCCCTCAACCATATGTCGAAGGCCTTTCAGGGCGTGATGCGCGACATCTCGGCCAGCCTCAAACAGGTCTATGGCGCCAGCGCCGTGGCCATCGTGCCGGGCGGCGGCACCTTCGCCATGGAGGCCGTGGCGCGCCAGTTCGCCGGCGGGCGGCGCTGCCTGGTGCTGCGCAACGGCTGGTTCAGTTTCCGCTGGTCGCAGATTCTCGACATGGGCCGCATTGCGGCCGACACCACGGTGCTCAAGGCCCGCCGCAGCGGCGAGGGCAGCCAGGCCCCGTTCGTGCCGGCGCCGATCGAGGACGTGGTCGCCGCGATCCGCGCCCAGCGTCCCGAGGTGGTATTCGCGCCGCATGTCGAGACCGCCTCCGGCATCCTGTTGCCCGACGACTATCTGCGCGCCGTGGCCGACGCCGTGCGCCAGGTCGATGGCCTGTTCGTGCTCGATTGCATCGCCTCCGGCGCGCTCTGGGTGGACATGCGCGCGATGGGCGTCGACGTCCTCATCAGCGCGCCGCAGAAGGGCTGGAGCGGGCCGTCCTGCGCCGGCCTGGTGATGTTGGCCGAACGCGCGCTGGCGCGCATCGCCGGCACCGAGAGCAGCAGCTTCGCCTGCGACCTGAAGAAGTGGTTGCAGATCATGGAGGCCTACGAGAAGGGCGGCCATGCCTATCACGCGACGCTGCCGACCGACGCCCTGCGCCGCGTGCGCGATGCGATGCGCGAGACCGAGGCCCACGGCCTGGAACTCGCCCGTCGCCAGCAATGGGAACTCGGCCGGCAGGTGCGCGTGCTGCTCGCCGAGCGCGGCTTCGCCAGTGTGGCGGGCGAGGGTTTCGCGGCGCCCGGCGTGGTCGTCAGTTACACCACCGACCCCGAAATCCAGTCGGCGAAAAAGTTTCTCGACCTGGGGCTGCAGGCCGCGGCCGGCGTCCCCTTGCAATGCGACGAGCCGGCAGATTTCCGCAGCTTCCGCATCGGACTTTTCGGCCTCGACAAGCTGGGCAATGTCGAGCGCACCGTGGCGACGTTGAAGGACGCGCTGGATCGCCTGGGCTGAACGGCGGCGCACGGGCTGCCGGCGTGAGCCGCGCCGCGCCGCCCGTCGTAGCTGTTGCCGGTGCTCGGCGTCGGCTGGCTCGCTGCAATAATTGTCCACCGTCGGCACGCACATGCAGTCGTACTGATTCGATTCGGAAGTTCGTTCGGTGCAACGGACCTGCAGCATCGGCGCTTTGTCGTGGAGATAGTGCAATGAAAAATCCGGCGTTCGAGCGTCGCTTGCGCGCAATGCGAACCTACTGCGCCAGCAGGCGCGGCGACCCATTCGACATGGGCGTGCTGGCCTTCCATCGCTATGACGAGCGCGCTGCTGACGATCTCTCGTGGTGGGACGACTGCCAGATCATCGTCAATCGGCGACGGGTGATGATCTGGTGGACTCATCCACGGTTCAAATACCGCAATGCCATCGAGGACGCCGCCTGGGAGGTGGCCGGCGAACCCCCGCCGCCCGGTGACTGGCTGGCCACGATGCGCAGCGATCCGGTGCGCAAGAAGGTTGGAAAGTCCCGCAGTCGGATCGTCGCCTACAGGTCTTCCGAGCCGGATGCCGAACACCGGGCCTACTACGACAAATTGCGGGCCGCGGAGGATCGGATTGCGGACGAAGGCCTGGACCTGGTCCTGCGGCCGTCGCTGGCGCGGCGTTCCCTCGACTGGTGTACCGGGCTCGACCTGTGTATTCCTGTCGAAGTGCGCAACATCGCTGAACTCCAGGCGCTTGCGGCGATCGGCCGCCGCCTGCTCAAGGGCGAGACTACGCTCGGCCGGCTCTATCCCGGCTACGAATACGGGCGCAATGAATGGCGCGCCGAGCGGGATCGGCGTGATGCCAAGGGAAAGTTTTCGAGCCAGCTGCTGTCGATGCCGCTGGCCTGACGGCCGATTACGGCCTGGGGTCTCGGGCTAGGATCTTGGGCTAAGATGCAAACTTGTCCTCGCAGGAGAACCGCAATGGGACTGCCACAACGCGATCTCGAGTTCCATACCTACGCCGAATACTCAGGCTGGCCGGACGACATCCGTTATGAACTGGTCGATGGCATCGCCTATGCCATGGGTCCGGCGCCGACGCGGCGGCATCAGGAGGTGGCCCTGGAACTGGCGCGGCAGATCGCCGATGCGCTGGAAGGATCGCCCTGCCGGCCCTATATCGCGCCCTTCGATGTGCGCCTGCCGCGCACCGACGAGGCGGACGACAAGATCGACACCGTGGTGCAGCCCGACATCAGCGTGATCTGCGACAAGGCCAAGCTCGACGAGCGCGGCTGCCGCGGCGCGCCGGACTGGATCGTCGAAGTGTTGTCGCCCGGCAGCGCCGGTCACGACCAGGTGGTCAAGCGGGAACTGTACGAGCGCGCCGGCGTGCGCGAATACTGGCTGGTGCATCCGATCGACAAGGTCGTCACCATCTACCTGTTGGCGGCTGGCGCCTACGGCAAGCCGGCGGTGCAGGAACTGGTCGGCGACACCACCGCGACCGTCCTGCCGCAGGTGACCATAGCCTGGGCGCGGGTGATGCGCGAAGACTGACGCACGGAAGGGCGCTGGCGGCGTGCGCGCTGCTCGCCGCATCGATGCCGGCGGCAGCGTTAGACTGAAACTTTTTTGGGGAGATCGATATGCGATTGCGCCATGCACTGTACGGCTGCGCGTTGTTCGTCCTGGCCGGCACGGGAGCAATCGCCCAGGAAGACCCCGAGGCGGTCTATGCCAAGCTCCACAGCGCCATGTTGGCCGGCAAGGCCGATGAAGTCATGGGCTACAGCACCGCGGCGACCAAGGCCGAACTTGCCGCCAAGCCGCAGGCGGAACGCGACGCGCTGATGCGCAGCATGGCGCAGGCGGCACCCAGGACCTACACCGTCACCGACAAATCCATCGCTCCCGACGGCAAGAGCGCGACGTTGCGCGGCACCGGCGTTAGCGAATTCCAGACTCGCGCCGAGGCCTACCTGACAGCGAGCTTCAGGAAGGAAGGTGAGGCGTGGAAGGTCGCCAGTTGGGCCTGGTCGAACCAGAAGCCGCCGCCAGTCGCCAAGCCGGTCGCGCCGGCCACCGTCAAGCCGGCCGAGGAAGCCGCGCCGCAGGTGATCATCGCGCGCAAGTTGGGCCCGCTGCCTGCCGCCACCACGCCCGCCCGGCCCGAAGCGGCGCCGGCTCCCGTTGCCGCCGCAAGGAGGCCGTCGCGCGCCCATCTCGACGCCCGCACCTGCCTCAAGCTGGCAACAGACCAGGCGATCATGGAGTGCGCGGAGAAGTATCGCTGAGGGCTTTCGTCGCGGCACCGGCGCGACAGCGTCGACTATTCGAACCTGGCGCCCTTCTCGGCAAGCAGCGCGCGTAGCACCGAGCGATGGCAATGTGCTTCGTCCGCGCAGTAGCAGCCGACCGAAAAATTGCCGTGCTGCGAAAGCGCGGCAAGCAAGTCGATGCTGCGGCTGGCGTCGGGCGCGGCCATTTCGCTGCGGTACTTCTTGATGAAGGCGGCCCATTCGGCCGGCGTCGCGGCCTCCTGCCCGAGCTTCATGGTCTCGACGCTCGGCGCCAGGTTGGGATACCAGACGTCGAACCAGTTGCCCGAGGCAAATTCGGATTTCGGCACACCCCGCGGCGGGCGGCGCACGGTGCCGATGCGGATGCCTTCGTCCTTGCTGCGGGGTGTGCCGAGCCTGACAATTCGAACCACCATTGCTGCCTCCCTGGAGTTGTCACCGGCATTTTACGCAGGGTCTTCCGGGTGTGGCGGGGCTGGATTTCCTGCGGTTGCGGCGCCGTATCGCCAGCGCCAACTCTTGAGATTTTGGTCTGAAGGGAGATGCCGGGACTCGCCCCGGCGGGCGAGGCACTTTCTTGCTGCGCGGCAAGAAAGTAACCAAAGAAGCGCGCCCCCCCTCCCCCGCCTGACTGCGTCAGGCTGCCCTCGCTGCGAAAGCTTCGCCGGGCCGGTCGCTAAACTCGCTTCGCTCAGACAACGCGACCGGACTTCCCTCGGCGAAGCTTCCTCGCTCGGCGGGTCAGAGGGGAATGCAAACCGTCGCGCGTGTCAGGCCGCGACGAAAATAGATCCTATTGAACCCCGCCATTTACTTCACGAAGGGCCGCAGCACAACGATAAGGGACGCTCAGCTCGAAAATGCCACTGAGTGCAGCCGGCCAAGAGCGGACCGTCACCTATGCCGAGCAGGGGACATTCAACGGGCTGTTCTACTCTGAAAGCTGCCGGAGGGTTAATTCGTACTCATCGGCCTTAGCAGACAAACGGTACTGCATGGCCAAACTTCAACCTTGATGCACATACCAGACTATCAGGCTGAGTCGCGCCCCTTTGTTGGCCTGTGTTGTAGGGCTCTGCAGAAAAAGGGGGAAATTGAAACCTTAAATTATTGCCGAGCCGCCTATTCTCTTCTGCGAATTTTCTTTTCCGACCAGGCACCCTGTACACGTCCATCAGCGCCCAAGTAACCGATACCGTGGTAATCCGCCCAGGCAAAGTCCTCTTCATCTCGGCTTCCCAAGCCAAGATTCATGAATGCTCTGCGTTCGCCACACCACCGCCAGATCAGCGCATATCCCGATGCATCTAGCAAGCCATGCAGTCTGGGTAGATTTGCAAACAATGCATTCTCACCAAATAACCATCCCGCCAATCCAAATACTGGCTCACCTTGATGTAAAACCAAACCACGCCGCAAATCCAGCTCCAGCCCCCACTCACGAAATAACGATGGCATGGGTAGCAGTATGGGCGCATGATCATCGCGCCGATCCGGATGCCCGCATTCTCCAACCATTGGTCGCCACCTAACCGGCAGCCAGAAGTCATGCCAGTTATTAGGTTGAGATTTTCGAAATCCGCTGTCCCAATCAGCCTGTGTGGCGGGCCACTGAGCAAGCGGGGCATGCCAATCATTCGCGGGATCAATTCGTCCTACAGCGGCCAACTCGTTCTGCGCCTTTGGCTCACTCACTTTTTTCAGCAATTTAGGCAAGTCCACAGCATTAATAAGCATCGGCCAGCATTGCCACCATAAGTCGGTGAAATAGTCCTTCCCAAGACCCCAGCCTCCCGGGGCGAACTTACTCTGCCAAATATGTTCCGCAGCCAGCCGCAGCCAAGGCCCATCTCCCCATGCTTGCGGCAAGGTCGGCACACAGCCAATGACATCCGCAGGTGGCAGGTCATAACTCGAAGAAGCCACCCAAGCTTTCATTTCCTCCAGATTGTGTAGGGGCCAAGATGGCAGGCTGGGGATGCACCAGAAATCCGATTTGTCATTTCTTGAAATGGCCGGTGCAACAACTTGCAGCCAGCGCGCCGGATCATGTGGATTGACATGAACTTGGGCTGGCGTCTCATATACGCGAAGCTCCTTGTTCCAGCCCGGCCTCATGGCATAGTTGTCAGAAAGAAAGGCCAGCAAGGTGTACCAACTGATCCACTGATATTTTTTACCGATACGCTCCGTTCCTTCATCATCGCCCATCCGAGAATGGTCTCGTATGTAAAAACCAGTATCAAAATCTTCAAATCGTTCTGCCGTCCAGCCCAAACCCCGACAATTCCAAGCTACGAAGCGGGCTGCCAGCGCCAAGTCGAATATGTTTTCGTCAGCACCTCTGGATATGAGGCTTTCTGCTCGCGCAAATGGTCTGGCGGGTTCCGCAGAATCCGGCAATGGTTGTGACAGGAAGTCAAGTGAAGCTGAGTTTCCTCCCATGATGTAGCGGTAAAAATCATTATCCGTGCTGGAAAAAGTTATCCTTCCAAATCCTCTCGATGCATCGAGAGCTTTCAACCCTTCATTGCTCGGCACTTCACCCAATGGCAATGTGCTCCGATAAGACGGTTTGACGCTACTGGGGTCAATATTCGGCAGCCATCCCTTGCGACACGCCTCTTCCACAATTCGACGTGCGTAATGGCGCAAGGTGATATGACACCACCGCGCGTTCCCTTCCGGGAATTGGCTTTCATATACCTGCCGTGCCGCCAATGTTGCGGCTGGAGCATCGCGCCCGTCCTGTACCACACCCCATACAGCCACCAGCACTGCTTCCAGAACATACGGATCGTTGACCCCAAGAAAGTCGGGGAGGAATGCTTCCATCACTCGCGGGCAGGCCGCAAGCAAACGAGTAAGTCCTTTCATGGCGGCCAGCCTCAAACCCTTCTGCGAAGTTGCGCAGATCCAGGCCAGTAACCGGGCCGCAGGCAAAGCAATATCCGCGTGTGCACCATGAAGGTTGGCATCCCGCGCCCAAATCACCAACTGGCGCAAATTGGAATGCTCATCACCCCACAGGGGAACCAGACTCACTGACCACATCGCATCGCGTGCACCAGGAGTTTCCTGAACCAACAATCTTGGATGGATGACCTGTTCCATCGCAAATGGGTGGCCGGGAATCAGGGCAAAGCGGATGAGTTCATCCAGTTCTGACGCCGGATTACTGTTATCAGAGTAACGCCGCCACAAGTCGCGCAATGCCTTGCGATCCACTCCAAACTCTTCCGGGCGGCAACGCCAGCGCAAACTGTCACAGAAAGCTTGAGATAACTGCCAATCAGGAAAATCCGCGTCATTGTCCGGCAACAGCGTCGGAAGCTCCGCCCCTGTACATAGAGGAACAGCCAAACACAGCGCCTCTAGCAATCCGGCGCGGCGAAAATACAGCGGGTGATCCTCATAATCTCTGGATGCCAGCGGATGAAAGTCGCCACCGGGCGCGAGGGCGACGCGTAACGCAACCAGCTTTTCTTCCCTGCTGACTTTCCTCTCGAACAATTTTGCCAACAACCGATCAGCAAGGAATGTGTCGGATAGTCGCTCGAAGCCGAATTCGACGACATCCTCGTCATCCTCCAGCCGATCTATCAGCGCCCCGGAAGAGCAGAGAAACGCAATGACGCCATCTATCCCCGTCATCTCTCTCGCCAAGTGATCTGCATGGTGGCGCGGCAAATTGAAATGCCCATCTTCCAGCATCACTTGCGCCAGCTTGCTCATTGTTCGGCGCATGATTTCCGGGCGTGATGCGTTATCCAGGGTCAACCTATCCTTGGCTTCTTCCTCCAGTCGCACCATCCATGCACGCCAAACTTCCAACCAAGATGGTAGCCAGTGTTGCAATGGATGGCCTCGCATACTTCTCGCCAGAAGCTGTACGTACAGCGGATTGCCAAACTCACCCAGCGGCGGCGCGACGGGAGCCTTGACACCATAGTGCTCAAAATAGCGTAGCAAAGCATCCGGTTCGATTCCGGAAAATCCGGGATGCTCCCACTTCACCCAAGGTGTATCCGTACCATCGGGCAACAACGGCAATGTTTGTTCCAGATAATCCGTGCGGACCGAGATAGCCAAAGCCAGATGCGGTCGCCGCAATACCTCCTGAATCATCCCGGCCAACTCATTGCGCCAGCATCTGCGATCCGGTGTTTCGTTGAGCGCATCTATCACCAACAAGGCGCGTTGGTTGCGGTTAGCGGCTTCATTCTCCAGTTTGTCCAGCAATTGATCATGCGTACCCTGCCAGCCGGAGCGTCGGCATATTGCATCCCACAGAGTATCCGCAGCACTCAAGGTTTGCCCCAGAACACCCAAGGCAACCCCTCCTGCGGCCAGTACCTGATTAACCTCGTGAACCAGGGTATGGGTCTTGCCTTGCCCTGCCGGGCCAGTAAGTAGCATTACGCGTTGCAGGGAAAGGTTGGAATAGTTCCGCTGGAGATCACTTGCTTCCCGTGCCATGTAGGCAGCTTGCCGCAGGGAATATTCACGATACCGCCAAGTGTCATTCCTTCCCTCTTGCCCCTTGGCGCGTTCATGCGCTTTGTGCTCCGCCCATGCATGGGCTTCCACGCGAGCCAAGGTATCGAGCATGAAGGCGAAATCGGGAGTGGTTTGCCAATACATGTCGGCGCGCAATGCATCGGCAATCCGCTCCATGTCTGCACGGACGCCGGAGAATGCGTCGTCCCGATCAAGATGCTTCCAGACCTCTGACAATGCCTTGTCCAACCCGGCTATGGCAGGCTGCCTGACCAATAACCAGTCGAATGCATGGCCGATGTCGGTTTCTACATGAGCATTGCCGGTGTAGCGCGGCCCGGCGTTAGCGGTCAAAAGGGATGCCTGATTATTGAGCCAGTCCCTGAATATCGGCAGAGAGCCGGGTTGTCGTTGACTCAATAGCCTGCGCAAGTGCCCTTCAAGTTTTCGTGCGAATTCATCCGGAGATTGGTACCTGTCCACCGCGCCAGTCCATTGACCATTGTCCATGAATGGCGGTTGCTGAAAAAACGCCTCCAGCTTTTGCCATTGCTCAATATCCTGGCAGGCAGGCAATTCTTGCTGCCTCCGATACATGAGAATCTCGGGTCGCGACAACCCGCGTCTGCGAGCCTCCCATGCACGATGAAATTCATACTCACTGCCTGACTGATATGGCGTGCCGTCGAGCTTCCCGAACTCCCGGCCCGGCAACGGCGTACCAAAACGGCAGTTGAAAATGCCGAGAAACAGGTCGCAATCATCTGGAGTAGGAAGATGCCTGTTTACAGATATTTGCGGCGAAGAAAGCGCCTCCAACGGAACTCCTGCCCCCCAATCCCAGGCTACAACTTCCAAGCGAGTAAATGCGCTTACTAATGGGTCGGCATTCACTCGCGCCACCACCGCATGAACGGCGCTACGCTCTTCGACACAATCTCCGGGAGAGGACAGAAATATGCGATATGGCATCATGAGTTTTGGCATGGAGAGGTTAATTCGAGTTTGCATCTGATATACCGCAAAGGCAAATTGAATCCCCCCCTGACTAAATTGACGGATCTGTCAATTATCTTGTGCGCAGCAAACATTAGTAACCGAACCATGGATTTCGGCAATGGCCGGCGCTGTCCTTCAGTTGCCTCTCTGGATGACCGGTCTACCCATGCCATTACACACAACCCATCCAACATAACCGCTGAGTCGCGCCCCGTCCCGTAATCGCCAGAGCTACCCCACAAACATGCTGCTTTTCCACCCCAACCGCGTCACCTCCTGGGCTGAAGCTCCGCGCTTTGCCCCGATAATGGGCAGGGGACCAGCGATGAGCACATGGGCGATGGACGAATTTGCGATGGCCGACTTGGGTGATGGGCGATTGAACAAACGGCTGATCAAGTTGGC
>JAXMJU010000201.1:0-9621 GCA_034376265.1 Sulfuritalea sp.
TTTGGGGCGGTCGTTGTTGGTGGTCTGGTATTTTTTTCAGCCAAGCGGTAAGAGGTTCAATATGAACGCTGATCCCGTCAATCCAGATACCCAGCGCGGATATGAACGCGCTTCCTACGGTTTCACCAAAGACGATCTTGAGTCTCTTGGCGAAAGAGAAGTTCGCGCCCGCTTCACCAATGGTGGCTATGGTCACCGCAACACCCCTCCTTTCGTTTTCGTTTCCGCGTGGCTGGAAGGAAAAGACTTCGGTCGTCGAGAAGCCGAAGGCATCGCTATTCGTGATAGCGCGGCCTCTTCCCGTTCTGCCGCAGACTCTGCGCGGTTAGCTGCTCGGTGGGCAATGTGGGCCGCGATAATTGCCACTATTGGCATCGTGACGGACAGCAAAGACCAAATCGTCACGCTGGCCATTTCATGGCTCCCGTAACCCCCAACCCGTCGTTGCAAGGGACCGTGCGCAATGAAGCCGCGCCGTTGGGGGTCTCGTATTTCACATATTGGAGGGCGTATGAATGCCGGATTTTTGCTCCTGATCGGAATTGCGACGATAGTTTGGGGGATTGGAATAAAAGAAAGATGCATGACGAAACAGGCATATATGGAAGACCATGTAAAAAAGGGATTCGATCTAAACCTCGAGAAGCTGGAATCTTCTTACGCAGCATATGAATCTGACGTAATGCAAGGCGGCAACCTTGCCATTGGGGCCGGTGTGCTGATATTTCTCGCGGCATTCGTCTAGTGGTCATTCACGTTCACCATTAACCGCACGAGGTTCACATGGAAAAGGAAGTTGAATCCCTAGCTGCACAGCTGCTCGCTCTGCAAGTTCTTGTAAGCGCCGTATTGCGTTCTCATCCAGCACCCGAGTCTGTGCTTGCCGAGATACCACCACTGGCTCAAGCAACGCGCGACGCAATCTTGCCAACAAGCCTTCCTGATTCACTGGTCGCACGGTTTGAGTGTGAGCTAGAGCTTCTATCGCTCGGGCTCCAGCGATAATGTCGAGTGCGTTATTCATGCCGTACCCCCAACCCCTCCGTCAACACGGACGCGCCGCGATGAAGCTGCGTCGCGCCGGTTACGTCGAACGTAGGGCGTCCTTAGAACCGAGACTTGCAAGTGAAAATTAAGTTCGACTTATTGGCCAACGCCACGGATTCCATAACTCAAGCTATAGCATTGATAGCATGGAGGGACGAACCAGATGATGCTAGACGCTTGAAACAAGCCGTCGTTGCAGTCGCCCATGGCGTCGAGCTACTTCTCAAGGAACGGTTGCGCCGAGTCCATCCAGTTTTGATCTGGGAAAACGTCGACAGATTTCCGAATCTCAGTGCTCGAACCGTAACGGTGGATGCGGCGCTAAATCGGCTCGCTCGCATCGGTGGGCTCAAATTTCTTAGGGACGACACCGAACTCATCGCGTCACTTAGGGATACCCGAAATGCAATTGAACACTATGCTTGGACAACTACGAAAGCTGAAGCTGATCGAATCGTCGGGCAAGCATTAGAGTTCGCTGTTCACTTCGCGAGAACGGAGCTAAGTTATGAATTCTTTGGCTTCGGAACACACAAAGATGGGACCTTTGAGGACCTACTGGAGTCGAACTCACACTTTGCTAATGCAATCCAAGATCGAAATAACAAGACAGCAAGAGCGACCGATGAATCAAATGTGCTTTGTGAATACTGCCACGCCTTGGCAGTTCATCCGACAACGGGGGCTTGCACACTTTGCGGTCATTGGAACGATGTGGGCAACGATGTGTTCCTCGATGATATTCCGTTCTAGAAACCAACGGGGTCAGTGTAAACAATGGGGGGACAGACCACGGTTTCTGCCGTTCCGCCAGCACCGACTTTTAAAAGCGCCAACCAACGGGGTCAGTGTAATTTGAAAAAGTTGGTGCTGACAGGACGGCGATAGGAGATGCAAATTGCCAAATCACTCCGACCCCTCAAGGGGTTTTTCTACAACCGCGTTAGGTCGCATCTGCAACCGCACACGACAGGCACCCGAACTTGAAGCAAGTCATCGTGGTCAACGAAGAGCTCCATTTGCCGCGCGGCAAGCTCGCGGCACAGGTCGCTCACGCAGCAGTCGGCGCATTTCTCTCTGCGAGTCCAGCCGCTAGAACTGCTTGGTTATCGCTCGGCATGCCGAAGGTCGTTCTCAGGTGTGATTCAATGGCTGCTCTTGTTGAAATCGAAGCACGGGCTCGTGCCGCCGGTCTTCCTGTCTTGCTCGTGCAAGATGCCGGTCGCACAGTCATAGCCGCAGGAAGCATTACCTGTTTGGGCATTGGTCCCGCCGCCGAAGACGCCCTTTCACCCATCACTGGAGAACTCGAGCTTGTTCGCTAGAAGCTACGGGGTTCCCGCTCAAAATGCGACCTAATCCGAATCATCTCCGCTCGCAAGGCAACGACCAAGGAAACGGAATCCCACTCGTAAAGGTGTCCCATGCGTAAGGAATATGATTTCAGCAGCGCCAGAAAGAACCCCTACGCTTCTCAGCTGAAGAAGCAGGTCACGATCCGCCTGGACGAAGAATCCATCGGCTACTTCAAGTCTCTTTCCGAGGAGGTTGGTATTCCGTACCAAAGCCTCATCAACCTCTATTTGCGAGACTGCGCCGCTTCCCACCGCAAGTTGAATCTCAACTGGAAGTAGGGCGTTGCGCCAAGCGGCGGCGTCAAGGAGAAATCCATGAATCCCAAGCTCGTTATCAGGGGCGAAACGGACGCCGATATCGACGCGATAAGGGATGTGACCGTCGCTGCCGTCGATACCCTGGAGATCAGCGGTCATACCGAGCAGTTCGTCATCGCGGCACTGCGCGCCGCCAGGTCGCTGGCGCTACGACAACGAACGACCAAAAGGCGATCATTGCCATCGGGGCGGTCGCGAGCGGGCTTACCGTTTCGAGAGTGCGGAAAAGCTGATTGACGATTTTTTGCGTGAGGTTGAAGACTGGAGGGCAGGACGATGAGGACCGCAAGCATACGTATCCGCAAGGCCGACGCGTCGCTGAAGGCGGCGCGCGCCGGCTTCCTTTCGGCCTGGAACAAGGGGAAATACAAGGGCGAGCATTTCGATTTCGAATCGCCTGCCGCCTTGTTCCGCGTTCTCACGCCCAAGCGCTGGGAACTGATCGAGTGCCTGCAGAACAGCGGACCGCTCGGTGTACGTGCCCTGGCGCGTGCCTTGGGCCGCGATGTGAAGCGGGTTCATGACGACGCCTCGGCGATGGTCGAGGTCGGCATGGTGGAAAAGACCGCGGACGGCAAACTCGTCGTGCCTTTCGATCAAATTCGCGCGGACTTTATGACGAAGTCGGCGGCGTGATCGGCGGCCGGCGGCAATTGTGAATCCGGTGAGCGGAACCGGTGCGGAGCCTGCATGACCATGACCGAAGTCACCGGCATAGACCATATTTACATCGCAGTTTCCGACCTGGATCGAGCGGAGACTTTCTACGACCGCGTCTTCATGCAGGCGCTGGGCTTTCGCAAGAACACATTCACCCTGGGCGGCGATTCCCACATCCAGTATTTCAATCGCCACTTCGGCTACGTGCTGCGCCCGGCGCGCAACCGGAGCACGCACGATTCGTATGCGCCAGGGCTGCACCACCTCTGCCTTCGTGTCGACTCCGCGGCAGACGTCGCCGCCGTATCCGCCCGGCTGCGCGGTTTGGGCATCGGCGCCTCGGAGGCCAGGCTCTACCCCGAGTACGCTGCCGACTACTGGGCAACTTTCTTCACCGATCCCGACGGCGTGCGCCTTGAAGTCACGAACTATCGCCAGGAGCGGCGGGAACGCCACGACAATTGGTGAATGCCCGCGGCAAGGGGGCCGGTTCCGGAAGAATGAGAAAAATGGACCCAGGCTCGGATAGCATGCACGGCTCTTCCACCCGGTGGTACGGCTTGGTCGGGTAGCATCCTGATCCATCTGCGTCAATCGGCGAAATCTGCGGATCAAATGATAGGTTCAATCGAATCATGCAAGACCTGACCGCCCTGTTCGGAATCCTCGCGGCGCTCGCCGTGGGTGTCGTGAGCCCCGGCCCCAGCTTCGTGATGGTCGCGCGGACCGCCGTCTGCGCTTCGCGGCGCGAGGGCATTGCCGCCGCGCTCGGCATGGGGGCGGGCGGCGTCGTGTTCGCCGTCTCCGCCTTGCTCGGGCTGCACGCGCTGCTGCTTGCGGTGCCCTTGGTTTACCTTGTGCTCAAGCTGATCGGCGGCCTCTATCTGGCGTATCTGGGCTGGCGCATCTGGGCGTCCGCGGATCGTCCGCTGATGGTCGGGACTCTCGCCGAACGCCCGGCGACCCGGACCACGCGTGCGCTGGCGCTGGGTTTCACGACGCAGATCAGCAATCCGAAGACGGCGATCGTTTACGCCAGTGTCTTTGCCGCCTTCCTGCCCGGCGGGCGGAGTCATGATCACTCTCGGGCTCAAGCTCGCGTCATCGGCGCATCGCTGAGAAGTCGGCGTCGCCGAGGAACCAATAGAGGAACCAATGGGGTGCGTGTAACTTGAATGGATCGGTGCTGACAGGACTGCGATAGGAGATGCAAATTGCCAAATCACTCCGACCCCTTTCGCTCAGCAATGGCTTTTGCAGCTCGGCCAGGCAAGCATGACCGTAGGTTTCGACAAAGCCGATCCGATTGGTGATTACAAGATCACCGCCAACATCAAGGACAGAGTTTCCGGCCGGGTACTTTCCGTCGTGAGCCGGCTGAAAGTCACGAAGTGAGACGAAGCGCCGCACTGTCCGCAATACGCGTTTCTCTGACCGCTCCGTGTAGCGCGTTCCGGCGGCGGCTTGCCTCAAGCGTGTCGGCGTCATGGGCCATGGCACGCTACAATTCAGTTCATCACCTAACGGAGATCGATCATGAATTTCAGCATCGAGTGTGAAGAGGAGGTTGATGGCCGTTGGATCGCCGAGGTCCCACAGCTTCCGGGCGTCCTGTGCTACGGCAAGACGGCCGACGACGCCATGGCGAAAGCTGAAGTGCTTGCCCTCCGTACCATGGCTGAGCGCCTGGAGCAAAGCGAGTCGCGTCCCGTCGAAATCAATATCTCCCTACCCCTCGCCGCATGAGTCAATGGCCGTCCATCAAAGCCAAACGTTTGCTTGCGGCGCTGTTTGGCATTGGGTCGAAGCTCAAGAGGTAGTTTGGTTCGCACCGCACTCTGTCCTGCGAAGGATGGCCCGACGTAGTTTTCGCGTTTCACGACGGCGAGGAAATCGGCCCTCGAATGCTTGTGCGTATCGCCAAGCACACCGGCATCACTCCCGAAGACCTGTAGCCCCGCCGGTATTCCCGGTGACGCCGAACCCTGCGCTCGCCCCCGTTCCGGTCGGGCACTGGACGCTGCGATGTAGCCGCGCAGCCCCGGTCACCTTGAACATGGCCGATCGAAATGCACCAAGGAAAAATCCATGAATCGCAAGCTCGTTATCAGGGGCGAAACGGACGCAGATATTGACGCGATCAGGGATGTGACCGTCGCAGCCTTCGAGACCCTGGAGATCAGCGGTCATACCGAGCAGTTCGTCATCGCGGCATTGCGCGCGGCCAGGTCGCTGACGATATCGCTGGTCGCAGAAATCGATGGCCGGGTGGTGGGGCATATCGCTTTCTCGCCCGTGAGCATTTCGGATGGGACCGGGAACTGGTATGGACTGGGGCCGGTGTCGGTACTGCCGGAGTACCAGCGGCAGGGCATCGGCAAGGCGCTGATCGAAGAGGGTTTGTCTCGGCTGAAAGGCCTGAATGCCCAGGGCGTCTGCCTGGTCGGGCACCCGGCTTACTACGGAAAATTCGGCTTCCGGAACGTGTCGGGACTGGCGCATGAAGGAGTGCCGCAGGAGTTTTTCTTCGCCCTGTCTTTTGACGGACACGTGCCGCAAGGAAGCGTCAGCTTTCATGAAGCTTTCAAGGCGGATGGCGGCGGCCCGCCTGTGCCGCCTGTGCCGCTTGTGGAGTAGCTGCATGCGCCCATCCATTCCCGCCCGCTGGTACTTCGACCTCGTCTCGCCGTTTACCTACCTGCACCTCAAGCGCTTCGGCGAGCTGCATCCGGCGCTGGAGCTCGAGCTGGTGCCGGTGCTGTTCGCCGGCCTGCTCAAGCACTGGGACAACAAGGGGCCGGCGGAGCTGGCGCCCAAGCGCCTGCATACCTATCGCAGCTGCGTGTGGGTGGCGGCGCGGCACGGTATCCCGTTCCGCATGCCGCCGCGCCATCCCTTCAATCCGCTGCATGCCATGCGCCTGCTGGTGGCGCTGGGCAGCCCGCGCGCGGCGGTCGACGCGGCCTTCGATTTTGTCTTCGGCGAGGGGCGCGACGTCGCCGCGGAGTGGCCGCTGTTCTGCGCGCGGCTGGGCATCGCGGCGGCCGAGGCGACGGCCTTGATCGGGGATCCCGCGGTCAAGCAGCAACTGATCGACAACACCGCGGCGGCGGCCGCGCAGGGCGTGTTCGGCGTGCCGACCCTGGCAGTGCGCGGCGAGAACTTCTGGGGCAGCGACACGATCGCCTGGTGCAATGCCTTCATCGAAAATCCGCAGATGTTCGCGTCGGGCGAGATGCAGCGCGTCGCTGCAATCGGTGTGGGTGCGGCGCGCAAGGAAGTGCGCTGAGAAGCCGGGCCAACGGGGGCCGCCGGCCTATGTCTAAAGTGAGCATTGTCCGCGAGCGGGGATCGGAGTAGTCTTTTTTGGTTCCCCATGGCATGGAAATACGGCAATGAGCACCTGGTATTACTGTCGCAACGGCCAGCAGAAAGGCCCGGTCAGCCTCGACGAACTCAAGGGTCTGATCGCGCGCAGTGAACTGGACGACAGCACATTCGTATGGCAAGTCGGCATGAGCGAATGGGTCAAGGTTCGCCGCCATCCGCAGCTGGCAGAGCTGGTTTCGACCGCGTCCGCGCTTCCCGCCGCGGCCGCGTGGCGGCCGCCGCCCAAGCGCTCGATGCGCAGGACACTGCTCGAAGTCATCGGCAGCAGGCTCGGCAACTGACAGCGCCCGGCGCGGGTCGCGGCCCGCGCCGATCCGAACCAGGAGTTGCCGCTGGCGCCCCGGCGGGCCTCAGGCTTGTTCGCGCGCCCGCTGCTTGGCCGCGACGTAATCGGCGTGGGGGATGTAAAGCAGGTCGGCGATCTTGCGCATGAAATGCTGTTCGTGCGCGTCGAGATGGCCGTCGGCGTAGGCCACCTGCCACATGTATTCGATGACCTTGATTTTCTGCCCGGCATCGAAGTTCTTGTTGATCAGCGAGGTGAACTGGAAGTAGTCGGTCGCCTGCTTCGCTTCTTCGGCGGCCAGTGCGACGAGGGTATCGACTTCCTGCGGCGTGAGGCCGAACTGGGTTTGCAGCGCCCTGGTCACGGTGGCGCTTTCCTCGGCGCTGATCGAGCTGTCCATGCGCATCATTTCCAGCAGCAGCGCCGCGGTGGCCAGATGCAGTGCGTGGTCGGCGGCGACGCCCGAGGTCGCGACGCCCGGCGCTATCGTCTGGCTGAAGAAATTCCTGATGCTGGCAATCATGTGCTTCCTGCTCCTATAGATTCATGCTGTTGGCGTAGCCGGTCAGTTCCAGATAGCCGCGACCGCTAAGCGTACCCTCGATTATGACCAGTCCTTCCCAATAGCTGATCGGCAGCGGCCGGTGGGTGGCGATTTCCTGGTCGTCGTGCACCGGCGCGGTGCGGATCGTGTGCGGCCCGCAGCGGATTTCCATCCGCACCGGGTAACTTGCGCCGTTGCGCGGCGACGTCCAGCGGGCGAGTGGCGTGAAGCTGACCTCATGGGCGCCGAACTGCGTCAGGCGGCCGTCGGCCGCGCGCAAGGCGGCGTGGGCATACACGCTGGCGCCGGTGGCGTCACGGATGCGGAAGGCCATCAGCGCAGCGCCGTCGTCGAGGTTGATG
Organism: Sulfuritalea sp.; assembly: GCA_034376265.1. GTDB lineage: Bacteria > Pseudomonadota > Gammaproteobacteria > Burkholderiales > Rhodocyclaceae > Sulfuritalea. The sequence goes on from JAXMJU010000201.1 coordinate 7,963, forward strand.
CCGATCCAGTCCCAGCCGACGCTGCCGGGGCCGAGTACTTCGCTCGACCATTCGTGGTCGAACCAGGCGCGGCCCGTCGCCGCCTGGCGCCGGCCGTCGAGGGTGACGTTGCCGGACACCTGCAGTTGCGGCCAGCTCACGTAATGGCTGGCCAGCGCGGGCCGCGGCCCCTTCTGCGACCAGCCGCCTTCGCCTTGCAGCAGCAATGCTTGCGTGGGTTTCAGCAGCAGTTCGAAGGCGAAGGCGGCGTCGTGCACCGCGAGGCGCAGGCTCTGCTCCGGCCCCGCGCCGCTGCGCCGCATCTGCCAGGCGCCGATATGCACGTCGCAATCCGTGGCGGAAAACCCGGCGCCGAGATTGGCGCGGGCGGCGCGCTCGGCGTGCAGCAGCCCGGCGCCGGGCCGCGTCACGGCGGCATGGGCGAACAGGATCTGGCTCGCCGCGATCGGCGAATCGAGGGTTTCCGCGCGGCCCGGCCGGCTGCGGAAGAAGGTCAGTTGGAAACCCATGTCGCGCTCGGGCAGGTCCAGCGCGCCGGTGACGTACCACCATTCGGTGCGGAACTCGGGATGGGCGCCGTGGTCACGCGGGAAGGCCAGGCGCGTGGCGCGGCTCGCCGCCGCATAGCGCACGGCATCCCTGGCCGTGGCGAGCGCCGGCAGCAGCAGCGGCGTGAGCAGGAAGTCGCGGCGTTTCATGCTCGTTGCCTACTGCGCATTCGCCAGCACCTGGGCCGCCGGCAGGCGGGTGGCGAGGCGTGCGGCGAAGCGGCTGGCAACGACGCCGGCGGCCAGGGTCAGCGCGGCGCCGAGCAGCACCTGCAGCCAGGGTATGGTCAGTTCCATGCGCCAGTGGAAGGCCTGCGGGTTGACCACATGGGTCAGGATCGCGCCGATCGCGATGCCGCAGGCCAGCCCTATGCCGAGGCCGATGCCGGCGATCAGGGCGCCTTCGAACATCACGGCGCGCGTCAGCATGGCGCGGTCGAAACCCAGCGCGGAGAGCGTCGCCAGTTCGCGCGCGCGCAGCCAGACGCTGGCGGCCAGGGTCACCGCCAGGCCGAACAGGCCGATCAGCATGGCGGCGGCCTCCAGTGCGTAGGTGACGGCAAAGCTCTTGTCGAAAATCGACAGGCTCAGGGCGCGTATCTCGCTGCTTTCGGCGATATCCAGGCCGTAGCCGGCCGCGTGTGCGGCGAGCCATGCCTTCGCCGCCGCTTCCTCGCCGCGACGCGGCCACAGCGCCAGATCGCTGACTTCGAAACGCCCGCCGAGCGCGAGGTAGTCGTCGCTGGCGATCACCACGGCGCCGAACTGGCGCGAGTAGTCGCGCCAGACGCCGCCGACCACGGTATCGACCTCGCGCCCGAGCAGCGGCAGGCGCAGCGTCTGGCCCGGCGTCAGGCGGTAGAGTTCCTGCATCGGTTCGCTGATCCAGACCGCCACGCGATCGGCCGCCACGGCGACCACCGGGCCGCTGAAGGGCAGGCGCGCGGCGGCGTCGGCGCGCCGCATTTCGCGCACCAGCAGCACCACGGCCGGCCGCTGCGGATCGAGACTCAGCGCGCCGTGGGCGGTGCGCTCGATCCTGGCGAACGGCGTGGCGGGCTGGTCCAGCGCGGCGACGCGGCTCTGCACCCTCTGCCCGATTTGCTCAAAC
>JAXMJU010000202.1:0-11366 GCA_034376265.1 Sulfuritalea sp.
CGACGCCGTGGCACTGTTGCGCAAGAAAGGCTACCAAGCGTTGCGGCTGCCGGAAGGCGTCGCCGAGTGGGGCATGGCGCCGGTGCGCTGAAACATCCCACCAGGGGATACCGTCCTCGCGTCCCGCTCGGACATAAAAAAACCGCCGGACTTGCCGGCGGTTTTGATTGGCACCAATCCTCTGGTCAGAGGTTTTTCGTGTCGTGACAGGCGGCGCCGCAGGGCTTGGTGTAGGGGATCGGCATGGACGCACCGGATGCGACACCCTTGACGCCCTTGTTGTCCTTGCGCGGGACATCATAGACGTGCGAGGTGATGTCGTTCAGCCAGTAGTTCTTGCCGTCCTTGCCCGTCAGGCCCTTGCCGAAGCCGGCGCCGGTCTGCATGGTCTTGGTGTTGTGGCAGTCCGAGCAGGTGACCTTGGCCACATCCACTGTGCACTTCGACTTGTCGGCCAGGTGCGCCTTCAGGTCGGTGCTGTCCTTATGGCAACTGGTGCACGCTTCCGCAGTTTTCGGGTCGGCCTTCAACTGGTGCGCAAACTTGCCGTTGCCATGCGTATCGTGACAATCGGCGCAGGCCACCAACTGGTTGCCGTTGCGGTGCTTGGACGACTTGATGAAGTCCGTGCCCTGCTGGTGGTGTGCCTTGGAATGCAGGCCGTCGGCCCAGAGGGAACCCTTGGCCGCATCCTCGCGCAGGGTGTAGTCCTTCAGGAAAGTGTTGCGGGACGTGCCCGGCAGCATCATCTTGTTGGCGGCATTGACCGGCTGGTCGTTCTTCAGGTGACCCTGGGGCCGGCTGTGGCACTGGACGCAGATCATCGAGGCCCGTTCTGCCGCCAGCTTGTTGGGGCTGACGATGGTGGCCGGCATATCGATCTCTTTCGCCTTGTCGTGCACCGAACCGGGACCATGACAGGTTTCGCAGCCCATGTTGATCTCGTTGGGCTTGCCGTCGCCGTCGATGTCCAGTTCGCCGTTGCGGTCGTTGTTCGAGCCGGCCTTGTAGTCGCCCGCTGCGGTCTTGGTCAGCGTGTAGCCGTTGTAATGGCAGGAAGCGCATTCCTTGTCGAAGGACTTGGCCGGTGACGGATCGGCGAGCTTCTTGGTCTGTTCGTTGTACAGCCAGTCGCCATGGTAATCGCGCCACTGTTTGCGGCCGCGGTCGGCATAGCTTTCATTGCCGTCCTGGTTGAACTGCACGAAGGGGAACAGGTTGGCGCCGACGCGGAACAGGTAGCGCTGCTTGTAGACGGCGCCGCCATAGGTCATTTCCACCGGATAGACGCGGGGTTTGTCGCTCGGATCCCTGGCGTTCTCGGTGCGGAACTTGAGTATGCCGTCGCCATCCTTGTAGAAGGTGGCGGTGAAGCTGACCGACGAGGCATCGGCGGGCGCCTTTTCGTTGATCAAATATTTGTCGAAACTGCGCTTCTTGTCGAAGCCGTAGAAGTAAAACTTGGTACCCGCCATCAGCCTGTCCAGGCCCTTGTTGAAATTCGGGAAGCGGGAATAGTCCTGCAACTTGCTTTGTTTGCCGATGACCTTGATGCCGAGACGGTGCGCGGTCTTGGTGACGTCCTTCTGCTCCTCGTGGCACTCGATGCAGGCCGAGCTGCCGATGTACTTGGCATCGGGCGGCACGTTGCCGGAAATTTTGATCAGCATCGGTGCGGCGCCCAGCTTGTCGGTACCCAGGGCCTTGCGCGACTTGTCGCCGCCGGGCAGGTACTTGCTGGTGGCAGGTTCCACATAGACGAAGTATTTGCCGCCGGGCACGTCGGCAAAGCTGAATTCGCCCTTGTCATTGGTCTTGGCATTCAGGTAGCGGCCGCGGTTGGCTGCCAGGTTGTCTTCCAGCGGTTCGTCGTTCTTGGCGTCCTTCTTGACTTCGATCGCGGTCTTGCCCATCGTCGCCACGTCGGTGGCGGGAATCAGCCAGACCGTGGCGCCGGCCACTTTGAGGAAGGTTTCCTTGCTGCCGTCCTCGACCACGCCCTTGACCGGCATGTTCGGATAGCTCTTGACACCTGTTGTGCAACCGTAAATCAGGAACACGGAGACGAGCGCAAGCAGGCTCCCGGCAATGGCTTTTTTCATGATGATCCCCTTATTTGTAATGCTCGATTGCTTGACTGCCATTCGACACGCAATCCTTGTACCAAGGGCGATTATCGATTTTTGTGTTGAATTACCCGTGGAATTCCCAAAAATACCGTTCTTGCCCTGTCACCGTATCGCGACGTGTGTCACTTATCGGTGACAATTCCCCAGCGCTTCATGCGCACATACAGATTCTGGCGCGGGATGCCGCCCAGGCGCGCGGCTTCGGATATGTTGCCGCCGGCGGCGTCGAGCAGACGGCGGAAATAGTCGCGTTCGAATTCCGCGCGCGCGTCCTGGTAGCCGAGTGCGGCTGCTGTCGCGCTGTCGTCGCAGCGCGCCATGCCGGCGCCGGGCGTGCCGGTCGGGAACAGATGCAGGGTATCGATCGGGCCACCCGGATGCAGTGCCACCGCGCGCTCGATGCAGTGCTGGAGCTGGCGCACATTGCCCTCCCAGCGCTGGCTTTCCAGCCCCTGCAGGGCGGCGGGCGTGAGCGGCCCGCAGATCTTGTCGAACTTCGTGCTGTAGACATCGAGAAAGTGCGTGGCCAGCGACACGATGTCGCCGGCGCGTTCGCGCAACGGCGGCAGGGTCACCGACACCACGGCGATGCGGTAGTAGAGGTCTTCCCGAAAGCGTCCGGCGCGGACTTCAGCCAGCAGTGGACGGTTGGTGGCGCAGATCAGGCGGAAGTCCGCCTGGCGCGGCTGGGTGCTGCCGATACGGGTGACGCTGTGATCCTGCAGCACGCGCAGCAGGTTGCTTTGCAGCTTCGGGCTCATGTCGGCGATTTCGTCGAGGAACAGGTTGCCCTCGTGCGCCTTTTCGAAATAGCCGGCATTGGCCTGGCCGGCCCCCGTGAAGGCCCCTTTTTCATAGCCGAACAGCAGGCTTTCGAGCAGGGTTTCCGGCAGCCCGCCGCAATTTACCTCAAGAAACGGCTTCGCCGCGCGCGTGCTCAGGGCATGGATCATCTTCGCGGCGAGATCCTTGCCGGTGCCGCTTTCGCCTTCGAGCAACACGGTGGTGTCGAGGCCGGCGACCTGGCGGATCTGGCCCAGCACGCGTTCCATGGCGGGTGACTGGCCGATGATGGCCGGCGCATCCGCTGCGTCGGACAGGCGGGCGCGCAGGCCATGGATTTCGCGATAGGCACGGTCGAGTTCGAGCGCCTTGCCGATCACGGCTTCGAGGGCTTCGAGGTCTTCAAAGGGCTTGGTCAGATAATCGAAAAGGCCCTCGCGCACCGCCGCCACGGCGTCGCGCACGTCGGCGAAGCCGGTCATCAGTATGCTTACCAGATGCGGCCGGCGCGCGCGAAACTCGCGCAGCAAATCGATGCCATTGTCGTCAGGCAGGCGCTGGTCCATCAGCACCAGATTGAAATCTCCGGCCGCGAACAACTGACGCGCTGCGGCGCCATCGGTGGCCAGGCTCACCAGCGCCGTCTTGGCCAACAGCCGGTCGAGCAGGATGCGCGTGTGGCGATCGTCATCGACCACGAGGATTTTGGGCAGCATGTCAGGCGGCGTGGGATTTATTCTCGGGCGGCTCGGTTTGGGAAGTCGGCTAGGCATCGGACAAGGAATCTGGTAACCAAATCGCAATTCGCGTGCCATGCCCCGCTTCGCTGCTGACGTTGACCTGTCCACCGTGCAGCAGTGCGACGTGCTGCACCACCGGCAGGCCGAGGCCGGTGCCGTCGCTGCGCGTGGTGTAGAAGGGCACGAAGATTTTTTCCATGACCTCGGGCGGCATGCCGCGGCCGCGATCGCTTATCGCCAGCGACCAGCCGGGTACGCCGCGCGCCGGATCGTCTTCGCGCTCCAGGCTGATGACGATGGCGCTGTCATCGCTGGTGGCCTGGGCTGCGTTGACCAGCAGGTTGAACAAGGCGTGGCGGAGCAGGATCGGATCGACCGACAGCACCACGGCCTGCTCGGGCAAGTTCACTTCGACCGGCAGGTGCCTGGTTTCGGTCTGGCGAAACAGCAGTACAGTGTCATCGATCAGCGCCGCCAGCGGCGTCGGCTTGCTCTCGAAACTGGACACCTTGGAAAACGCCAGCATGCGTTTGACAAAGCTGCGGCAGTCTTCGCCGGCGCTGCGGATCTCGCCCAGCAGCTCGCGCGTGCGCACCGGATCGTCGACGCCGCGCTCGGCCAGTTGGGCCAGGTTGACCACGCCGACCAGCGGATTGTTCAACTGGTGGGCGATGCTGCCGACCATGGTGCCCAGCGCCGACAGTTTTTCTAGCTGCAGGATGCGTCCGTACTCGGCATTGACGCGCAGCAACTGGTGTTCGAGGTCGTGCTGGCGCCGGTAATCGCGCTCCACGCGGTCTAGGGCGAGATAGAACACGCCGAGCACGCCGATGGCCGACAGCAGGCTGATCGCGGTGACGGCCACGATGGACCAGTTGAAGGCGGATTTGAGGGCGGTGATGTCGCGTATCACCACCAGGTCGCCGATGTGGCGCTGGCCGGCATCCTTGAGCGGGACGGCGGCCAGGTGCAGCGAACGTCCGCTCTCGTCTATCTCCGCGGTGCGGCCGGCGAGCAGGCTCTGCAGGATGCGGTCGTCCAGCGCCGCGAGCGGCCGGTTCGTGGTCTGCGCCAGGGTCGCGTGAGTCGCAAAGCGGCCCCAGTCCCCCTTGCGCTGCATCAGGGCCTGGCCGCGCTGCCATTGCTGCAGCGACACCATGCGCTTGTCGATCAGCACCAGCATGTCCACCGCCAGGCCTTCCTTGATCTCGCCGATCAGGTGCTCTATCTCTTCGCCGATCTCCAGGTAGCCGATCACGCGATCGTCGCGGCGCCAGGGCATCACCAGCCGCAGCGTAAGCGTGCCCAGGGCGCCCAGTTCAAGGCCGTGTTCCGCGTCTTGCCGATCTCTTGCCTTGATCGTCGTGAGCCGGTCGATCTCGTCGCCGAACTGCTCGGGGCTGTGGAAGCGATAGAGGTTGATCAGGTCGGGGCCGGTGAAATATAGGTGGGTGATGTGGTGCTTGTCGCGCAGGTTGGCGAACAACGAGCTCATTTGGCGGGTCAGGGCGGGGCGGTCAAGGTCGCGGAACGCCCGTTCGATGGACGGATTGGTCATCATCGCGCGCAGCGTCGCGATCATCAGGTTGGTGTCCTTGTCGAGCTTCTGCACAAAGAGCTTTTCCACGGCCGCGGTGCGCTCGGCAATGTCCTGGTCGCGAATGTCGGCCTCGACCCACAGGGCGGCGACCGCAAACACGCCCATGATGAAGACGAGCACGACGGCGAGCGGGGCCATGAAGCGCGCCTTGACGCGGCGGGGTCCGCTGGCCGGGGGCGCAGTGCTGGTTTGAATCATCGGCAGGAGTGTGCCGTGTCGTTTGCCGCCTTGCAACCGGCAAACGGCGGCAGGCGTCAGGGCGGCCGCGGCCCAGGCGTCGCGTCAGATGTCAGATGCGGAAGCCGCCGATCGCCGCAAGCACACGGTCCGAAAGTTGTTCCAGGCGCCTGGCCTCGGCTGCGGCACTCGCCACCGCGGTACTGTTGCGCTCGGCCATCTGCGCTATTTCGTCGACATAGGCGCTGATTTGCCGGCTGGTCGTCATCTGGTCCTTGACCGATGCGGCAATGCGCTTGACTTCCTGCGAGGTATGGCTGATCGATTCGCTGGTCTGGGCCAGTACGCCGGCGACCTGATGGGCGCGGTCGGTGCTGGCACGCAGTGCATGGCTGCCGCTCTGGATCGCGGCCTCGACCTCGCTCGACTTGGCGCTCGCGGTTTCGGTCAGGCGCCCGATTTCATTGGCCGATGCGGCGGATTTCTCCGCCAGCTTGCGCACCTCGTCGGCCACCACGGCGAAGCCGCGGCCGGATTCACCGGCGCGAGCCGCCTCGATCGCGGCGTTCAGCGCGAGCAGGTTGGTCTGCTCGGCGATTTCGCGGATCTGGTTGGTCATCTGGAAAATCGCCAGCGTCGATTTGACGAATTCATCCACCGTCGCCGCGATCTGGCTGACGGCGGAATCGGCCGAGTCGATATCGACCAGCATGGTGCGCAGGCTGGCGTCGCCGGCTTCGGCCTGTTCCCGGCTGCGGCCGGCGATCTGGTCGACTTCGCCGGCATTGGTCGCGACCTGGCCGATGTTGCCGGCCATCGAGGTCACCGCTGCCGCCGTTTCATGCGTCAGGCGATTCTGATTGTCGGTTCCGGCGGCAATCTGGTCGGTGGCGGCGGCCAGGGTGCGGGCGGCATCGCGCACATCGACGGCGTTGTTCTGCACGGACTCGACCACCTGGCGCAAGGCCGTGGCCATGCGGTTGAAACTGTCGGCGACATCGGCCAGCTGGTCGCGGGTGCCGAGTTCGATGACGTGGGTCAGTTCGCCGTCGGCCAGACGGCGCCCGCCCTGCATCAGCCGGTCGGTGCCGCGCAACAGCGACAGATAGGAACCCATCGAGAGATAGCCCGCCAGTGCGACGCCCAGCGCGGCCAGCAGCAGGTAGAGGTTGCGCCGCACCAGCAGCCTGCTCTCGCGCTCTTCGAGCAGGACCGTCAGGCTGCGTTCGGTGGCCTCGGCCAGCGCGGTGGCGGCGGCCACCGACGCGGCGGTGCCTTGCTGCACTTCGCGCGGCGTGGCCTTGATGTTGGCACCGGCATAGAAGATGGCGGTTTCGGCGTAGCTGCGCATGTCGACGAGCTGCTTTTCCAGGCGCGTGACCAGGGCGTCGATGCCGGCCTGGTGGGCGGTGCCGGCGCTGCCCTTGCGCAGGCTTTCGCGTACCCGTATCACCTGCGTCCGGGCATCCACCAGCAGCTTGTCGAGACGGCCGATGTCGCCGGTATCGACCATCTGGATCTGCGCTATCAGGCTGGCGCGCAGGCGAAATTCGGCGAGCAGGTTGATCAGTGGCGGCAGGCGGTTGATCAGGGTGTCGTAGAGGTAATAAGTCGAGAGTTCGGGGTTCAGGGTCAGCGCCGTGCTGTCGCTGGCCTGGCGCAGGTGGCCCGCCACGCGCGCCGCAAAACGTTCGTGCACGACGCGCAGCTCGGGTGTCGAGGAGGCGATCAGCAGCGACTTGAGCAGGGCCCATTCCTTGGGCAGGGTTTCGGCGCTGGCCTTCAGGGCATCGTCGATGGTGGACGCGGCGATAATGGTCTGCACCAGGCCGTCGATATGTTTGGCATGGTCGGCGACCTGCTGCTTCAGCTCGGCGCCGTCTGCGCCGGCGGAAATCAGGCTGGTGGCGATCAGGTGTTCGTGGGTCGCGTTTTCCAGTTGGCGGATCGGCACGATCAGCGCCGCGCCGACCAGTTCCTGGCGCGTCAAGGACAGGCTGGAATTGTTGCTGAGCACGAACTGGGACAGCAAGCCGATCAGCAGCACGGCCCCCGCGGCGCCGACGACGAGGTAGCGTGGGCCGACGCGCATGCGGTCCATGAGACGGACTGCGGGTTCGAAGATTGCAAACACGGACTTCTCCTCTATTGCTTTTGTTATATATGGCTGCTGGCGGCCATTCTGCCATGAATGGCCCTTGGCCGAGTTCCATGTCATGTGACCGATGCCGTTCGGGCGCAAGGGGCCGAATTGCGATAAGCTGTATATAAATAAGGGCTATCCATTCAGCTCCACATGAGCTAGAATATACTGGATGGCCGTCCAGTATAGTACCCCAACTGCTGGGAAAGACTACCCGAAGACCTGGGTTGAGTTCGAGGACTGGTTTTCCAGTGACGAGGCATGCGCCGCCTACTTGGAACAGCTGAGATGGCCGAATGGATTTCGCTGTCCAGCATGCGGAGTCGCGGATACGGCCGGCCGCGCCACGAGAGGCCGCTTGATTTGCCGGTCATGTCGCCATCAATGTAGCGTCACGGCGGGAACGATCTTCGACAAAACGCGAACCTCCCTCAGGGTTTGGTTCGCTGCTGCGTGGTACATCACCAACCAAAAGCAGGGCGTCAGCGCCCTGGGATTGCAGCGTGTTCTCGGCTTAAACAGCTACCAGACGGCGTGGGCCATGTTGCACAGATTCCGGCGCGCAATGGTTCACCCTGAACGGACACTTCTCGCCGGAACGGTCGAGGTTGATGAGGCATACCTTGCGCTTAGACGTGGAAGTGGCATCCACCACAAGCGCCCCGGCTCAAAGGGGCATGACCGAAGTCACTTGGTCGCTATCGCCATCGCTGTTGAGCTACTTCAACCCAAGGGATTTGGACGTATTCGCTTACGCCGCATACAAAGTCCAACACGGAGCGAGCTACTACCCTTCGTGCGTGAAAATATCGCTTCTGGCTCCGCCGTTCGTACTGACGGCTCGCCAATATACCTACCTCTCGCGGACGAGGGTTTCCAGCACAATCCGTCTGTAATGCTTGGCTCAAAGGTTCCAGCTCACGAACCCTTGCCCGGTGTTCATCGCATTGCCGCCTTGCTTAAGCGCTGGTTACTTGGAACCCATCACGGCGCCGTTGATCCCAAGCATGTAGACGGCTACCTCGACGAATTTACCTTCCGCTTCAACCGACGAACTTCGCGGTCGCGAGGCATGCTGTTCTATAGATTGATTCAGCAATCGGCTATCGCATTACCCGCAACCTACGCAAACATACGCGACAAACACTACCTTCCATACCCGCCAAAAAGCGATTTGGAGCTAAGTGGATAGCCCTTATATAAATACAGTCACCGTCCTCGCCATGTCTTCCCTGCCGGCCTACGCCGAACTCCACTGCCTGTCCAATTTCAGCTTCCTGCGCGGCGCCTCGCACGCCGAGGAACTGGTGGTGCGGGCCGTGCGGCTGGGCTACGCGGCGCTGGCGATCAGCGACGAATGCAGCTTCGCCGGCAGCGTGCGCGCCCACCTGGCGGCGCGCGACACCGGGCTGCAACTGATCCACGGCACCGAACTGCAGCTGACCTGCGGCATGAAGCTGGTGCTGCTGGCGCAGAACCGCGCCGGCTACGGCAATCTCTCGGCGCTGGTGACCCTGGGTCGCCGCCGCGCGGAAAAGGGCAGCTACCACTTGTCTCGCGCGGACCTCGCCGGCTGGGATGGCGGTGGCGTGCCGGATTGCCTGGCGCTGTGGATTCCCGCGTTGGCCACAAGAGTTGGCGCTGGCGACACGGCAATTGTGGACGCCGATGCCCGCTGGCTTGCCGCACATTTCGCCGGCCGCGCCTGGATCGCCTTCGAGCGCCACCTGCGGCCCGACGACCCCGAACGCCTGGCGCGGCTGCGCGAACTGGCGGCGGTGACGGGCCTGCCGCTGGTCGCCGCCGGCGACGTGCACATGCACACGCGTTCGCGGCGGCCCTTGCAGGACGTGCTGACCGCGCTGCGCGGGAACACCACGGTGGCGACGGCAGGCGCTGCGCTGTTCCCGAATGGCGAACGCCACCTGCGGCAGCGCTGTGCGCTGGCACGCCTGTATCCGCCCGAGCTGCTGGCCGAGACCTTGACGATCGCCGCGCGCTGCACTTTTTCGCTCGCCGAGCTGCGCTACGAATACCCGGAGGAAGTGGTGCCTGCCGGCGAGACGCCGGATTCCTGGCTGCGGCAGCTGACCGAGCAGGGTCTGGCGCGGCGCTATCCGGCCGGCGTGGCGGACAAGGTGCGGGCGCAGATCGAGCACGAACTGCAACTGATCGCCGAGATGGCCTACGCGCCCTATTTCCTCACGGTGCACGACATCGTCGCCTGGGCGCGCGAAAAGAAAATTCTTTGCCAGGGCCGGGGTTCGGCGGCCAACTCGGCGGTCTGCTACGCGCTTCACATCACCGAGATCGATCCGGCACGCGCCTCGATGCTGTTTGAACGCTTCGTCTCGAAAGAGCGCAAGGAGCCGCCCGACATCGACGTCGATTTCGAGCACCAGCGGCGCGAGGAAGTGATCCAGTACATCTACGCCAAGTACGGCCGCGAACGCGCCGCGCTGGCGGCCACCGTGATCAGCTACCGCACCCGCAGCGCGCTGCGCGATGCCGGGCGCGCACTGGGTTTTCCGCTGGCAGCCATCGATCGCCTGGCCGGCAACCTGGCCTGGTGGGAAAAGCGCGAGGAGCTGCCGCAGCGCTTTCTTGAGGCCGGGCTCGACCCGGCCAGCCCCGGCGTGCAACGCTGGCTGGCCATCGCGCAGATGCTGATCGGTTTTCCGCGCCACTTGTCGCAGCATGTCGGCGGCTTCGTCATCGCGCGCGGCCGGCTTGATCGCCTGGTGCCGGTGGAAAACGCCGCGATGCCCGAACGCACCGTGATCCAGTGGGACAAGGACGACATCGACACGCTGGGCCTGATGAAGGTCGACGTACTGGCGCTGGGCATGCTCTCGGCCATCCGCCGCATGCTGGAGGCCGTGGCGCAGCGCCACGGCCGGCCCTTCGCCCTGGCCGACGTGCCGGACAAGGACGCCGCCACCTACGCCATGATTGCGCGCGCCGACACGATAGGCGTGTTCCAGATCGAGTCGCGCGCGCAGATGACCATGCTGCCGCGCCTCAAGCCCGCCTGCTTTTACGACCTCGTCATCGAAGTGGCGCTGGTGCGCCCCGGACCGATCCAGGGCAACATGGTCCATCCCTACTTGCGGCGGCGGCAGGGCCTGGAGCCGGTCAGCTATCCCTCGGGTGCGGTGCGGAGCGTGCTCGAACGCACGCTGGGCATCCCGATTTTCCAGGAGCAGGCGATGCAGATCGCCATCGTTGCCGCCGGCTTCACGCCGGGCGAAGCCGACCAGTTGCGCCGCGCCATGGCGGCATGGAAGCGCAAGGGCGGCCTCGAACCTTTCCGCGACAGGCTGCTCGGCGGCATGAAGAGCCGCGGCTATGCCGACGAGTTTGCCGAAGCGCTCTACCGGCAAATCCAGGGCTTCGGCGAGTACGGCTTTCCCGAATCGCATGCCGCGAGCTTCGCCCTGCTGGCCTATGACTCGGCCTGGCTCAAGCGCCACGAGCCGGCGGCCTTCCTGCTCGGGCTGCTCAACTCGCAGCCCATGGGTTTCTATTCCGCCTCGCAGCTGGTGCAGGACGCGCGCCGCCACGGTGTCGAGGTATGGCCGGTGGATGTCACCGTCAGCGAGTGGGAATGCACGCTGGAAGGCGAAAGCGGGGTTGGCAAACTCGCCTGCGTGCGCCTCGGCCTGCAGCAGGTGCGCAACTTTGCCGCGGCGGCCGGTGCGCGCATCGTCGCGGCGCGCGCGGCATCACCCTTTGCCGATCTCGCCGACCTGGCGCGGCGCGCCGAACTGACCCAGGGCGACCTCGACGCGCTG
>JAXMJU010000203.1:0-5979 GCA_034376265.1 Sulfuritalea sp.
ACTTCCCACGATAGCAAAGGATTCTCGGCCCTCCTTTCGCCGACTTCGTCCCGGCTTCCTTCAGGCAGCGTTTCCTATTTCTGCCTCATTGTCCACGCGACAAGCAGACTGCATAAGCCTTGCAGACTGGCGGACGTAACACTCGCCTTCCAGCCATGCCGCCACGGCTGCCGGCGCCGCCTCGAACGTGGCGCTCGACTTGGCCATCCATTGCCCGACAATCCCCGCCACCGTCTGGATGTCCGGATTCTCGAACCAGATTTTCTCCGTGAAGCGCCCACCCCGCAGGGCCGCCGAATCCATGGTGTCCGCCGCATTGACCGCCGCCACCCAGAGGATGTCGTGCACCTTGCCACCCACGCCGTCCATGCCGGTCAGCAGCTTGTTGGTGATCGAAGCGCTGTACGTGCTGCCGGCACGACGATCGGAGAACACGTCGTCCGCTTCATCAATGAAGACGATGCAGGGACGTGCGTTCCTCGCCTTGGCGATCAGGTCGTCGATGGTCTTGCCATCGGCCATCAGGTCGGCGCCGCTGCGGGTCAGCAGCGGCCAGCCCGTGGTCTTGGCCAGGGCGCGCACCGCCAGCGTCTTGCCGGTGCCCGGCGGGCCGGCCAGCAGCAGACCGCTTGGCACCGAACCTCCCATGCGCTCGATCTCCTCGATGGACAACATGCGCTTGGCGACCCCCATCAGGCCCGACTTCTGGCCGGCCGGCATGTGCAGTTGATCCAGCGCCGGCGTGTTCTCGGCCAGGCGCTCGCCCAGGCCGCCCTGCATCGTGCGCATCGCCGCCTGCAGATTCTGGTAGGTCAAGGTGCGCGCCTTGCGCTTCCTGGCCTGGCGCGCTGCCTCATCCACCACGGCACGGATACGGGCCACGGAGAAACCTTCCCAGCGCTTCACGGCCTGATCGACGGCGCTCGGCTCGCATCGCACGCGGCTGTCCGGACTGGACAGCGCTTTCCTTATCAGCGCGCGCCGTGCCGCCGCATCCGGCGCCGGCACCTGTATCTTGAAATCGACCCGCCCTTCGCGCACGGCGGCTGCGTCCAGCCGATCGATGAAGTTCGTGGCCATGATGATCACCACGCCGGTCCCGCGCGTATTGTTGAGTTCGGTGAGGATCTGGTTGGTGGTCTTCGGCCCTTCCTCGCTGCTCGTGCCGGTACTGTTGCGATCCAGGATCACGCTGTCCACTTCGTCCATGAACAGGACGCACGGCGCCTGCGCGCGGGCATCCTTGAACAGGGTGACGACGTTTTCGGTGGTGCCATTGACCCACATGGATCCGACCGAGCCAAAGGACATCTTGATGATCGGCAGCCTGAGCGAACCGGCCACGCCCTCGGCGAACACGGTCTTGCCGTTGCCCGGCTCACCGTGCAGCAGGATGCCGTTGCGCGCCTGGCCACGCAGGGCGCCCTTCCTGTCCTTGCGCAGGATCTGCTTCGCCTCAGTCGCGGCGGTGAGCAGGGTGTCCTTCAACTCCTGCATTCCGGCCAGATCGTCCAGCGTGTGTTCGGCGCGCTCGGCCTCGTAGGTGACCCCGGAATTGCCTTCGTCGCCGCCATCGGCGTCCGCGCCGCGCGGTACCGGAATGGCCGCCTTGGACAAGTTGATCATCCTGCCCTCGGGATTGAGGGTCTTCATGCGGAACTTGACCACCAAATGCGTGAGCACCATCTGGCCGGCCAGTACCCACACCAGCCAGTATTCCTTCGGCAGCACCACGGCCGCCGGCACCAGGCAGAGGGTGGCTGCGGTCAGCACCATCCGGGCCTCGGCCGCGCTGTCATTGGTGTTAAGGATCGCCAGCGCCAGAAGGATGAGCGCATTGAAGCAGGCCGGAGCCACCACCAGCGCCATGAAGGTGAGCCGGAACACCGTGGAATCGGCAGCCGGATCGCTGTCGGCGAAGAACAGGATGACGGTCGCAATCCAGCAGGGCACCAAGAGGGCCATGCTGACGCCACGGGCACCGCGTAAAATGGCGGTCACCTTATCCATGTTCAAACATCACGACAAGGGCGCGCAGGTTGGCGCGGTAAAGCATCGAGGGCGCGTCGGCGATCGCGGTGCGGGTTTGTTGCTCCAGTTTCTGGCGGTCGGCGCTGGGCATCGACTTGGCCACCACGATGGTCGCCACCGTTTCATACCGGGTGCGACCGGAATTCCAGAACACGGCTGTCTCGATGCGCCGACATCCCGTGGTGTCGCGGCAGGCACGCTGGAGCGAATACTGGACCGGACTGAGCGAGGCGCGCATGCCCCATGGCGCATTCCATTGCCACGCAATGACGGCCGCGGTGCCGACCATGGCGATGGTGAGCGGGATGAAGAGTCGGGTGAAGGTTGTCTTGTTCATGAGGAGACGGTCTCACAAGGCGAACGAATTGCAAGAGGGCAAATCGAAGTACGCCATCCTGAAATCCTGCTGTCGATTTGAACTGGATTTTGGGGTCTTGAATTCGGGGCGTGTCGCGGTGCTCAATGGCCAACGTGTGGAAGGCCGCCGCGCCCAGCGAAAGGACTCCACTTTCTGCTGAGCACGCCCTTCCGCTATATGGCGCCACCGCCATCGGGGTCGCGTTTCAGGGGACGCTTCGATCCTGCGGTGTTCTACGGGGCCGAAGATGTCAAAACGGCGTGTGCCGAAGCCGGTTACTGGCGCTTGCGGTTCTGGATGGATAGCGAAGGTCTGGCCAGCCAGTCCGCCACCATGCAGATGACCCTCTTCGAATTCCACGGCGCCACGCAGGCGATGCTGGATCTAACGCGCCCACCGTTCAAGACGCAGCGGAAAACATGGATCCATTCTTCGGAGTACACCAAGACTCAGAAGCTTGCCGCGCAGGCCCGACAAGCCGGCATCGAAATGATCCGCTCGGAATCGGTCCGCAACGGTCCTGATGGCCGGTGCCTGACCATCCTGACTGCGGCGGTTTTTAGAGCCGTTGCGGAACCCTTCCGTCACCAGATGACCACGTGGAGCCTGTTCATCCAGCCGCCGAATCGTGTGGTCTGGCAGTGGGAATTGAATGGCGAACGGTTTCAGTTCGACTATGCCTGATCGATTGGGTTGATGGGGGGCGGGCCTGCTCAGTGTGGGGTTTTCCCCGCGAGGGTGGATGGGGCACCTGTGCACGACGCGCTTTCCTTGGCGTCATGTTCAAACAGGGAGCGAACCATGCCGAGGAGCCGCTCGTAGTCCCAATGCATCCAACGAATGACGATACCGTTTTGACTTACCTCTAGTTCGACCGTCATTGATCGGCACCCTTGGATCATCGGGTTGTTGTGCTGCCACCAAATGCGAGTCTGCTTGGCGATCGCCAAGGCGAGTCTAGGCAGCAGGTCGACAGACTTCGGTCCAGCAAGCATGACGTAACCTTTGTTGCCGCCGCCGTCATCAAAAGAGCCCTGGCAACTGAATAGCGTCTCAACGCCGTGGATTGAGTTGAGTAGGAGGATAAGCTCTTTCACGCCGCTGTCGACCTTGATCTTCCTGCCGCGGAGCTCGAGGCTGATTTCCTGGTGCTTTTCACGCTTGGAAATTAACAATCTGGGTTTGCTCATTGGTTTTTGACCAAGACTTCCATCGGTATCATCTGCCTCGATTAGTATTCCTGGATTATGGCCGAGGAGGAAAGAGGTGGCTAGGACGATTAAGCTTCCTCGGCCGCAATGCCAGCTTTGTCCGAGGACCGCACCTAACTGAGTAGCACGGCGATGGACCGCTCAGGGCACCGAGCACTAACTGATCCCTACAAGTTCGCCGCCGAACTGTTGCCACTGAATTCCGGTGCCGGGTAGCTGCCGGTGGTCACTGGGTCTTGCCGGCCATCAGCTGCCGCTCGGGTTTCTTCTCCGAACCGGCCGCTCAACCATCGCCGTTCTCCATAGCGGCCATTTAATCGGCGCCACTGATTTCGTCGGTCTGAACTTCGGCTGTGCAGCGTCACCAGCGCGCTTTGCTGAATCAATCGCTGTGGCTTTGCTCCTGCGTCCAAGTGCTGTGCATCTATATGGGGTATCCACTTGGCTCCACTAAGCGGCTTTCCTTGCTTTCTTGCTCTTGATGTCGCCGTAGGTGGCCGAAAGTCGACTTGCGGCCAGCGATGACGGCCATTGAGCAGCAGCGACTGCTCAGATTTCGGGAAACCGCGGTGATTTCGCGCCCAAAACCCATGCCATACTTCGCCTTCGTGCCGTTGAATTTCCTATCCGTGTGGCAACCTAACAGAGGTACCTATGAGAAACCTCCTTCGCGCCGCTGCATTCCTGCTTGTCGGCCTGGCGGCATCGCTACAGGCACTGGCGGACGAGGCGCCATTCACCGCCGCACCCAAACCAGTGTTTCCCCTCACCATAGGCATGGTGGCCGACTCGCAAATCACAACCGTCCAGGGCGCGTGGGACTACGGCATGCGTAGGAAATATGCGGACAGGTTCGCGGGTGTCGCCATCCGCCCGCCCGCCGTCGAGTATCTGTCCGACCTGATGCTAGACCGCTTCCTAAGGAAGCTTGAGCAGGAGAAGGTCGATGTCATCCTGTACCTGGGCGACGGCGCCAACAGCGGCTGCAAGGATGAACTTGATAAGGTGTTTTCCATCCTCGACGCCGCGAGAAAGCGCAGCGGTATCCCGTCCTACTACGTCATCGGAAATCACGACTACATGGGAACCGGCAACCAGGTGAAATCCAGCATTCGCGCGCAACTGTGCAGCAGTGAGGGAAGGTCCAACCCGGCCGAAACCAAGCTGCAGGTGCTGACGCGCATCAGCGAGCACAACGCTGGCAACAAGCCCCTAGACAAATTCTTTGACTACAAGGAAGTGCAGACTAAGTCGACATCTCGCTTCGCCGCCACAGATTGCGGTGACGACGACAACACACACTACACCTACCGGCAGACGGCCAGCCTCGTGAGCAAGGCCGGATCGGCGAGTGTGGTCGAGCTGTTTCTTTTGGACACATCCGACTACCGCGACGTGTGGTTCAAGCCGGTGGTGTCCTCCGAGGCGTCTGGGTGTGAGATCCTCGGCGGCTGGGGCGTAAAGGGCTCGGTGTCGTACGAGAAAAACAGCAAGGGTTCACAGATCGATGATTTCGTGCAGGTGGCGAAATCGAATCCTGATTTCAGACTGATGGCCAGCCACTACCGGCCCACGGATATGAATGCGCTCGTTCCTTTCGGCATGAGTGCAAGCTTCGTGCGAGATGCATTGGGCGACCTGCTATCGAAGGGCGACAACGTATGGCTCTCAGGCCATACCCACACATGCAATCCCCAGATCGAGCGCTTCAGGGTGGGCCGAACCCTTTCGAAGACTAAGGGTGACATCGATGGCGTCAACGTCGGCTCCACCACCGACTACAACGCCCACGCGGTCGTCGTCGGACCCTACACCGGTGGAACCGGCCGGGTCGGCAAGACCGGCCTCAGTTACCGAAAGATACCGTACTCGCAACCCTCAGGGCTGTGCGATGCGGTTAACGTGCTAGCAGAGCAGCGCGAATCCAGCTTCACCCCAATCTGTGGCTCGCGAAGCTACAAGACGGCCCTCGGTATCGACAAGAAATACCAGCAGCGATGCTTTCAGCAAGCAGATGTAGCCAATGCTCGGAGCAACATTGATCTCTTCGCGGCGGACGCCGCGACGGCCTTGGCGACTTCGCCCGACGAAGTGAAAGCGTGTCTTGCGTACGCGGGCTCCAAGAGAGAGGGCCTTGGAAAAACTTGCGTAGAGCCGAGATAGGCTCGGTTGGTCACAAGACCTGGTTGGCGTGGCGGCTTGACGCAGTGTTGATGCCTGTTCGACAGTGAGCCATTAACAATCTGTACCTGCCGCTAAGCCAGAAAAGCGCTGGAAACCCAGCCCACGGTCGGCTTCAGAATGATTGCCGACTGCTGACAAATGCATACCCATTGGCTGGTGCACTCAGTTTGCTGCCGTTCGACTTCAACCTTGCCG
>JAXMJU010000204.1:0-4202 GCA_034376265.1 Sulfuritalea sp.
ACTTCCCACGATAGCAAAGGATTCTCGGCCCTCCTTTCGCCGACTTCGTCCCGGCTTCCTTCAGGCAGCGTTTCCTATTTCTGCCTCATTGTCCACGCGACAAGCAGACTGCATAAGCCTTGCAGACTGGCGGACGTAACAAGAGCGCAGGGCGTCTCTAACTTCTTCGAGGGAAACCGTTCCAAGTGCGACGGAAGCGGGCATCGTATTGCCAAGAAGGTCTCGAAGCCTTCCGTCGATCCATGCTTCAGTTTGGCCGATAATCAGAATCCGCCAGACCCGCGTTTCAGCGGGTACTTGCTCTGAGACAATCTGCTCGACTAACTGCTTCACCTGCGGCACTGATTCAGCGCTGATGCGCTCTGCTGCATCTATTACAAGAATATTGGAGGGGTGTGCCGTCGCAGCCAACGTAGTCCGGAGTGGGTGGGCAAAGCCGATCTTTATGCGTTCGACTTCGCTCAGTGCTGCAAGGAGCGTATCCGGACCAAGCCATACTTGTGACGCATCAGGAAATTGGCGCTCCAGCGTTGATTTGGTCAGGGCCGACTTGCCGGTTCCCGAGTCGCCGTAAAGAACGGTAATCGCGCTATTGGATATCGTTTGAGCGAGCTTGCCACTGTCTTCAGATCGCGCAAGCGAATACCCGGAAGGCAGCGTCGCCTCGATCTTGTCCAGATGCTCGCGCGTAAACGCCCTGAGCAGTAGCCACCCGGACGAGAAATCTGGGTGCTCGTTGAGCTTGAATTGGGAGCGTAGCTCATGCCAGAGATGAGGCAGATCGATCGTGCCGTTTCCTAGGCGAGCATTGCTGGCCCGATCCACAAGGACATGCCATAACGCACGCGCATCCTCCGGTGCCGGGCTTGCGAGAACGCGTCTGCACTGAGAGATGGCTGATTCACGATCCTCGGATGGGTCAAGATCGAAATCCGTGGGAACTACAAGAAGATGACGGATAAACGCAAGTACGTCTTCGTTTCGGACTGTAGTTAATGATTGCTGCGCTACCTTCTTGATGTTCTCGAAGACCGTCCGATGCTTCTGCGTTTTTCTGATACGGGCCAGCGCCAGTGCCGGGTCGCTCCCGGTACATGCATTCTTAATGTCCGCCCATATTGCTTGAAACGCGTTATGACGTCCCCTTGTGACGAGCGCTAAGCAATCGCGGTCACGATGCATGGGGCCATTGGGCGAATTCGCGTATTGCGTCCATGCTGCACTGATAAAGTCATTCGGTAGGCCAGAGCTCGTAACCTGCACGTTGCTCTTGCATGAGATAGCCAAATGAGACTCGTCGGACGCCGGCCCACACGTTACGAGGAGGTCGTCAATCGACCAAAGGAGTGCGCTGGTCTGAGACTGAAGCCTGAACCCCAGGCGACCGTCCATACCGGGCATGGCCTCGCCCGATAGCATTTTGAGGAGCAGCCACGCTGCGACTTGGTCTTCAAAAGCAAAGCCAGGACCTGCTGTTGACCGCGTAGTGGATCGTCCCAAAGCCCGCTTTGCCCTTATTTTGGATGGCATTGAAATAAATGGTTCAATTCAAGTCAGTGACGAGTGCTTCTTGAATTCATACGGACGGAAAAGGCTCGCTAACCGGAGTGTAACAATGTGCCAGGAAGCTGCCTTTCACACAGGCTTCTAGGCACGAGCTTTTGGGAAAATGTGGCCGTCGCCTTTGGCAGACGAACAGTCCGATGGCTTGCGGGGCTGACGGTCTGCTTCGGTAGAAGTTACCTGCCGTTCACTCCAGAGCATTTTCGGTAGTCGCTATGACCGCACCTGGCCGGATGCGGGAGACCAGTTTCACTTGCCAAGTCAGCCCCAACCTTGAGTCAACATTTCATCAAGAGCATCCATGATGCGACCACCCGCCGAACTCAGGGTGTCGAAAGCGGTTTCAATTGCGGTTTCCAGGTTCATCGTTCAGGCTGATCTGCGTCAGAAGCGTGAACAAGGGGCGGTTGATGTAAAAATTCGTGCGCCCGATTTTCTTCTTTTCCACATAACCCGCAGCCACCAGCGCATCCAGGTGCTTGGCCGCCGTAATCCGCGAAACGCCCAGGTCCTTTTCGGCGAACTCGATTTTCGTATAGGGATAGCGGAACAGGTTGTTCAGCAACTCCTGGCTGTACAGCTTCGGCAATTCGTCGCGCAGCCGGCGCTTGGTGGCCTGCATCAGTTCGCGCAGTTGCTTGATCAGCCGGATTTCGCTCCTGGCGGTGATTGCCACGCCCTTCATGACATACACGCACCAGTCCGCCCAGCCATGCGTCTCGCGGGTCGATTGCAGTAACTGGTAATACTGCGTCTTGGTCGAGGTGATATACCGGCTCAGATACAACACCGGCAATTCCATCAGACCTTCGCGTTGCAGCATCAGCAAATTCAGGATGCGCCCGGTGCGGCCATTGCCATCGTAAAACGGGTGGATGCTTTCAAACTGATGGTGCGCAATCGCCATGCGCAACAAAGGGTCGTAATCGTCATCGGCATGAATGAAATCCACCAGTTGCGTCATCAGCTTTTCGATCACTACGGCATCCTGCGGCGGCGCATAGACCACCGCCCTGGTGGTCTGATTCTTCAGCACCGTGCCCGGCAGCTTTCTGAACCCGGCATTGTTCTGCTCGACCTGTTCCTGCACGCGCAGGATCGTGCTCATGCGGATCAGGCCGGAATTCACCACATCGGTAAAACCCACCTTCAAGGCCGCGATGTAGTTTTGCACCTCCTTCGCCGCCGGCGATGCCGAGCCGCTCTGGTCGTAGGCGTAGAGCTCGTCATGCGTGGTGATGATGTTCTCGATTTCGGAGCTGTCCTTTGCCTCCTGTATGGCCAGCGTATCGAGCAGGATGGTGCGATTGGGCAGTGATTCGCACAAGCCCTTGAGTTCGGCCAAATGGCGGTGCGCCTCAGCAAGGCTCTGCCAGACCGCCTTGGTCTCAAGGCTGGTGGGGCTGGGAATATCCAGTTCGGTCATGCTTTCCCCTGCCGTTACGTGATAAGAAATCACAAATAGCTTATCACGTCGCCTACGATGTGTATAAGAATTCCGGTTTTCTTTTCACGTCGCAAGGCGCGTGTGCAAGAAAGGCCGCTTTTTCGACACGTTTTCCGGACATGCCGCCCGCAAGGACAGATTGCCCGAGGAAAGTCGGCGCTGACGACACGGCACATTTCACGCTTTTGTCGCCAGCTTGCGAGGTTTCGTACCACCGGGCGGCAGGAAATTGTCGCCCGTTACCACCGCTGCTTGCCGTCGGCGGCGAGCATTTTCAACTGGTGACAATTTGTCACCAGTTGACTGCCTTCCTTACCCAGCCGCTCCTTCAGCTTGTTCCAGTATTTGCGTGCTGTCTGGTAGTCGGGCTGCTGGGTCAATGCCTGAACGATGTCGACCACCGAGAACCACCAGGTCTCTGTTTCCTCGTCGTACACCCGACGGATAGCTTGAGTCTCGAAAAAGGCAGGTTGAACGGACATGGTCGGGGTCCCTAAAGTTGGCTGGAGAAGGCCTTGTGAAGGAGGAATTTTTTCAGGTCGTCGAAAGCGGTCAGCTTTTGCTGGTAGAAGAATTCGAGGCGAGCGCGCCAAAGCCGCTACTCTACTGGAATACCCCTGATGGACATAGGCGGACGCTCCCGCCGTCCCGGACTCTGTCTGCCTTCGCTCTGCGTGACGGGGATTCCCCTTCGGGGGCCGTCAATTCCGCTCGCCCGCCGCGAAGCGGAATCCCGGGTGTGTCGAGACCGCGGGCCGGCAAACGCCGACTCTTCAGGCTGGCGACGCCGATTCAGGGCGCCTGCACCCGGCCCCACTCGCGCTCGAAGACGCGCACCAGGTTCTGGTTGTCGAGGCGGTTGGGCTCGGCGGCGATGCGCGCCATGTCGGCGGGGAAGTGGAACAGCGCCGGCAGCGCGTCGGGGGTGATGAAGCGGGTCGCCACCGGGATCGTTGCGGGCGGACGGTAGTCGCGGCGGCCGGCGAGGATGAAGCCCCATTCGCCGAAGCTCGGTACCAGCGCGTGATAGGGCGCGGTCTGCCAGCCGGCGGCTTCGAGTGTGGCGACCACGGTCCAGAAACTCTCGCGGGCGTAGAGTGGCGAGGTGGCTTGCACCACGATGCGGCCGGTTTCGGCGACATGCTGTTTGAGCAGACGATAGAAGGCCGTCGAGTAGAGCTTGCCCAGGCTG
>JAXMJU010000205.1:0-19296 GCA_034376265.1 Sulfuritalea sp.
CTGCTGCTGAGCGAGGCGCCGGCCACAAGAGTTGGCGCTGGCGACACGGCGAATGCCACGCAAAACGCCATCGATGCGGCGCTCGACATCGGCCTCGCCGCGCTCTGCGCCGAGGCGGTCGGCATCATGGACGCGACCATCGCCGCCACCACTGACTACCTCAAGACGCGGCAGCAGTTCGGCCAGCCCATCGGCCGCTTCCAGGCGCTGCAGCACCGCATGGCCGACATGCTGCTGCACCTGGAACAGGCGCGCTCGATGAGCTATCTTGCCGCCCTGCATTGCACCGACGAAAACACCGCGGCGCGCCGGCGCACGCTCTCGGCCGCCAAGGTGACCACCGGCCAGGCTTGCCGCTTCATCGCGCAAAACGCGGTGCAGCTGCACGGCGGCATGGGCATGACCGACGAGCTGATTCTCAGCCACTGGTTCAAGCGCCTGACCGCCATCGAGATGACATTCGGCGACACCGATTTCCACCTGCAGCGCTTCGCCGCGAATTTGTCCCAGGCGTCCCGCGCCGCATGACGGCGTCGCTGATCTGCGGCGCGGTCGAGCGCAGCGGCGCCGAAATCGATGCGCGCGCGGCACGCCTGGCCGGTGCGCTGGCGCGCCTCGGCGTCGAGGATGGCGGCACCGTTGCCGTGATGCTGAAGAACCATCCGGCCTACGTCGACATCATCCAGGGCTGCCGCGTCGCCGGCGCCTACTACTGCCAGATCAACTGGCACTTCAAGCGCGACGAGGCCGGCTTCATCCTCACCGACTGCGGCGCCAAGGTGCTGTTCATCCAGCCCGAGCTGCTGGCCGCCATAGCCGGTGCGATCCCGGCCGAGCTGCAGGTGATCGTCGTCGACCCGGACCACGCCGCAGGCGATTTCGAAGCCTGGCTCGCCGCGCAGGCGCCTTACGCCGGGCCGCCGCGCACGCCGCGCGGCCACATGGCCTACACCTCGGGCACCACCGGCCGGCCCAAGGGCGTGCGCCGCCTGCCGCCGACGACCGAGCAGCAGGTGCTGGCCGCACAGGTCATGAAGGAGGCGCTGGGCATCTACCCCGGCGTGCGCAGCCTGGTCGCCGCGCCGCTCTACCACAGCGCGCCGAGCTCTTTCGCGCAGCAATCGCTGCTGCAGGGTTCGCTGTTGGTGCTGGAGGAAAAGTTCGACGCCGAAGCCACGCTGGCGCTGATCGAGCGCCACCGCATCGACACCGTGTACCTGGTGCCGACGATGTACGTGCGCCTCTTGCGCCTGCCGGCCGCAGTCCGCTCGCGCTACGAGCTCTCCTCGCTCAAGTTCGTCGCCTCGACCGGCTCGCCCTGCGCACCCGACGTCAAGCGCGCCATGATCGACTGGCTCGGACCGGTGATCCACGAGGCCTACGCATCGAGCGAAACCGGCTACATCACCGTGATGCGCCCGCAGGACGCGACGCGCAAGCCCGGCAGCGCCGGCCGCGCCGTAGGCCAGGCGGAAATCCGCATCCTCGACGACAACGGCAATGAACTGCCCAGCGGCGAAATCGGCAGCATCTACGTCAAACAGCCGGCCTATTCCGACTTCAGCTACCACGGCAACGACGCCGCGCGCCGCGCCATCGAGCGCGCGGGCCTGATCAGCGTCGGCGACATGGGCTACGTGGATGACGAGGGCTTCCTCTTCGTCTGCGACCGTGCCGCGGACATGGTGATCTCGGGCGGCGTGAACATCTATCCGGCGGAGATCGAGCATGTGCTGATCACCCTGCCCGGCGTCGCCGATTGCGCCGTGGTCGGCATCCCCGACGCGGAATTCGGCGAAGCCCTAGCCGCGCAGGTGGTGGCCGAAGCCGGCGCCACGCTCGATGCCGAAAGCATGCGCCGGGCGCTGGCCGAGCGCATCGCCGGCTACAAGGTGCCGCGCCGCATCGACATCGTCGCTGCGCTGCCGCGCGACGACAACGGCAAGGTGCAGAAGCGCAAGATCCGCGATGCCTATTGGAGCGGTCATGAGCGCAAGATATGAATCCATGAGCCAGCATCCCTTCGACGCCACCAAGGCGGCCACGCCACCCTTTCCCCAGCCCTCTCCCGTCAAGGGAGAGGGAGACAATCCGCTTCCCTTCGACGCCGCCAAAGTGGCCCTCCCCCCTTCACGGGGGGAGAAGGAGGGGGGAGTGCGGCATCGAGAAGTCGTTCATACATCCATGTCACCTCATCCCCTCCCCAGCCCTCCCCTTGAAGGAGAGGGAGAAAATTCGCATCCCTTCGACGCCGCCATCGCGCTGAGGCACAAGCCGCCGCACCGCTGGCTGGGCCGCACCAGCGCCGACTACTGGAACATGGTCAGCCCCTATGGCGGCGTCACGGCCGGCGCCATGATGCAGGCCATGCTCGACCACCCCGAACGGCGCGGCACGCCGCTGGCCTTCACGCTGAATTTCCTGGCGCCGATCGACGCCGGCGACTTCGCCATCGACACCGAGCTGGTGCGCGCCAACCGCAACAGCCAGCACTGGGCCATCCGCCTCTCGCAGGCCGGCCGCGTGCTGGCCCAGGCCATCGCCATCTGCGCCCTGCGCCGCGACACCTGGAGCCTGGTCGAAGCCGCGCCGCCCCAAGTGCCGCCGCCCGAGCAATGCCCGCCGGCGCCGCCGCGCAAGGCCACGGGCTTCCTCCAGCGCTATGAATTCCGCATCGTGCGCGGCACGCCCTTCGCCGAAAACCCCGACAGCCTCAGCCATGTCTGGGTTTCCGACCTGCCGCCGCGCCCGCTCGATTTCGCCTCGCTGACCGCGCTGTGCGATTCCTTCCTGCCGCGCATCTTCCTGCGCCGGCCGAAGTTCGTGCCGATCGGCACCGTTTCGATCAATATCTATTTCCATGCCGGCGCGGAGGCCCTGGCCCGCCACGGCGCCGCACCGGTGCTGACCGTGGCCCAGGCCCAGGCCTTCAGCGACGGCCACTTCGACCACCACGGCCAGGTCTGGAGCGCGGACGGCACGCTGCTGGCGACCACCCAGCAACTGGTGTGGTACAAGGAATGAATCACACTCAAGGAGCATCGCCATGACCCAGCAAGCCCGTGCCGTGATCTGCCGCGAAGTCGGCAAGCCCGTCGTCGTCGAAACCGTCAGCGTCGATGCGCCGCAGCGCGGCGAGGTCATGATCAAGCTTGCCGCCTGCGGCGTCTGCCATAGCGACCTGTCCGCCACCAACGGCACGCTGCCGCTGCCGCCGCCGCTGGTGCTGGGCCACGAAGGCGCCGGCAGCATCGTCGCGGTCGGCGAAGGCGTCAGCGGTTTCACCGTCGGCGACCATGTCGTAAGCTCCTTCGTCAGCATGTGCGGCAAGTGCCGCTACTGCCAGACCGGCCGCCCGCAGCTGTGCGACCAGGCCGCCAAGGCCGGCTTCACGCTGCCCGACGGCACCACGCGCTTCAAGGATGCCGCCGGCCAGCCGCTCAACATCTTCTCCGGCTGCGGCGTGATGGCCGAGTACGCCACGCTGCACGTCGACAACGTGGTCAAGATCGACGCTGCGATGCCGCTCGACAAGGCCGCACTGATCGGCTGCGGCGTGATGACCGGAGTCGGCGCCGCGGTCAACACGGCGAAAGTCGAGCCGGGCTCGGCGGCCGTGGTCTTCGGCTGCGGCGGCGTCGGCCTCAATGCGATCCAGGGCTGCGCGATTGCCGGCGCGCGCATCATCGTCGCGGTCGATACCTCGGATGCCAAGCTGGAAATGGCCAAGGCTTTCGGCGCGACGCACACGGCGAACCCGAAGAACGAAGAGAACATCGTCAAGGCCCTGAAGAAGCTGACCGAAGGCGGCGCCGACTACGCCTTCGAATGCGTCGGCTTCGGCGAGGTCGCAGCGCAGGCCTACGGCTGCCTGCGCAAGGGTGGCACGGCGGTGGTGGTCGGCGTCGCCGGCCCCAAGGACACCACCACGATCCGCACCGCGACGCTGACCTTCGAAGAGAAAACGCTGAAGGGCAGCTACTTCGGCTCGGCCCGCCCGCAACAGGATTTCCCGCGCCTGATCGGCCTCTACCGTAGCGGCCGGCTCAAGCTCGACGAACTGATCACGCGCACCTACAGCATCGAGGAAGCGCCGCAGGCCTTCGCCGACCTTGCCGAGGGGCGCAATGCGCGCGGCGTGATATTGTTTTGACTTGAACCATTGACCGCAAAGGTACACCCTTGAACCAGCGCAATCTGCATGTCCTGCATCGTCCCGCGAAACAGCCGAACGGCCTTCCGCCGCTGGTTTTCGTGCATGGCGGCTACATCCACGGCGGCTGCTGGGACCTGAACTTCCTGCCCTATTTCAGCGAGCGGGGCTACGACTGCCATGCCCTCGACCTTTCCGGCCATGGCCTGAGCGCAGACCGCGCCGACCTGCACAGCTACGATCTCGATCATTACGCGGCGGACGTTGCCCAGGTGGTTGCCCAGGTGGTGGCCCAGGTGGTCGCCACCATGCCGACGCCGCCGGTGCTGATCGGGCATTCGATGGGCGCCGCGGTGGTGCAGCGCTATCTCGAAAGAGGTCAGGCGGCGGCCGTGATCCTGATGGCGCCGGTGCCGACCACCGGGCTGTCGGCCGCCACCATCCAGCTCAGCCGCAAGCATCCGGACTACCTGCGCGAAGCGGCCTACGCCGTGCGCGGCAAATACACCGCGAACACCATCCGCGTGATGCGCGAAGTGTATTTTTCGCCGGACGTCACCCACGAGGAATTTGTCGCGTTCCAGCCGCTGGTGCAGGACGAATCGACCACCGCGATTGCCGAAATGATGGCGCTGGCCTGGCGCCCGCCACGGCGGCGGCCGAAGATCCCGGCGCTGGTCATGGGCGGCGAGTTCGACCAGGTGTTCCCCGCCAACCTGCTGCTGTACACGGCCACCGGCTGGAATGCCGAAACCTGCGTCATAGCGCGCGCCGGACACATGCTGATGATGGAACCGCAATGGACCGATGCGGCGGAAAAAATCGACCACTGGATTGCCCGCCGCCTCGGCCTGAAAGCCGTCGCGGCCGCCTGAAGCGCGCGCCGCGCGGAGGAGCACAGCCATGTTCAGCAAAGCCACCCTCGGTTTCCTCGACGAACTCGCCGCCAACAACGAGCGCGCCTGGTTCGAGGAGAACAAGCCGCGCTACGAGGCGCTGGTACGCGAACCGGCGCTGGAATTCATCGCTGCGATGGCGCCGCCGCTGGCGAAGTTCGCCCCGCACTTCCGCGCCGAGCCGCGCAAGATGGGCGGCTCGCTGATGCGCGTGTTTCGCGACACGCGCTTCGCCCGCGACAAGAGCCCCTACAAGACCAACATCGGTATCCAGTTGCGCCATGAACTGGGCAAGGACGTCCATGCGCCGGGCTTCTACCTGCACATCGCGACCGACGAATGCTTTTTCGGCGCCGGCTGCTGGCATCCCGAGGCCGACGCGCTGGGGCATATCCGCGACTTGATCGCAGCGCAGCCGAAACGCTGGTTTGCCGCGCGCGACGACAGGAAGTTCACTGCGCACTGGGCGCTCGCCGGCGACAGCCTGACGCGGCCGCCGCGCGGCTACGCCGCCGATCACGCGGCGATCGAGGACTTGAAGCGCAAGGACTTCATCGGTCTGGCAGCGCTGTCCTTCGCCGAGGCTACCGGCCCCGGCCTGGTCAAGCTCGCCACCGAGCGCTTCGCCGCCGCCGCGCCGCTGATGAAGTTCCTCTGCGAGGCACAGGGCGTCCAGTACTAGCCGGCTGCGCAGCGCTTGCGTAAAGCAGTCGCGCACAAAGCGCGATTTCAAGAGTTGGCGCTGGCGACACGGCGCCGCGTCCATCCGCAGCGGCTGAGGTGCGCTTGACACCCCGACCTGCAACGTACATCATAATGTACATATTTGTACAGGAGGCCCCATGCAGGAAACCACGTTCACCGAATTGCGCAACCATGCCAAGGATTATTTCGATGCCGTCGAAGGCGGCGACACGGTTCGCGTTTTCCGCAACGGCAAGCCCATCGCCGAAATCGTGCCCATCCGTGCCGGCATTCCATCGTGGAAACGACAGGCAACGCCCCTCACCGTCAAAGGCGTCTCATTGAGCCAGGAACTGCTGAACGACAGGACTGAGTCGGCGTGAAGCTGTTCCTGGACACGTCCGCCTTTGCCAAGCGCTACGTCGCCGAGCAGGGATCGGAAGACGTCCTGGCCCTGTGCCAGAAGGCGGACAGCCTGGTCGTCAGTGTCGTCTGCCTGCCCGAACTGATCTCCACCTTGTGCCGCCTCGTGCGTGAAAAGAAACTCGCCAGGGCGGCCTATCTGGACCTCAAGGCTAACGCCATTGCCGACCTGGCGGATGTCGATGTCTGCCAGATAACGCCGGGGGTCCTGGCGTCCGTTGTCTCGCTGCTGGAGACGCAACCGCTGCGGGCGATGGATGCCCTGCACCTGGCATGCGCGCTTGCCGTCGCGCCCGACATCTTTGTTTCGGCCGACCAGCGACAACTTGCCGCGGCACGCAGGGCGGGCCTCAAGATCGCCGATGTCAGTGCCTGATCGCAGTCCGGCAGCCGAACCATGAATACCGCGTCCGCCTGATGGCCGGCGCGGTCAATCGCCGCCACAGCACATGCTCGACATCCTCTACCGCGACGACTGCCTGGTTGCGATCAACAAGCCTGCCGGCCTGCTGGTCCATCGCAGCGACATCGACCGCCACGAAACGCGCTTCGCCGTGCAATTGCTGCGCGACCAGATCGGGCAGCGCGTGCATCCGCTGCACCGGCTCGACAAGGGCACCTCGGGCGTGTTGCTGTTCGCCCTCGATGCCGACAGTGCGCGCGCAGTCGGCGGGCAGTTCCAGCGCGACGAAATAGCCAAGCGCTACCTCGCCATCGTGCGCGGCTGGCCGCCGCAAGCCGGCCTCATCGACCATGCCCTGTCGCGCCAGTTCGACGATTACGGCCGCAAGTTCAGCCCCGGCAGCGCGCCCGAGCCGCTGCCGGCCGTGACCGAATACCGCCGCCTGGTCACGGTCGAACTGCCCGACGCCGTCGACCGCTACCCGACCGCGCGCTACGCCCTGGTCGAACTCGCGCCGCGCTCCGGCCGCCAGCACCAGTTGCGCCGCCACCTCAAGCACATCGCCCACCCCATCATCGGCGATGCCACCTGGGGCAAGGGCAGGCACAATCGCTTCTTCCAGCAACGCTTCGGCTGCGGGCGGCTGTTGCTGGCCTGCACCCGCCTCGAACTGACGCATCCGCAGGACGGCCGCTTGCTATCGATTGCCGCGCCTCTGGAGGACAACTTCGCCGCTGTGCTCAGGGCATTGGGCTGGGACGGGATACGCGGATAGTGCCAAGAGTTGGCGCTGGCGATACGGTGCGGTTGCGCAGAAAACGCGCTGGAATTCATGGCGAGCCGGACAGACACGACGCTGATCCGGTCGCCGGGCGCGGAGCACTTCGCGAAGGCTTTCATGACGCTGCCATTCCCGCGACGAGCGATGCCTCCCTGCCTGTGCTCAGCGCCCCAGTTCCGCCGCGGTCTGGCCGGCGATACCCCAATTGCTCTTGGGCACGTCGTGGATCCAGACGCGGATGTTTTCCACCGGTGCGCCGACGGCCTCCTGCAGGGCCTGGGTCACCTTTTCGATGACGGCCTTCTTCTGCTCGTCGGTACGGCCTTCCAGCAGGTAGATTTGGGCGAAGGGCATGTGCTTCTCCTTAAACGAATTTGCAGCCGACGGCGCCGAGGCCCTGCACGCGCAGCTTGATGCTGTCGCCGCGAGCGACGGCAACCGCCTCGGTGATGCCACCGGAAAGAATCATTGCGCCGGCAGGAATTTCCTGGTCGCGTGCACCGAGGTGGTTGGCCAGCATCGCGACCGCCGTGGCCGGGTGGCCCAGCACGGCCGCGCCGGCGCCCAGTGAAACGATCTCGCCGTTCTTCTCCAGCACCACGCCGACCGTGCGCAAGTCGAGGGCGTCCACCGGTCGGATGCGGCTGCCGACGACGAAGCGGGCCGAGGAGGTGTTGTCGGCAATCACGCTCTTCAAGTCAAATTTGAAATCCCGGTAGCGCGAGTCGATCACCTCGATGCCCGCCATCACGAAATCGGTCGCGGCCAGCACGCTGCCGATATGGCAACCGGGGCCCTTCAGGGCGCGCTTGAGGACGAAGACGATTTCCGGCTCGACCTTGGGATGGATCAGATCATCGATGCGGATTTCGCCACCATCGGGAACCGAGCCATAGTCGGTAATGAAACCGAACACCGGCGTATCGACGCCCATCTGCTTCATCTTGGCGAAGGACGTCAGTCCCGCCTTGAGGCCGGGAATGCGGATGCCGCGCGCCAGCTTGCGACGCTTGATCTCTTCCTGGATGGCGTAGGCGTCGTCCCAATCCATGTCGGGATGCTGGTCCGTGATCTTGAGCGTGTCCTGCGCCTGAAGCTCGCAGTTTTCCAGGTGTTCGGCAAGCCTGGCTATCGTGGCCGTATCGAGTTTCATCGTGGATTCCTCAGGCGGCCTTGAGCAGGCCGCGCTCCCTGGCCATGGTCATGGCGGCGTCTTCGATCATGTCCTCCTGGCCGCCGACCATGCCGCGCCGGCCGAGTTCGAGCAGGATCTCGCGCGCCGCAATGCCGTATTTCTTCTCGGCACGCTTGGCGAACAGCAGGAAGGACGAATAGACACCGGCATAACCGAGGGTCAGTGCGTCGCGGTCGACACGGATCGGGTGGTCCATCATCGGTACCACGATGTCCTCGGCGACGTCCTGCATCTTGAACAGATCCACGCCGGTCTCGATGCCCATGCGGTAGCAGACGGCGACGAAGACTTCCATCGGCGTGTTGCCGGCGCCGGCGCCGAGTCCGGCGGCGGCCGCGTCGATGCGGGTGGCGCCGGCTTCGACGGCGGCAATCGAGTTGGCGACGCCCATCGCCAGGTTGTGGTGGCCATGAAAGCCAAGTTCGGTCTCCGGCTTCAGTGCGGCGCGCACCGCGCACAGACGGGCCTTGACGTCATCGGGCAGCATGTAGCCGGCCGAGTCGGTGACGTAGATGCAGTTGGCGCCGTAGCCTTCCATCAGCTTCGCCTCCTTGACCAGCCGCTCGGGCGAGGCCATGTGCGCCATCATGAGGAAGCCGACCGTGTCCATCTCCAGCTTGCGCGCCAGGGTGATGTGCTGCTCGGAGACATCGGCCTCGGTGCAGTGGGTGGCGACGCGGATGGTGCTGACGCCGAGTTCCCGCGCCATCTTCAGGTGATCGACGGTACCGATGCCCGGCAGCAGCAGGGCCGAGACCTTGGCCTGCTTCATCAGCGGAATCACGGCGCCCAGGTACTCCTCGTCGGTGTGGGCCGGGAAGCCGTAATTCACCGAGGAACCGCCGAGCCCGTCGCCGTGCGTGACTTCGATCAGCGGCACGCCGGCGGCATCGAGTCCGCAGGCCACGGCCTTCATCTGTTCCAGCGTCATCAGGTGGCGCTTCGGATGCATGCCGTCGCGCAGGGTCATGTCGTGGAGGGTGATTTTCCTGCCTTTGATTGTCATGGTCATGGTCCTTTCAGGCGGCCTTGAGCGTCAGGCGCCCGGCGATGATTTCCTCGGCGAACATCTCGGCGGTGCGCGCAGCGGCGGCGGTCATGATGTCCAAGTTGCCGGCGTACTTCGGCAGGAAGTCGCCGAGGCCCTCGACCTCCATGAAGACGGAGACGCGCTTGCCATCGAACACGGGGCCATTGACCAGCTTGTAGCCGGGCACGTACTTCTTCACCTCTTCGATCATGGCGTGGATCGACTCGGTGATCTTCGCCCGGTCGGGCTCGGTCTCGGTCAGGCAGTGCACGGTGTCGCGCATGATCAGCGGCGGCTCGGCCGGATTGATGATGATGATGGCCTTGCCCTTCCTGGCGCCGCCCACCTGTTCGATGGCGCCCGAGGTGGTGCGGGTAAACTCGTCGATGTTCTTGCGCGTGCCGGGACCGGCGGACTTCGACGAAATCGTGGCGACGATCTCGCCGTACTTGACCGGCTGCACGCGGGAAATCGCGGCGACGATCGGGATCGTCGCCTGGCCGCCGCAGGTGACCATGTTCACGTTCATCTTGCCCTGGCCGACGTGCGCGGCCAGGTTGACCGGCGGCACGCAGAAAGGTCCGATCGCGGCCGGCGTCAGGTCGATCATCAGCACGCCAAGCTCATTCATCTTGCGCGAGTTCTCGGCATGGACATAGGCCGAGGTGGCATCGAAGGCGATCCGGATGTCGTCGGCTGCAACATGGGGCAGCAGGCCGTCGATGCCCTGGTCGGTAGTCTTGAGCCCCATCTCGCGGGCGCGCTTGAGGCCTTCCGAGCTCGCATCGACGCCGACCATCCAGACCGGTTCCAGCACCGGGCTGCGCTTCAGTTTGTAGAGCAGGTCGGTACCGATGTTGCCGGGACCGATCAGCGCGCATTTGATCTTCTTGCTCATGTGAATTCCTCTTACACGAATTTGACGGAGCAGCCGCCGATACCGCCGATGGTCACGCGCAGGCTGTCGCCCCGGACCACCGGGATCATCGCCGCGAGCGAACCGGAAAGGATGACTTCGCCGGCCTTGAGCGGGATGCCGAGGCGGCCGAGGGTGTTGGCAAGCCAGGCCACGGCATTGACGGGCGAGCCCATGGTCGCGGCGCCGGCGCCGGTGCCGACGATTTCGCCGTTCTTTTCCAGGATCATGCCGCAGGTATACAGGTCGACCTCGCGCGGATCCACCAGCCGGTCGCCGAGCACGAAGACGCCGCAGGAGGCGTTGTCGGCGACGGTGTCCTGGATCTTGATCTTCCAGTTCTCGATGCGCGAATCGACGATCTCGAAACAGGCCATCACGCCCTCGGTCGCTGCCAGCACGTCGGCATTGGAGATGCCGGGACCGGCGAGGTCGTGCTTGAGGACAAAGGCGATTTCGCCCTCTGCCTTGGGCTGGATCAGGGTGTCGAAGGGAATCGACTGGCCTTCGTTGTAGATCATGCCGTCGAGCAGCCAGCCGAAATCGGGCTGGCCGACGCCGAGCATGTTCATCACCGCCCGACTGGTAACGCCTATCTTCTTGCCCACCACTTTTTCGCCTGTCTCCAGGCGGCGCGCGATCAGGCGCTCCTGGATGCGGTAGGCATCCTCGATGGTGATATCGGGGTGCCGCGTGCTCAACGGCGCCAGCGTGGCATGCCGGGTCAATGCGTCGAAGAGTTCGTCGCCGAGTTGGGTGATCAGGGTCTTGTCCATGAGTCCTCTTTCTTGAAAACTATTCGTCGAAGAAGTTGCCGACGAGATCGGTGCGCTCTATGCCGTCGGCGACGATGTGGTTCGCGAATTCCAGACCGGTCTGGTGGATGGCGGCGCTCACAGCTTGATGCAGACATTCTTGAGTTCGGTGTAGAACTCGAGCGAATGCACGCCGCCTTCGCGGCCGATGCCGGACTGCTTGGAACCGCCGAAGGGCGTGCGCAGGTCGCGCAGGAACCAGCAATTGACCCAGGCGATGCCGACTTCCATTTTCTGCGCGACGCGATGGGCACGCGCAAGATCACTGGTCCAGATCGCCGTAGCGAGGCCATATTCGTTGTCGTTGGCCTTCGCCAGCACTTCCTCCTCGCTGTCGAAGGGCGCGATGTGACAGCAGGGACCGAAGATTTCTTCCTTGATCACCCGCGCGGATTCGGGCAGCCCGGTCCAGATCGTCGGTTGCACCCAGCATCCCTCCTGCAACTCCCCTGGCATGTCGGGCACGCCGCCGCCGGTGACGACGGTAGCGCCCGCATCGACCGCGAACTTGTAATTGGCGAGCACCTTGTCCTGGTGCTCCTTGCTGATCAACGGACCAATACCGGCCGCCTTGTCGTCGGGCACGCCGGGCTTGAGCGCTTCGGCGCCCAGTTTCAGGGCGGCGACGAACTTGTCGAAAATCGGGCGTTCGACATACACACGTTCGGTGCCGAGGCAGACCTGGCCGCAATTGGCGAAGCAGGAACGCAATGTGCCCTCGATCGCGGCGTCGAAATCGCAGTCGGCGAAGACGATCGCGGCGTTCTTGCCGCCCATCTCCAGCGACACCGGACGCGCACCGGTCGCGGCGGCCTTCATGATGATCTCGCCGGTGCGTGTTTCGCCCGTAAAGGTCAGCGCATCGACGCCCGGATGGCTGGTCAGGAATTCCCCCGCCGAGTTGGCGCCGAAGCCATGCACGACGTTATAGACACCCTTGGGAATGCCGACCTTGTTCATCACCTCGCCCAGCAGCGCGGCGGTGCGCGGTGTCTCCTCCGACGGCTTGACCACCACGGTGTTGCCGCAGGCCAGCGCCGGGCCGACTTTCCAGGTCATCAGCAGCAGCGGCAGGTTCCACGGGCAGATCACGCCGACCACGCCCACCGGCCGGCGGTAGCCATAGTTGATCGCGCCCTTGCCGTCGGGTGTCGCCATTTCGAAAAACTCGGTCGGCACGTTCTTCACCACGTCGGCGAAGATCTTGAAGTTCGCCGCGCCGCGCGGGATGTCGATGTGCGAGGCAAGGCTCTTCGGCTTGCCGGTATCGGCGCATTCGGCTTCGAGGAACTCGTCGAAACGATGGGTGATTTCAGCGACCATAGCCTCCAGCAGTTCGACGCGCCGGGCCAGGGTCATCGCGCCCCAGGGCCCGTTGAGCGCAGCGCGGGCGGCGCTCACGGCGGCATCCACTTCCGCCTTGCCGGCCTCGGCGACACGCCCGATCACGGCGTTGGTGGTCGGCGTGCGGTTGTCGAACCACTTGCCGGTGGCGACGAACTCGCCGTCGATGAAGTTGAGGATTTCTTTCGCGACCATGAGGTTTCCTTGCTTGCTTTATCCGTTCGGCCCGCCACTCGATCAGGCGGGTGCACCGAGTCCTATCGCCGCCAGGCCCGCGTGTGCGCACTCTTCGTCTTCCGCTTCGGCAGCACCGGAGACGCCGATACCGCCGATCCAATCGTCGCCGACCCGCAACGGCAGTCCGCCGCCGAAGACGATCAGGCGCGGCCGGCTGGAGAAGCCAAATTTCATCCCCTCGTCGTGGCCGATGGCGCCCATCCAGGCCTTGGTCGGAAAGCCGAAGCTGGCCGAGGTGTAGGCCTTGTCGATGGCGATGTCGATGGAATGGATGAAGGCCCCCGGCATGCGCAGGAAGGCCATCAGGTTGCCGCCGCGGTCCACCACGGCGGCATTGATCTTCCAGCCCCGCCGTTCGGCATGGGCGACCGCCGCGGCAACCGCGGCTTGCGCCGCGCCGCAGGTGATGCCGGGGATGGAAGCAGAGACTTTCACGATCAGGTCACCACCGCGAGGAAGGCGTCGTTGAGCTTGCGGTCATGGTAGAAGATGCCACGGCCCACTTCGTCGATGGTCCAGGTAATCGGCTTCCAGTCCGGGTAGGAGGAGTAGCCGCCGCTGTAGGTTTCGAAACGGTTGCCCGAGGGGTCGAAGGCGTAGATCGTGGTGCCGCGGGTAATGCCATGACGGGTCGGACCGATGTCGATGGTGACCTTGTTCATCGACATGATGTCGGCGGCGCGCAGCACCTTCTCCCAGCTTTCGAGCTGGAAGGCGATATGGTGCAACTTGGCCGGCTCGCCGTGACGCACGAAGGCGAGGTCATGGGCCTTGGTGCCGCAGGAGAGCCAGATCGCGAGGTCGGTCTTGCCGTCTTCCAGCAACACGTGCTCTACGAGGTAGAAGCCGAGGACGTCGACCAGGATCGCCTGCGCCTTCTCGATGTCCGGACCGTAGAGCAGGGCGTGGTCCATGCGCAGCGGGGCGATGCCCTTCTCCGCCGCGGCCGTCCAGGCCTCCGGATTGAGGTAGGGCATGCCGTTGCCGACATCGGTCTTTTCCGCATACAACTCGATCAGGTGGCCGGTGGGCAGGGTAAAGCGCACGCGCTCGCCGGTTTCCAGCAGATCGCCGGCGGCAATGCGTTCCGTGGCGACGCCATAGGCGCGCAGATCGACATCGAACTTGTCGAGCGAGGCCTTGCCATCCACCTTGAAGGCATAGAAATCGACGCCCGCCGTGTCGGCCTGGCGCAGGATCACGCTATTGTGATCGCGCTCGTCCCAGGCCTTGAAATAGACCCGCCCCTGCGTGTCGCGGCCGGTTTCGACCAGGCCCAGCACATCGCCGTAGAACTTGACGCTTTCTTCCAGGTCCAGCACACGCAGTTGTATGTGGCCCGGGCGCAGCACTCCTGTCATTGCCATGTGATGTTTCCTCCTTGGTTTGGTTTGACTGACGACATTGCGAAAAGGGGACGATCCGCGGCTAGCCTGGCGCCGCGGTTTGCGCCGCGGCGGCAGCCGCGACGTTACGACAGACATTCCTGGCGATCTTGCCGATCACCCGTAGCCGCAGATCGCTGGTCGGCCAGACCCGGCAGGCGAGAACACGGTTGGCGGCTTCGTCCTCGATGCTGACGTGGGCGCGGCTCATCACCCGCTTGCGATAGCTGCCGGAAACGATCTCGATCTTGCAGACGCCGCAACCGCCGCCGCAGCAACCGAGCGGGATGCCCTTCCTGCCCAGCGCAGCCATGCCTTCCAGCACGGTGTTCCGGTCGGAGTTGCGGTAGGTCTCGCAGGTGTCTTCGATGGTGACGGAAAAGTAGGCCATGGCAGCGCGGTGTTCGTTTGTTGAGCAAGACTGTAAATTGGGATAGCCATACGGTCCAATGCTAAATGTGCATCAACCGATACGTTTTCGGTATGATCCAGGAAATCCTCTTCTAAACGATACCTCCGTCGCCGACGCATGGAACTGCGCCAACTCAGATATTTCGTGGCGCTCGCCGAAGAACTCAACTTCGGTCGGGCGGCGGAAAAGCTGCACATATCGCAGCCGCCGCTGACGCGCCAGATCCAGCAACTCGAAAGCGATGTCGGCGCCCGCCTGTTCACACGGGGTCCGCGCGGAGTCGATCTGACGCCCGCCGGCATCGCGCTGCTGGAAGACGCCCGGCGCATTCTCGGCCTGGTGGGCAGGGCGAGGGAACGCACCGGCAAGTTCGGCCAGGGACGCATCGGCCGCCTCGATGTGGGCATCTTCGGCTCGGCCATCCTCAACCACATTCCGCGTCTGCTGCTGCAGTTCCGCCAGCGCTACCCGGACGTGCAGATCGCGCTGCATGAACAGACCAAGGCCGAGCAGATCGCGGCCTTGCGCGAGGGGCACCTGACCATCGGCTTCAACCGCCACGTCACTGTCGAGCCCGACATCATGGTCGAGATGGTGTTCCTCGAACCGCTGCTGGTGGCCTTGCACAGCAAGCACCCGCTGGCCCGGCACAAGGCCATACGCATCGCCGAAGTGGTCGACGAACCGCTGATCCTTTACCCGAGCAACACCCGCCCCGGCTTCGCCGACGACGTCATGGCGCTGTTCCGCGCCGAGGGTGCGCAACCGCGGGTAGCCCAGGAAGTGACCGACGTGGTCACCGCCGTTGCGCTGGTCGCCAGCGGCTTTGGCATCTGCATCACGCCGGAGGCCGCCAGCACGCTGCGCCTGCCGGGTGTGGTCTACCGCCCAGTGAAGGCCACGCCGCCGCCGACCATTGACCTGGTCTGCCTTTATCGCCGCGACGACGACTCGCCGATCCTCAAGGCCTTCCTCGAAGTCGTGCGCAAGTACGTGAAGGCAAAGACCGGATAGCGACGACCGCAGCCGCCACGCTCACATCCCCGGTGGCATAGCGCCCGCCGCCATGATGCGGCGGTGCAGACCGGCAAAGCGCGATCGCTGGTCGCCACTTACCAATGGGTCGTCGTTAGCCAGGAAGGCCGCGTCGATTTCCGCCCAGTCGGACTCCTGCAGGACTTCCTCGGCCAGGGGGAAGGCCTGCGTGTCTTCGATCTCGATGTGGCGATCAAGGTACCTGGCATAGGCGCCCGCGACCTCCGCCAACTGGCTGGCGGCGTCGGGCTTCCCGTCCCGGTAGGCCGCCAGCGCATCGACGAAGCGCCGTATGCTTTCAACTTCGGCAACATGCTCATCCAGCAGGCGGTCCAGTATCGGCGCGCAACGCCCTGCGTCGCGCCTGCGCATGTGGAGGAAAAGGTAGTCCTCTTCCTTCGGATGGTGAATCCGGTTGGGAAACTCGGCAATGTAAGCCGCGATGTTTTCGAGCAATGCGAGATCGACGTGCCCGTCGCGGCGCAGCAGCTCGGCCTCCAGTGCCACGATTCGCGCCAGGGCGCGCAGGGCCAGGTGTTCCCTGGCCAGCACCCGCATCGAGGGTCTCATGAATGGGGCTCCTTGAGCGGCAGCGTGCGCACCCGCCGCTGCACCGGGAAAAAGTGAAGGTCCAGGCGGCTCGCCGCCAGGCCCCAGATCCCGCGTGGAATCCAGAGCATGAAGGCGACGGCCACGCTGCCGAGCACGATCAGGTACCCGCTGCCGTAGTCGCTGAGGAATTCACGCAGCAGGAAATACACCAGCGTGCCGACGATGGGCCCCTCGATGGTGCCGATGCCGCCGATGATCACCACGAAGAACATTGCCGCGGTCCATTCCATCGAAAACGCCGCCTCGGGTGCGATACGCAGCTTGGTAATGAAGATGAGCGCCCCCGCCATGCCGCAACCAGCCGCCGACGCCACATAGACGAACCACTTGATGCGGCCGACCGAGATGCCGAGACTCTCCGCCGCCGGCTCGCTGTCGCGCACCGCGGTGAGCGCCAGACCATGCCGCGAACGCAGCAGGAAATACACCGCGAGCGTGGCGCCGGCGCCGAGTGCCAAGGCTATCCACAAGGTGGTCGACTCACGCCACCAGACGGGAATGCCGCTCACCGTCCGGGTGATCGAGGTCCCCGACCCGCCGCCGACGCTCGCCGTATTGGCAACCAGCAGACGGAAGACTTCGGCCACCACCCAGGTCCCCACCGCGAAGTAGGCGCCGCGCAGGCGGAACAGGACTGCGGCCGTGGGTATGGCGACAAGTGCCGCCACGACGCCGGCCAGCGGCACGATCAGAAAGGGATTGATGCCGGCCTGCAAGCCGAGTACGACGAGGCAATAACCGCCGATGCCGACGAAGCCCTGCTGACCGACCGACAACAAACCGCCATAGCCGGCGAGCAGATTCCACATCTGGGCCAGTGCCAGCGTATACAGAAATTCGGTCAGCAAGCGCTGGCTGGAACGCTCGGCCCACCACGGAGCGGAAATCGCGACCAGCAACAGCAGCACGAACACCACCAGGCCGGCCTGGCTGGCGCGCGTGCTGCGCTCGACGATCGGGGTGGCGGCGGCGGATGCTGTCATCACGATACTTCTCATCGGTCGCGCGTACGCGCAAACAGGCCGTTGGGACGCACCACCAGCACGGCGAGGAAGGCCAGATG
The DNA here is from genome assembly GCA_034376265.1 of Sulfuritalea sp. Classification (GTDB taxonomy): domain Bacteria; phylum Pseudomonadota; class Gammaproteobacteria; order Burkholderiales; family Rhodocyclaceae; genus Sulfuritalea. Next base: position 17,385 of record JAXMJU010000205.1, read on the forward strand.
GCCGGCGAGGATGCCCCAGCCGGGGTCGTACTTGAGGCCGATGGACTGGGCGACGCCGAGAATGACACCGCCGGCGAGCGTGCCCCACAGCGAGCCCAGGCCACCGATGATCACGGCCTCGAAGGCATACAGCAGGCGGGCCGGGCCATCGGCGGGGGCGATGTTGGCGCGTATGGCCAGGAACACGCCGGCGATGGCGACGATGGCCATGGCGATGCCCATCGCCAGGCCGTAGATGTGGCGATTGTCGATGCCCATCAGCTGCGCCGCCTCGCGGTCATCCGACGCGGCGCGGAACGCACGCCCCAGCGGCGTCGCCGAGAAAACCCATTGCAGGCCGGCGAGCACCGCGACCGCCACGCCCATGATGATCAGCGGCAACACGCCCACCGCCACCTCGCCGCCCAATGCGACGCTGGCGGTACCGAGTTCGCCAATGCCGAGGCTGCGCGTATCCGCGGAAAAACCCACCAGCAATGCGTTCTGGATAATGATGCCGAAACCGAAGGTCACCAGCAGCGGCGGCAGGATGTCCTGTCCCAGCGTGCGGTTGAGGATCACCCGCTGCAGCACATAGCCGAATACCCCCATCAGCGGAGCGATCACCAGCAACACCGTGAAGGGGTTGAGCCCCAGCGGCTCGACCACCGCAATCGCGGCGAACGCGGCGAGGATGGCGAAATCGCCGTGCGCGATGTTGATCATGCGCATCACCCCGAACGACAAGGCCAGCCCGGTGGCAAACAAGGAGTACAGCCCGCCGAGCAGCACGCCTTGCAACAAGGTATTGATCCACTCACCCATGCCGCGATCCTTTCCCGTTCATATGCCGAAATAGGCGAGTGAGATCTGCTCGCGGGTCAATTCGCCAGGCTTGCCGGACAGCGAAACACGGCCTTCCTGGAAACAGAAAATGCGATCCGCAACCTTCATCGCCTGGCCGACGTCCTGCTCGACCACCAGGACCGACGTTCCTTCGGACTTGATCCCCGGCAGCGCGGCGTAGATATCCTTGATCACCACCGGCGCCAGGCCGAGCGACAACTCGTCGCACAGCATCAGGCGCGGATTCGACATCAGCGCGCGGCCGATCGCCACCATTTGCTGCTGGCCGCCGGACAGCGCCGTGCCGGGGTTGCGGCGGCGTTCGGCAAGGATCGGAAACAGCTTGTACAGGCGCTCCAGCGTCCACGGTCCGGGCCGCTTCGAGTAAGCCCCGATGAGCAGGTTTTCTTCCACGCTGAGGCTGGGAAACAGGCGGCGGCCTTCCGGCACCATCGCCAATCCCAGCCCGACGATCCGGTGCGCCGGCAGGCCGCCTATCGGCTGGCCGCCCAGCAGTATGCTGTCCCGCGCGGCCGTCTGCAGCCCCGTGAGCGCGCGCAGGAACGAGGACTTGCCGGCCCCGTTGGAGCCGATCACCGCAACGGTCTCGCCCTCCTCCACGCTCAGGTCGATACCGTACAGCGCCTGGAAGTCGCCATAGAACGCCGTCACCGCGCGGGCTTCGAGCAGGCTCATTCGACCGCGATCCCCAGGTAGATTTCCCGCACTTCGGGGCTGGCCATCACCTGTGCCGGCAGGCCCTGCGTCAGGAGGCTGCCGAAGTTGATCACCAGCAATCGGTCGACCACGGCCAGCAGGGCATGGACGATGTGCTCGATCCAGATGATCGAGGTGCCGTCGGCACGGATATCCTGGATGGATTCGATCAGCTCGGCGACTTCGTGCTCGGTCAGGCCGCCGGCGATTTCATCGAGCAACAGCAGATCCGGCTCGGTCGCCAATGCCCGCGCGAGTTCAAGGCGCTTGCGGTCGAGCAAGGTCAGCGACCCGGCCAGTCGATTCGCCTTGGCCAACAGCCCGGTACGCTCAAGCGCGGAAATCGCCACCGGGGTACCGTCACGCTCCG
>JAXMJU010000206.1:0-8674 GCA_034376265.1 Sulfuritalea sp.
TGCTTTTCGGCGCCGGCATCGGCGTCGGCTTCCTCGGTGCCGGCATCGACAGCGTCGCCATCCAGCTCGCGACCGGGCTGCTGCTGATGCTGCACCCGGACTGGCGAACCCGGCACAGCTGGCTCGCCGGCCTGGCGGCGACGGCCGTCGCGCTCCTGCTGATGCTGCCCTGGCCCTTCCTGCTCTGGCAGCAGTCTCCTGCGCTGTTCGACATCTGGTGGACAGCCGAGGAGGCCAGCCTGACATTGCGCAGCAACTTCAGTCGCGATCACCTTGAACTGCTGGCCTGGGCCGCCTGGCCCACATTGCCCCTGGCGCTGTGGGCCTTGTGGCTCGAACGCAGGCATTTGCTCGAAGCGCAGACCGCCTTGCCGCTGGCCGCCACGCTGGTCGCCCTGCTGGCGTTTTTTTCCGACGCGCCGCGGCCGACGGCACTGATGCCGGCGCTGCTGCCGCTGACCCTGCTGGCCGCGACCGGCGCCGGCCGGCTGCGCCGTGGCGCGGCCAACGCCTTCGACTGGTTCGGCATGATGACCTTCACGCTGGTTGCGGCGCTGATCTGGCTGGGCGGCATTTCCATGCTGACCGGGGAACCGGCGCGGGTGGCCAAGAACTTCACCAAGCCCGCCCCCGGTTTCATCGCCGAGGTCTCGCCGCTGATCATCGTGCTGGCGATTGCCGTCAGCGTCGCCTGGATCGCCGTGATGCTGCGTACCCCGCGCTCGCCCTGGCGCGCGGCGGCACGCTGGAGCGTGGGGCTGACCACCGTCTGGATGCTGTTGATGCTGCTGATGCTGCCGTGGATCGACTATGGCAAGAGTTACCGTAGCGTCAGCGCCAACTTTCGCCAGGCGCTGGGCAGTCATCCCGGCTGCATCGCGCGGCGCGGCCTGGGCCTGGCGCAGCGCGCCTCGTTCGATTACTTCAACGGTATCCGCACCATCGGCGGCAGCCGGGCCAAAGACTGCCGCTACCTGATCATGCAGACGGCGCCCGGCACCGAAAAAGACCTGTCCGGCTGGACGCTGATGCGCGAAACTTCCCGCCCCGGCGACAAGGGCGAACGCCTGCGCCTGTACCGGCGCGCGGATTAGACTTTCAGAAAATGCTCGCGGTAATACTTCAGTTCCTCGATCGATTCGAGGATGTCCGCCAGCGCCTCGTGCTTGCCGTGTTTTTTGAGGCCCTTCGCCACTTCCGGCTTCCAGCGCTTGCACAATTCCTTGAGGGTCGACACATCGAGATTCCGGTAGTGGAACCAGTCCTCGAGCTTGGGCATGTAGCGCGCCATGAAGCGCCGGTCCTGGCAAATCGAATTGCCGCACATCGGCGTCGCCAGCCGCGGCACGTGACGCCGCATGAACTCCAGCGCCTGCGCCTCGACCTCGGCCTCGCCGAGAATCGAAGCCTTGACCCGCTGGATCAGGCCGGAGCGGCCATGGGTGTTGCGGTTCCACTCGTCCATGCCATCGAGCACGGCATCGGACTGATGCACCACCCAGGTCGGCGCCTCGGCGACGATGTCGAGATTCGAGTTGGTGACGACCAACGCCAGCTCTATGATGCGATCACTGTCGGGGTTGAGACCGGTCATTTCCATGTCCAGCCAGACGAGCGCGTTCTGATCCTGTGCCATAATTTTCCAATGCCTGTTTCTGAGTCGGCGCATTTTCGCACAGCGGGCCACCCCTCATGACCCCATATCACTTCACGCTGATCTTTCTCGCCGCCCTCGCCCTGTCGACCGCCCTGCGCCTTTGGCTCGACATCCGCCATCTGCGCCATGTCCGCGCGCATCGTGAGCGCGTGCCGGACAACTTCGCCGATCGCATCGATCTCGCCGATCACCGCAAGGCCGCCGACTACACGGTGGCCAAGGTGCGCCTCGGCCTGCTGGAAATCGCCGTCGATGCAATCGTGCTGCTGGCGCTGACCCTCGGCGGCGGCCTCGCCCTGCTCGACCAGGCCATGCGCGCCTGGCTCGGCGACGGCTACCTGCACGGCCTGGCCCTGTTCGCCTGCGTCAGCCTGCTCGGTTTCGTCATCGGCCTGCCGGCCAGCCTCTACCGCACCTTCCGCATCGAGGCGCGCTTCGGTTTCAACAAGCTGACCTGGCCGCTGTGGTTCGCCGACCTGGCCAAGGGCGCCGTGCTCACCGTGCTGATCGGCGGCCCGCTGCTGTTCGCCGTGCTGTGGCTGATGGACGTCATGGGCAAATACTGGTGGCTGTATGTCTGGCTGGTGTGGCTGGTCACCAACCTGCTGGTGATGTTCCTCTACCCGACCGTGATCGCGCCGCTGTTCAACAAGTTCACGCCACTCGAAGACGTCTCGCTGAAAGCCCGCATCGAAGCCCTGCTGGCACGCTGCGGCTTCGCCGCCTCGGGCCTGTTCGTTATGGACGGCTCGAAGCGCTCGGCGCACGGCAACGCCTACTTCACCGGCTTCGGCCGCGCAAAGCGCATCGTCTTTTTCGACACCCTGCTGGAAAAGCTCAGCCCCGAGGAGATCGAGGCCGTGCTGGCCCATGAACTGGGCCATTTCCGCCACCGCCACGTGGTCAAGCGCATCGCGCTGTCCGCCGTATTGAGCCTGGCCTTTCTCTGGCTGCTCGGCCAACTCATCGATCAGCCGTGGTTCTTCGCCGGCCTGGGAGTTGGCGCCGACGGCACGGAGTCATCAATGGGTACGGCGATTGGCCTGCTGCTGTTCTCCATGGTGCTGCCGGTGTTCCTCTTTCCGCTGGCGCCGCTGACCTCGGGTCTGTCGCGCCAGCACGAATACGAAGCCGACGCCTACGCCGCCAAGCAGACCGCCGCCGCCGACCTGATCAACGCCCTGGTCAAGCTCTACCGCGACAACGCCGCAACCCTGACGCCCGATCCGCTGCACTCGCTGTTCCACGATTCCCACCCACCCGCCAGCCAACGCATCGCGCGGCTGACCACCTCATAAAGGAATTGCCATGACCATGGTCTGCGATCTCTCCAAGGGCAAATGCAAGCCCTGCGAAGGCGGCGTGCCGCCGCTCACCGACGACGAAGCGGCCGCGATGCTGGCGACCCTGCCGGGCTGGCAGCGCGCGGGCAACATCATCAGCAAGACCTACAAGTTCAAGAACTACTACGAGACCATGGCTTTCGTGAATGCCACGGCCTGGATCTCGCACCGCGAGGACCACCATCCCGATCTCGCCGTCGGCTGGGGCCAGTGCACGGTCAGCTACACCACGCACGCAATCGGCGGCTTGAGCGAAAACGACTTCATCTGCGCCGCCAAGATCGATGCGCTGCTCACGCTGTAAGACGCGTTGAGCGGCGCAAAGAACCGGCACGGCAGCATCGTCGCCGCCTTCGGCCGGCACTATGAAATCGAGCTGGCCGACGGCAGCCTCGCCACCGGTTATCCGCGCGGCAAGAAAAGCCCCTTCGCCGTCGGCGACGAAGTAGAACTCACCCCCGACGGCCAGATCACCGGCCACGCCCTGCGCCGCAGCCTGCTCTACCGCAGCGACGCCTACCGGCAGAAACTCATCGCCGCCAATGCCACGCAATTGCTGCTGGTGGTCGCCACCGATCCTTCCTTCTCCGACATGCTGCTCAGCCGCGCCCTGGTCGCCGCCGAGCATGAGGGACTGCACACCACCATCGTGCTCAACAAGAGCGATCTGACCGCGGCCCTGCCCGCCGCGAGGAAACTCTTGGCCCCCTTCGTCGCGCTCGGCTGCCGCGTCGTCGAACTCTCGGCCAAGCTCGACGCCTCGCCGCTCATGCCGCTGCTGGTGGGCGAAAGCTCGGTGCTGGTCGGGCAAAGCGGCATGGGCAAGTCGACCCTGACCAACGCCCTGGTGCCCGGCGCCGCCGCGCCCACGCGCGAACTTTCGACCGCGCTGGATTCCGGCAAGCACACCACCACCTACGCCCGCCTCTACAAACTGCCGCAAGACAAATGCCCGGGCGGCACCCTGATCGACAGCCCCGGCCTGCAGGAATTCGGCCTCAAGCACCTCACCGCCCAGCAGATCGAATTCGGCTTCGCCGAGTTTCGCCCCTTCCTCGGCCAGTGCCGCTTCCGCGATTGCCAGCACGACGCCGAACCCGGCTGCGCGATCAAGGAGGCCGTCGCCGCTGGCGTGATCCACCCGCGCCGCCTCGACCACTTCCATCAGTTCATTTCGGAAAGCCGCCATGGATCGCACTGAGCGCTTCTACAAAATCGACCAGATGATCCACGACCGCAAGCTGGTGCCCTTCGTCGACCTCATGGCGGCGCTGGAAGTCTCGCGCGCCACCTTGAAGCGCGACCTCGAATACATGCGCAACCGGCTCAACGCGCCGATCGTCTGGGACAGGGATGGCGGCGGCTACTGCTTCGACACGCCGCACGCCGAGGCCGGCGCGCAGTACGAACTGCCCGGCCTCTGGTTCAACTCCGGCGAAGTCCATGCGCTGCTGACCATGCAGCACCTGCTGACCGACCTCGATCCCGGCGGCATACTGACACCGCACATCCAGCCGCTGATCGCGCGCTTGAACGGCCTGCTCGGCACGGCAGAGAACACCGCCGAGGAAATCCGCCGCCGCGTGCTGATCGTGGGCCTGGGCAAGCGCGACCTCAAGCTCGCGCACTTCGAGAAAGTCGGCGCCGCGCTGCTGCGCCGCAAGCGCCTGGCCATCACCTACTTCGCCCGCGGCAGCGGCGAGACCACCGAGCGCGAAGTCTCGCCGCAGCGTCTGGTGTATTACCGCGAGAACTGGTACCTCGACGCCTGGTGCCACCTGCGCAACGACATCCGCAATTTCGCCCTCGATTCCATCCGCGAGGCCAGCCTGATCGAAAAGAAGGCGCGCGAGGTCTCGCATCGCAGCCTGGACGAAGCGCTCGGCCCCGGCTACGGCATCTTCTCCGGGCGCAGCCTGCAGCACGCCAGGCTGCGCTTCACGCCCAAGCGTGCGCGCTGGGTGGCGCAGGAAACCTGGCACCCCAAGCAGAAGGGCGGCTACGCCCCCGATGGCTCCTGGCTGCTCGAATTCCCCTACGCCGACCACCGCGAACTGATCATGGACATCCTCAAGTTCGGCGCCGACGTCGAAGTGCTGGCGCCGGCCGACCTGCGCCAGCGGGTTGCCGATGAGGCGGCGCGGATGACGCAGATGTATGCCGCCTCGCCGAAGGCGGACAGCAAGCCGAAACGCGCCTGACAAACGTCGTCCAGCAAATGTTGTCCACCAATTGCTCACCAATTGCCCACCAATCGTTCACCCATTGTTTGACAAAACTAAAATCTGTTTTTAGTATTGTCAAATGTACCGGCAACGCCAACTCGCCGCCGCCCTGAGCCAAGCCCTTGCCGGGTTCCCCGCCGTCCTGATCACCGGACCGCGGCAATCCGGCAAGACCACCTTCCTGCGGCACGAGGCGGGGGAGCAGGTCGACTATGTCAGCTTCGACGATCCGCTGGAGCGGGACTTCGCCACAGTCGACCCCGTCGGCTTCCTTGGCCGCTTTGCCAAACGGCCAGTGATCCTCGACGAAATCCAGTACGTTCCCGCCCTGCTGTCGCACCTCAAAATGCGCATCGATGCCGAACCCCGTCGTTGCGGCCGCTGGTTGCTCACCGGCTCGCAGCAGTTCGGCCTGATGCGCGATGTCAGCGAATCCCTCGCCGGCCGGGTCGCCATCCTCGAACTGCCGCCGTTTTCCTATACGGAACTGCCCCGGCCCGGCCTCGACACATTACTCTGGAATGGCGGCTATCCAGTCCCTGCCCTGCATCCCGATCGACGCGACCTGTGGCTGCGCGGCTATGTATCCACCTACATCGAGCGCGACGTGCGGCAGATACGCAACATCCCCGACCTGCGCAGCTTCAACCAGTTCCTCAACCTGGCGGCCACACGGCATGGGCAGGAATTCCACGCTGCCGACCTGGCCCGCGAACTGGGCATCAGCCAGCCCACGGTGAAATCCTGGGCCGGCGTGCTCGAGGCCTCCTACATCGCACACTTCCTGCAACCTTGGTTCCGCAACTATGGCAAACGGGTGGTCAAGACGCCCAAGTTCTATTTCCACGATTCCGCCCTCGTCAGCCTGCTGACCCGCCAGCCGGATGCCACCGCCGCCCTGGCCGGGCCGATGGGCGGGCCACTGCTGGAGGGCTGGGTGGTCACGGAAACCGTCAAGGCTTTCATGGCCCTGGGCCGCAAGCCCGATGTGTATTACTGGCGCTCGCACGACGGGCTGGAAGTCGACCTCCTGATCGTCATCGACGGCAAGCTGCAGGCCGTGGAGGTCAAGCTGACCGCGACCCCGGGCGCGGGTCACGTCGAGCCGCTCAACCGCTTCCTTGCATTGGCAGGCGACGAAGCCGCGGGGCCGGGCATCATCGTCTGCCGCACCACGAAAGAAAGAGCCATGCCCAACGGCCACGTCGCCATGCCCTGGAAATCCTTCCCCGCCTGGCTGCAGGCGAAGCTCACCGGAACGGAGCAGCCCTGATGGCCGCCAGCCTCGAAGGCCAGCTCGTGGTCGCGCTTTCCTCGCGTGCGCTGTTCGATTTCGAGGAGGAAAACCGGGTCTTCGAGGATCAGGACGATTCCGCCTACATGAGCCTGCAGCTGGCACGCATGGACCAGCCAGCGCGGCCCGGCGTCGCCTTCCCGCTGGTGCAGAAGCTGCTCGCCTTCAACACGCCCGAACGCCAGCGCGTAGCCGTGGTGATCCTCTCGCGCAACGACCCGGTCTCGGGCCTGCGCATCTTTCGCTCCGCCAGCGCCGCCGGCATGCAGCTCGAACGCGGCGTGTTCACGCGCGGCCGGCCGCCCTTCCACTACCTCAAACCGCTGGGCGCCAACCTGTTCCTGTCCGCCAACGAAGCCGACGTGCGCGCCGCTCTCGAAGGCGGCTTCCCCGCGGCGCGCGTGTATTCGGCCTCGCTGACCGAGGCCGAACAGCACCCGCAGGAAGTACGCATCGCCTTCGACGGCGACGCCGTGCTGTTTTCCGACGAGGCCGAGCGCGTGTTCCAGGAACAAGGCCTCGCCGCCTTCCAGAACCATGAGGAAAGCCACGCGCTGCACCCGCTACCGCCCGGCCCCTTCCTGCCTCTGCTCGAAGCCCTGCACCGCCTGCGCGCCGACAGCGCCGGCTGCCCGATGAAAATCCGCACCGCGCTGGTCACCGCGCGCAGCGCCCCCGCGCATGAACGCGCGATCCGCACCCTGATGGATTGGAAGGTAGAGGTCGACGAGGCGATGTTCCTCGGCGGCCTGGAGAAGTCGCGCTTCCTCAGTGAATTCGAACCCGACTTCTTCTTCGACGACCAGACAAGGCACTGCGAGCCGGCGTCACGGCTGGTGCCGACGGGGCATGTGGTCAGTGGGGTGGCGAATCAGGGGTAGGTAACACCTTCAAACGAGTCACCGTCGCGAGCTGACATTTTGCTAGCCGCGGAGTCTTTTCAGAAGGTAACTCTTCGTTATGTCGGGAAGGACTAAGCAGCACAGGCCTTCTTCGACCAATTGCCAAGGCTTCCGGCGGGTGTAGGCTACTTATAATCCAGAACTCATATATCCTCGTGCTGCTTGAATGGGGCGTTGCTAGCCTTCCATCTGAAGGAAATCAAAACCATGCAGAAAATGCTATCAGTCATGTTCCTCCTATGGCTCAGCTTTAGCTGTAGCTTGGTCGAAGCAGCTACTTCTTCAGCGCTTTCTACATCTCAGAATGTGAGCTCAACAACCTATGTTGCTCAGCAAAATGAGGCTCTAATAGAAAAATACAAGGTCACGGTTGAGAACCAAGACAAGCGACTGAGTGACATTTGGGGTGCAGTAAATATTTTGGGCTTTATTGCCGCACTCTTGGGCGTGCTTACGACTGCTATCGTTGTCTTCTTCAGTTTAAGGTCCGCTAGTACTGCAGTAGCGGAAGCAAAAATTGAAGCATCCAAAACAATTGAAGATTGGCTGAAGTCAAATGCCGAGAAACTGTTATTGGAAGAAACTAAAAAGGTAATCGCCCCACAACTAGAGCATGCATTGAAAGAGATCAGAGAAGCAGCAACACCAATCCTAGTTGCACTTGATGTTGAGTTACAAAAGACAGTAAAGCTGAATGAAGATCTGGAGGCAAAACTTGGCACCAGTAAAGCGACTGAAGCGGATGAAAGATCTCATGCAGACCAAGCTGCTAGTCAACAAGACAGCCTTGCCCAATCCCCGAGCTCTCCGAGTACAACTCCCACTCTAGTTAGAACAGTTGGGCATCCAAGTAGGCCACTACTAAGACAGGCACAGTCACTAGTAAGAGAAGATCGCTATGCTGAAGCAATAGCAATAATTGACTCAATAACTGAGCAGTTACGTGGCTCTACTGATGAGCAGGATCAAGTCATGTATATGGAAGCTTGCCTTGAAAGAATTAGCATCACGGATAGGCTGGGCGACCAATCGAAAGCGCATTCTGAATATGCGAAACTATCCTTAGAGTTAGCTTCCAACACTTCTCCTACCATAGCCAAGGTGTTGCTAAGAACCTTATACGCTCAGGCTCTAATAGAAGAAAAAATTGGACATCTTGAAGTGGCTGTTGCCACATGCGACAAATTGATTTCAGTTGTTGACCAATTTAATTTCACCTCCAAGCCAGAACTGCTCAGGCTCATACGAGCCCT
>JAXMJU010000207.1:0-4827 GCA_034376265.1 Sulfuritalea sp.
GATCGCGATCTCGCGCCGGCCCGAGAGGTAGGCGCCGGTCATCGACGCGCTGTTGGCCGCGACCTGCGCCGGCGTGCCCTCGGCCACCACATGGCCGCCGTGCTCGCCGGCGCCGGGGCCCATATCGACGACGTAGTCGGCCGACTCGATGGCTTCCAGATCGTGCTCGACCACGATCACCGTATTGCCCAGGTCACGCAGCCGGGTCAGGGTTTCCAGCAGGCGCGCGTTGTCGCGCTGGTGCAGACCGATGCTCGGTTCGTCGAGCACGTACATCACGCCGGTCAGGCCCGAGCCGATCTGCGAGGCCAGGCGGATGCGCTGCGCCTCGCCGCCCGAGAGCGTCTCGGCCGAGCGGTCGAGCGACAGATAGTCGAGGCCGACGTTGATCAGGAAGGACAGCCGCGCGGTGATTTCCTTGAGGATCTTTTCGCCGACCTGGGCCTTATGCCCCGTGAGTTGCAGCAGGTTGAAGAAGTCGCGGCAGTTGATCAGTGAGAAGCGGCTGATGTCGGAAATATTCTTGCCGCCGACGAAGACATGGCGCGCCTCGCGCCTCAGGCGCATGCCGCCGCATTCGGGGCAGGGCTTGTTGTTGAGGTATTTCGCCAGTTCCTCGCGCACCGCCATCGAGTCGGTCTCACGGTAGCGGCGTTCGAGGCTGGGGATGATGCCCTCGAAGGCATGCGTGCGGTCGAAGCGCGTGCCCTTCTCATTGAGGTACTTGAACTTGATCTGATCCTTGCCCGAGCCGTAGAGCACGATGTTGCTCGTCGCCACGGGCAGTTTTTCAAACGGTATGTTGGTATCGATGCCGTAATGCGCGGCGAGTGACTCCAGCATCTGGAAATAGAACTGGTTGCGCCGGTCCCAGCCCTTGATCGCGCCAGCGGCCAGCGAGAGATGCGGATAGGCGACGACGCGCGCCGGATCGAAGAACTGGATCTGGCCGAGGCCGTCGCACTGTTGGCAGGCGCCCATCGGATTGTTGAAGGAGAACAGGCGCGGCTCCAGCTCCTGCAGCGCGTAGCTGCACACCGGGCAGGCGAATTTGGACGAGAACAGGTGTTCCTTCCCGCTATCCATCTCGACCGCCAGCGCGCGCCCCTCGGCATGCATCAGCGCCGTCTCGAAACTCTCCGCCAGGCGCTGGCGCGCGTCGGGTCGCACCTTGAGCCGATCCACCACGATGTCGATGGTGTGCTTGTGCGTCTTGGCCAGTTTCGGCAGGGCGTCGATGTCATGCACCGTGCCATCCACGCGCAGGCGCACGAAGCCCTGGGCGCGCAGTTCGGCGAACAGGTCGAGCTGTTCGCCCTTGCGGTTGGCCACCACCGGGGCGAGGATCATCAGCTTGGTGTCTTCGGGCAGGGCCAGCACGTGGTCGACCATCTGCGAGACGCTGTTGGCTTCCAGCGGCAGGTCGTGGTCGGGGCAATGCGGCGTGCCGGCGCGGGCGTAGAGCAGGCGCAGGTAATCGTGGATTTCGGTGACGGTGCCGACCGTCGAGCGCGGGTTGTGGCTGGTGGCTTTCTGCTCGATCGAAATCGCCGGCGAGAGGCCCTCGATCAGGTCCACGTCGGGCTTTTCCATGAGCTGCAGGAACTGCCGCGCATAGGCCGACAGCGATTCGACATAGCGCCGCTGGCCCTCGGCGTAGAGCGTGTCGAAAGCCAGCGAGGACTTGCCGGAACCCGACAGGCCGGTAATCACCGTCAGCTTGTTGCGCGGCAGGTCGAGGTTGATGTTCTTGAGGTTGTGCGTTCGCGCGCCGCGAATCTTGATGTGTTCCATGGTGCAGGTCGATGTTGGAGCAACCGGAGAATATACCCCGGCGCGGATTCGATAGCCACCGCGCCCCAGACCCTACCGCGGCAAGGGTCGCCGTGGCGCCAGCGCCAACTCTTGTCCATCTTGCGGCGTCCTCAATTACGCCAGCAGCCGATGTATTCGGTCTTTGCCCTTGCCCGATCCAGACCGCGAGGCCGACCATCCCGGTTGCGTCGACCGGGATGGTATGGCTTCGGTTTCCGGCAAACTTCCTGCCGCGCGCCGCTATTTCAGTTTTAGCGGTTTCAGTTTGAGCGGCGCCAAGTTGGTCGATGAATAGGACGCTGTCGGGTGTGTCGGCCCTCCGGCGGCCACCGTCCTGATTGCAGGAACGGTTTTCGGTTTTAGGCCCTCGCCGGGATCAATCAAGTCAAAGCGCGCGCCAGGCGCTTGCTCGGCCCAGCGCGGGCACTGGCCAAGACCAAGCGCATACTCGCGCCCCCGCGTGCTGGCGCCGGTGTACACGCAGGCGTACTGCAAGCCCATTGTCGGATTAGGGGATAAACGGATCAAGCCATCGATGGGATCAAAAAAAAGGAGGGCTGCACTACCTTTATCGGCCAGGGATTGGGCCACGCAAGTCTTGTCAGCCGGGGGGAGCGCATACCAAGGACCGTCGACCCAGAGGTAGAGACACTGTCGCCCAACTTCGTTACTGAATTCCGTGCGCGCCAGTACGACTCCGCTCGCTTGGAACATGAATTGTTGATCTATGCCTCCGCTGCAGGTAGTCCAGGACCAATCATGCTTAGAGGCTTGCGGTGCGAAGGGGCCAAGGGTAAGGCACCTCTGCACGTCGTCTCGCGAAACGATGCTCACCCATTTGGCATTGTTCATGGTCGGCAGAGCGCTGACCTCCTTTTCCAGCAGCTGTTCGGTCTCTGCGCTGAGCTTCGCCGAGATGGCCTCCGAGATGAGCTTCTTCTTTGCACCGCTTAACATTTCACTGCTCGCATGGTCGCCGCCAGCTTTGACCAGGTCGGACAGGTTTCTATAGGTCTTGAACTGGTCTTCGCTCGCGCGGCGCGCATTGTCGAGGCGCTTATCGAGTGGGTTATCTGCCGTACCTGCCTTCTCAAAAAACGCTTTGCGGCTACTCGCGTTTTTCGCGAGGTCATCACGCAAATTTCCCATCGATTTCACGATTCCGTCCTGGACCCTGGTCTGGGTCAGGGCGCCCAACAGCGGTTCCCCGGAATCAGCAAGGCTTTTAGCCACGTAGGGACTTGCGAGCTGAGCTGCCTCCTGGGTCTTCTTCTCCAGGATATCTTTGGCTTGCTTAACTCGAGCCTCCGCTGCGGGTTGCTGAGTTCGAGCATCGTCGCGCCTGGAAATCGCATTCGATCGGTCCTTTTTCGCCGTTTTCAGCTCCCCGCTGATGGCCCCCCACACTTTTTCGAGCAGACCCTCAATTTTGCTGGTGAGCTTGACGATTTCCTTGCCCGCGCTCTCGACCGTATTTCCCAAGGCTACGATCGTATCTTTAGCGGCTTTGTAGGCGTCATCGGCAGCCCGTGCCGCATCCTTGGTCGCCTGGAATTCGCCGATCGTCGTGGTCCAGGCCGCCGCCCGCTTTATTGCGTTTTCGTCGACGATAGCTGCAGCATCCTTGTAGAGATCCTTGGCCGTGTCCGCACTCTCCCCGGCCGCGTCAACAACGAATGGCTCGGCTTCCTTGTAGGCGTCCTCGGCGCCGTCGACCAGGTCATCGAGCGCCTTGCCAAAGCAGTCACCCAACATCGGCGTGATCGGGAAGTCTGCCTTTGTGAGGTCCGTCACGTCGGCCGTGAAGCCGAACGGACGCAGCGGACAACTCGGCGCAGCCACCAGCTTGAGCCCGCTCGACGACGCCTTGAGATCCATGTCCCCAAACAACGGCGCCGTCAACTTGATCCCCATCGCCGGTGACGTCGAGAACTTCCCCAACCCACTCGTAACGACCTTGAGGTAGAACTTGCCTGAGGACGCCCCGATCGGCCCGATCTTCGGCAGGTTCATGGCAAAGTCACCGTCCACGCCCAGCTTGGAGGCCTTGACATAGCCTTTGCCCGCCTGCCAGCCATAAACATACGCGGAGCTGTTGATATACAGCTTCGGATCGTCGCTGGAAACGCCCTTGCTGCCCATGAACATCATGTTGTCGAATTTGGGCGGGCTGGCCGGATCCAGCTTGCTCACGTAACGGTCGTTCCTCAGCGTCACCTTGTCCACCGGCAGCTCCGACGGGAACGGGACTTTGGGCAGGCCGAGCGTGCTGCTGACGACATCGGCGATGTCGAAGAACTGTTTCAGCGACGCGTCCTTGGTATCGAAGGCAAGGGTCTCGCTCAGGCCGCTGCGCTGCAGATAGGCGGTGTAGTCCTTGGCCTTGATGCGCACCGTGCCCCAGGTCTCAATCGTTTTCGACTGGCTGACTTTTTCCTTGATGACGCGTACTGTTGCCCCGGTGATGGAGGTCTGGTCAAGACCGAAGGGCTTCTTCCATTCCGACGCCATCGTCAGGCCGACGACGTAGACCGCGGCGCCCTTGGCATCTTTGCCCGTGGCCAGGCCCGCGGTCAGATTGTTCGCATCGAGATTGACGGTCTTGAGCAGGTCGCCCAGAAAGCCGCTGGCGACGCGCCCGAACAGGTTCAGTCCGGGATTCATCCGCACCGTCTCGGGCAAGCCGGTGTCGCGTCCGGCGCGATCCGGTACCTTGTCCGGCATCTTGGCCCTCTCCAGATCGGCGACGCCGAATCTCTCGGGCAGCCAGAAGAGGATCGGTGATTTGAGCCCGACATCCAGCTCCGAAGGGACCTTCAAGATGGAATCGAAAACTGCTTTGGCGTTGAGCTCCAACAGCGGAACGATAACGATCGGGGCCTTATTGAGGTCTTTCTTGTCGGGCCAGTACAAATAGATGGTGGCGCTCTGGTTGAACAGCGATGCGGTGGCCGACAACCACCCCTTTTCCTTAATCTGGCCTTGAACATCGGCCAGTGTTGTCACCACGCC
>JAXMJU010000208.1:0-8114 GCA_034376265.1 Sulfuritalea sp.
ACCAGAACTACCTTTCCGGCAGTTCCGAATCCAGCCGCAGCCTCTACGTCGGCGACGTGCTCGGCTACGACGCCGATGGGCTGGCCGAGGTCGCGGTGAAGAACCATTTCGCGGTCGGTGACCGCATCGAGATCATCCGCCCCGCCGGCAACTTCGAACTCGTCATCGAGGCCATGCAGAACCGCGAGGGCGAAGCCGTCACGGTCGCGCCCGGCAGCGGCCACCTGATGCGCATCGCCCTGCCGCCGGACTGCGAAGGCGCCTTCGTCGCGAAGTATCTCTGACGCCGACGATGGGCAAGATCGTCGAAGTCCGCATCCCGATCTATCCCGAGTGCTGGGAAACCTGCGGCAACTGCGCCCAGGGCGACATCACGATCGAGGAAGTATTGGTCAAGCCCGGCGACATCGTCCAGTTCGACGAAAACGTGATCGTCCTCGAAACCGGCAAGGTCGCACTCGACATCCAGTCGCCCCATGCCGGGCGGGTGGTCGAGGTGTTTGTCGAGGCCGGCCAGAAAGTCGCGGAGGGTGCGCTGATCCTGACCATCGAGACAGATTGACGCCCACTTAGAAAGTGATTAATATTGTGCGCTAACTTACTCACAAAATTAATCAATGCCAAACAACGGGTTCGAGCGGGCTGCCATCGGCCAGTTGCTGCAGCGACTGAGTGAGCCGGTCCGCCACCTCACCATAATCGCCGGACCACGTCAGGTCGGCAAGACAACTCTGGTCCGGCAAGCATTGGCCAGGATCGGCGCGGAAAAACCAACTCGATTTATCGCCACCGATCAGCCGGTCACACCCCGTCCAATCCCCCGCGCATCCGCGGGAGAAATCGTTGACGACCTCATCGTAGCCGACGCCGCTTGGCTCACCCGCGTCTGGCAAGCGGCCCGCGCCGCCGCGCAGCATTCCGATAAAGGCTACATCCTCGTCCTTGACGAAATCCAGAAAATTCCGCGCTGGTCGGAAATCGTCAAGGGTCTGTGGGACGCGGATCGGGCCGAGGAGCTCGACATGCATGTGGTCCTGCTGGGTTCCTCGCCGCTGCTGGTCCAGCGCGGCCTGAGCGAAAGCCTGACCGGGCGCTACGACCTGATCCACCTGGGCCATTGGTCCTTCCCGGAAATGCAGGAAGCTTTCGGCCTGTCGCTGGAAGAATTCGTCTACTTCGGCGGCTATCCGGGCAGCGCCGACCGCATTCGCAGCGAGAACGAATGGCGCCACTTCGTCCGCTACAGCCTCATCGAACCCAGCATCGAGAGAGATGTGTTCGCGCTCAACCGGGTCGACAAGAGGTTCCTGCTCAAGCAGTTGTTCCGCCTGGGGTGCGACTACTCCGGCCAGGTGTTCACCTATTCCAAGATGGCCGAAAACCTGCGCGACTCCGGCGACAAGGCTCACACCAACACGATTGCCGACTACCTGGAGTTGCTGGCCCAGGCGGGTCTGCTCGCCGGCCTGCAAATGTTCTCGGCCAACCGCCTGCGCTTGCGGGCTTCGCCGCCCAAGCTCAACGTCCTCAACACCGCCTTGATGTCCGTGGAAACCGGCTACGGCTTCGCCGAGGCCCAGGCCGACCGCAGCCATTGGGGACGCCTGACGGAAAGTGCCGTCGGCGCGCACCTCTACAACACCGGGATGACCGACGATTGCCGCCTGCACTACTGGCGCAAGAGCCCGCACGAAGTGGATTTCGTCCTGGCTCGTGGCCGCCGCGTACTCGCCATCGAGGTCAAGAGCGGCCGGCCGCCGAATCACAGCCGAGGCCTGGACGCCTTCGTGGCGGCCTATCCCGGCAGCAAGACCCTCGTGGTAGGCGAGGGTGGCGTGCCTCTGGCGGAATTCCTGTCGCAAGCGGCAGCCCATTGGCTCGAATGAACGCAGGCTTCCACATCCCGCGCCGCTGCCGCGAATACGACAAGCAACCGGCGTTGCTCGTGGAGTTCCGGCAACATCACTCCTACGTGTTGCTCGGGGAACCGGGCGCGGGCAAGACCGACTGCTTCATCGAGGAAGCCAGTCAAGACGGCTGCATTCGAATACCAGCCCGCGAATTCCTGCGCCGCGAAAACCTGGACGTCTGGCAAGGCAAGACCCTGTTCATCGATGGCCTCGATGAAATGCGCGCCGGCGGCGGCGACGGTCACCTCGCCATCGACGCGATCAGCCACCAATTGGAGCGGCTGGGCGAGCCCCGGTTTCGCCTCTCCTGCCGCGAAATCGACTGGCGCGGCATATCGGATCGGGAAGCGCTTCGAAACCAATCGAGCGGCAACCCGGCCGTGCTGCATATCGAGCCCTTCACCGACGATGAAATCCATCGCCTCGCCAGCGCATGGCTGGAAGGACCGGCAGACGCGTTTCTGGCACAGATCCAAAAAGCCGGGCTGGATGAAATGCTGGGCAATCCGCAAAACCTGAAGTTGCTGGTAGAAGCCTTCAAGGGAAAGAACTGGTTCACGAGCCGCCAGGAATGCTTCGAACTCGCCTGCCGACGCATGACGGTGGAAGCCAATGACCAACATCAACTTGCCATGGCGAGGAAGCTGCCCCCGGTCGAAGGCCTTCTGAACGCGGCAGGTTTCCTGTCAACGGTGCTGCTGCTGGCGGACAAATCGGGAATCGCGCTGATCCCGGCCCAATCGGACGTCAGCCACCCGCCGCTCTCCGAAATCGCGCCTCCTTCCCCGCTTCCTCTTGAAATGGCGCTGGCTTCGAGGTTGTTTCAGGAAGACGGCGAACTGCGGCGCATGCCCGCCCACCGCAGCATTGCCGAGTTCCTCGCGGCGCGCTATCTGGCCGGTCGCATTCGCCAGGGCGAACTTTCCCGGCGACGCATCCTTGCCCTGCTTGAGGGCAGCGACGGCAAGCCGGTAGCGGGCCTGCGGGGCCTCTGGGCCTGGCTGGCGGCCTTTCTGGAGGGCGATGCCAGACGATCCCTGATCGCCCGCGATCCGGTCGCGGTCATGCTGTATGGCGATGTGCGCGCCATGGTCCAGGAGGACAAACGTGCCCTGCTTGATGCCCTGGGCAATGAAGCCAGGCACTACCCGTGGATTTTGGGCGGCCATTGGACCAGGGCGCCCATGGGCGCCCTGGCCACCGAAAACATGACGGATGTTTTTCGCGATATTCTCGCCAGCCGCAGCCGCAACGAGCACGATCAGGCAGTCGTCGATTGCGTGCTGGAGGCCCTCTGTCACGGCGATCCGGCGCCAGCCCTGGCCGAGACACTGGAAGCGGTTGTGAGGGACGACAGCCGTTGGCGGAAGATCCGGGACAGCGCCCTGATCGCATGGCTGCGCGCGCGGCCGCCAGAAGAGAAGGAAGGGGCAACCGCAAGCCTGGACCTCCTCGCCGACATCCAGACAGGCAAGCTTGCGGATGCCGATGACGAACTGGCAGGCATCCTCCTCGAAGCCCTCTATCCCGACCACCTGCCGCCTGATCGAATATTCGATCATCTGCACGTCCCCAAGCAGGAAAACTTGATCGGGTCTTATCGGAGGTTCTGGTCCGAGGATTTCCTGAAAAGGACTCCGGACGAGGCGCTGCCGGTCTTGCTGGACCAGTTGGCTGCCAGACCTGAATTCAGACGACCCATTGAGTATTGGGATCCGTTGTCGGAGCTGATCCCCGCGCTGCTGCTCAGGGGCTTGGAAAACTATGGCGAGGCCGTGGCCGGCGAGCGTCTGCATGGCTGGCTGGGCATCGGCCTGGACGAGCATGGATCGCGCATCGAGGACGGACGGAAGGAAATCACCTCCTGGTTGTCCGCCCATCCGCAAGTCTGCAAAAAGGTCTTGTCCGTCGGTCTGGATCGCGCCGCCGCGAAGGAAACATTCTTCGTGTATGAATGGACGCGCCGACTCTATGATGTCACCCCATCACCCGATTGGGGCCTTTGGCTGCTCGATCAGGCGGAGCGAATTGACCGGAACGACATCGCCCGGGAAATCCTTCAGCAAGCCGTGGCGACTCTTTGGCGCGGCGCGGGAAACGAAGGCATGTCGCTGGACCTGCTCGTCGACTGGTGCGCGCGGCGCCCGCGATTCAGCCCGTGGCTCGACGCAATGCTTGTTTGCGAAGTCAGGGACGACCATTGGGAGCATGTGCTACATGGCTTGGAGCGGAAGGAAGTGCGCCAACGCAACAAGCGCGAATGGCTGGCGTTCTTCCGTTCCCACCAGGCCGCCCTGCGCGCCGGAACGGCGCCGCCGAACGCCCTGGACGCCCTCGCCTCGGCCTATCTCGGCTACCGGCGCGATGCGTCCGGCGATACCCCGCGCGAAAGGCTGTCGGCCTTGCTGGACAAGGACGCCAACTTGCTGGAGGACGCGCTGGTGGCGCTGCGCCACACCCCCCAACGATCCGACCTGCCCGAGGCGACCGATATATTTCGCGTTGCGGCGGAAAACCGCCGCCACCCGATCACCCTTCCCTGTCTCGTTGGCGCGTTGGAATCGCCCGAAGAGACTCTGGCGCTGCCGGACCCAACCCTGAAAAAATTGGTTGCCATGTACTACACCCATAGCACCAACAAGCCCACCCCTTGGTTCGACGTCCTGAAGCGCACCAAGCCGGCGCTGGTCGCCGAGATCCTGATCGCCTATGTCTTACGCGCCCTGAAAGCCGGCAATGCACAACCCGCGGGTATCCATGGTCTGCGCGATGACGACGAGTCGCCTGAGCTTGCCCGGCTGGCACTGCCGAAATTACTGGAAGGATTTCCGCTCCGTGCGAAGCGGGACCAATTCCATAGTCTGGAAATCCTGCTCAAGGCCGGTATGCGCCACCTGCCGGAAAACCACTTCCTGAAACTGATCGATGCGCGCCTGTCCAGGAAAGGGCTCGAAGATGGACAGAAAATCCTTTGGCTCGCGGCAGGTTTTCTGATCGAACCGGGTCGCTACAGCGAATCCCTGGCAACCCATGCCGGCAAGAGCCAAACCCGCATCGATCTCTTGTCCGGCTTTCTGCCGGAAAGGGGCGAGCAGTGGCCATTTGCGCAGCCCTTGCCGGTCGAGGCCTTGGCTTGGCTGATCGGCTTGCTCGGCCCGCGCTTCACGCCCTATCACATCGAAGGTGGTGCATATAGGGTCACCCATGCCATGCGCAGCGCCGATCTGATCGAGTCGCTGATCGGCCAGTTGGGCGCGCGTCCCGAAAAAGACGCCGGAATAGCGCTGGAAAACCTCGTATCCCGCGCTGGCCTGGCACCGTGGCGCAACGCCTTGCGCCACGCGGTTCACAGCCAGGCGACTGTCCACCGCGAAGCGAAGTTCCGCCATCCCGAGCCGGACGAAATTCTCGCCGCCCTGCGCGGCGAGGCACCCGCCGGCCCAGGCGATCTGGCTGCCCTGACCCTGGAGCACCTGGATGAACTCGCCGAAAATATCCGCCACGGTGCGAGCAATGCCTATCGCTTTTTCTGGGATTCCCATCCGGATGGAACGAGAACGCCAAAGGTGGAAAACGAGTGCCGCAACCTCCTGATGGACGATCTGGCGAGACGCCTTCAGCCCCATCGCGCGTCGGTCGACAAAGAGACCTATTTCGTCGAGGACAAGCGCTCTGACCTCGGAGTGAGATTCAATGACTGGCGCCTCCCGATCGAGATCAAGAAAGACAGCTACAAGGAAAAGGGCAAGGACATCTGGAACTCGCTGCGCTTGCAGTTGATCGAGCAATACCTGCGTGGCCCCGACACCGGCGGCTACGGTATCTATCTCGTGCTGTGGTTCGGCGGCACAGGCATGTCGACCTCGCCCACCGGGCGCAAGCCCCGCGATCCGACGGAACTGGCAACGCAACTGGTTGAGTTACTGGAACCGGAAGAACGACATCGCGTTGCGGTGCGCGTCATCGACTGCTCCTAGCCATCCAGTCCACCGGCAAAGGCAAAGCGAAGTGGAACCAGTGGCAGAGGATAGGTCGCCTCATGTCGGCATACAAATTGACGCGCATGAATGATGCGCGTAAATTACGCGCACCAGTAAATCGGGAGATCAAGGACCATGAGCGCCCAACCAAAAAAAGCCGCCAACCTGACGGTACGCGCCGACCTGCTCGAAGAAGCCCGTGCACGCAAGATCAACCTCTCGCACACGCTCGAAGTCGCGCTCGCCGCGGAACTGAAGCGGCAGCGCGAGGCCGAATGGCTGGAGCAGAACAAGGAAGCCATCGAGGCCTACAACCGCGAGATTGCCGAACACGGCTTGTTCAGCGATGGCTTTCGGCAATTTTGCCGATGAGCCAGTTCGATGTCTATGCGAACACGGACCCGACCACCAAAGCCCGGATTCCATACGTTGTAGCGCTGCAAAGCGATCTGCTCGGCGCCATCGAAAACCATGTCGTCGTGCCGCTGCGAGTGAAGGACGACAAATCAATCGTCCCCGTGGTGCGCCTCAACCCGGTGCTGCTGGTAAACGGCAAGCAATACCTGCTACGGGTGCAGGACATCGCAACCGTTCCGCGCCGCCTCCTCAAAAAACCCGTCACCAACCTCTCCCCCCAGCGCGAGGAAATCCTTGCCGCGCTGGATTTCCTGTTTACCGGCTTCTAATCCACTCAACCAGAAAAATCGCAAATGGCCCAATACGTCTTCACCATGAACCGCGTCGGCAAGATCGTGCCGCCGAAGCGCCAGATTCTCAAGGACATCTCCCTCAGCTTCTTCCCCGGCGCCAAGATCGGCCTGCTCGGCCTCAACGGCTCGGGCAAATCGACCGTGCTGCGCATCATGGCCGGCATCGACAAGGACATCATCGGCGAAGCGACGCCGATGCCCAATCTCTCGATCGGTTACCTGCCACAGGAACCGCAGCTCGACCCGGACAAGACCGTGCGCCAGGAAGTCGAATCCGGCATGGGCGAAGTCATGGAAGCCCAGGCCAAGCTCGAAGCCGTGTATGCGGCCTACGCCGAAGAGAACGCCGACTTCGACAAGCTGGCCGAGGAGCAGGCGCGGCTCGAAGCCATCCTCGCCGCCTCGGGCGCCGACACCGAACACCAGCTCGACCTCGCCGCCGACGCCCTGCGCCTGCCGCCTTGGGACGCCGGCATCAAGAATCTTTCCGGCGGCGAAAAAAGGCGCGTCGCGCTGTGCAAGCTGCTGCTCTCGCGCCCCGACATGCTGCTGCTGGACGAGCCGACCAACCACCTCGACGCCGAATCGGTGGAATGGCTGGAGCAGTTCCTCACCCGCTTCCCCGGCACCGTGGTCGCCGTGACCCACGACCGCTACTTCCTCGACAACGCCGCCGAATGGATCCTCGAACTCGACCGCGGCCACGGCATTCCGTGGAAGGGCAATTATTCCAACTGGCTGGAACAGAAGGAAGCCCGGCTGGAGACCGAAGCCAAGCAGGAAGACGCGCACATGAAGGCCATGAAGCAGGAGCTGGCCTGGGTGCGCAGCAATCCGAAGGCACGCCAGGCCAAGAGCAAGGCGCGCCTCGCCCGCTTCAACGAAATGTCCGAAGTCGATTACCAGAAGCGCAACGAGACCCACGAACTCTTCATCCCGGTCGCCGAGCGCCTGGGCGACAAGGTGGTCGAGTTTCATGACGTCAGCAAAGGCTTCGGCGACCGCCTGCTGATCGACAAGCTCAGCTTCACCGTGCCGGCCGGCGCGATCGTCGGCATCATCGGCCCCAACGGCGCCGGCAAGTCGACGCTGTTCAAGATGCTGACCGGCCAGGACAAACCCGACTCAGGCGAAGTCGTGGTCGGCCCGACGGTGAAGATTTCCTACGTCGACCAGAGCCGCGACTGCCTCGACGGCAGCAAGACCGTGTTCCAGGAACTCGCCGACGGCGCCGACATCATCACCATCGGCAAGCTGGAAATCGCCAGCCGCGCCTACATCGGCCGCTTCAACTTCAAGGGCGAGGCGCAGCAGAAGCGCATCAAGGAACTCTCCGGCGGTGAACGCAACCGCGTGCACCTGGCGAAGATGCTGCTCGCCGGCGGCAACCTGCTGCTGCTCGACGAACCGACCAACGACCTCGACGTCGAAACCCTGCGCGCCCTGGAAGAGGCGCTGCTCGACTTCGGCGGCTGCGCGGTCATCATCTCGCACGACCGCTGGTTCCTCGACCG
>JAXMJU010000209.1:0-8803 GCA_034376265.1 Sulfuritalea sp.
GCGCCGAAGTTCATGCATTCGGGGTATTGCCAAAATAGATGTTTGCAGGGAGGCGAGTCCCGCCTCCGAGGACCGGGCTCGTCCAACAAACGGTTCAGATCGTGGCTCGCTTCGCGATCACGATCTAACCTTATTCGTTGGCGGGGACGCCTACGGATTTAGCGATGCGGGCCACCATTGAGCTGGCGCAACCTGCCGAACACCGAGCCCTTGGGTAGAGCCTTTTGAATGACTGCTTAGGAGAAGTTGCTGCGTCTCCTTTGGGCACCGTGCCGCCGGACAGCTTCAGTAGCAGTAGGTCCGCAATCAGTCCAGAGCACGCATTCGCAGTTTGATGCCAAGTGCCTCTTGATTGGCGTGCAAGTGACGCAGACCGACTTTCCCGGACCAATACCCAAGCTCCCGGCCGCTCAGGTGATGTATTCATCGCACCTCGATTTCCTTAGCGCTGTGCCGAGTTCGCGTCGAAGATCACGGTCTCCTGGCCGACCTCCATCTCGCCGTAGTTGAGATTGCCGTCGCGCTCGTAGACGTGCAGGACGGCGCCGGTGACGGTTTGCTGTGTATCGACAAGCCGGAAGCTGCACGGAATCGTGCCTGCGCCGAACAGGCGCTTGCCGATGCCGAGTACCACGGGAAACTGCCAGAGGCGCAGCGTATCGACGAGATCGTGCTGCAGCAGGGTCTGCAGAAGCTGGCCGCTGCCGTGGACCTGAATCTCGCCGCCGTCCTGGGCCTTGAGCTTCGCCACCTCCCCGGCAACGTCGCCCTTGAGCAGGATGGAGTTGCTCCAGTCGAGTTTGTCTAGCGTCCGCGAGGCGACGAACTTGGGCCGGGTATTGAGCGCCGTGGCAATCTCGTCGGCCGGGTCGGTGGAATTGGGCCAGGAGCCGGCGAAAATTTCATAAGTCTTGCGACCGAGGACGAAGGCATCGGCGCGCTTGGTCCATTCGGTCATGATCGCGCCGAATTTCTCGTCGAAATAGGGGACCAGCCATCCGCCGTGCCGAAAGCCGCCGTCCCGGTCTTCGTCGGGACCACCGGGTGCCTGCATGACGCCGTCCAAAGTCAGGAATGTGCCTGCGACCAGCTTTCTCATGCTCATCGTCTCCTTCATTCGCCTGATCGGAACAAGGAAATGTCTCACGGATCCCCGCCCCGTCACCGGACAACCGGATCACGTATCAGGTGGCGATAAAGTGTCGGCTCAGGACTTGGTTGCGAGCTTGCATCCCATCCCTTCAGAAAGTTGGCGCTGGCGCGACGGCGAAACCTGCGCCCGCACGGCGAGCATCGAACGAATGCGCGGCAGTGGTGCGCGCCAAGTTGCGTAAATATGCGAATCAGGTTGTTGGTTGATTCCGATGCGCAGTTGGCGCC
Organism: Sulfuritalea sp.; assembly: GCA_034376265.1. GTDB lineage: Bacteria > Pseudomonadota > Gammaproteobacteria > Burkholderiales > Rhodocyclaceae > Sulfuritalea. The sequence continues at coordinate 1,381 of JAXMJU010000209.1, forward strand.
GCGCTTTACGCGCCAACTCTCGGACTGCGGGTGTCCGCGGCGGAGCCTTGGCCGAGATTCAGTTTCAGGATGGTCGAGACCTCGTTTCCTTGGCGGTCGCGCGCCCGGACCTGAATCGCGATATTTCCCTGGACGCCGGCGGGGGCCTCGCCTGAAATACTGCCGGTTTGCGGATCGAATCTCATCCAGTTCGGCAAGGGCTGTCCATTGACCTGCGCGGCGGAAAGACTCACTACTGCGTTCGGGTTGGTGTGCGTAAACGTGTCATCCGGCAGCGTGAAGTTGAAGCCCTGCCCGCTCGATACAGTTCCGACGACTTCCTGGCGCGCCGTAAGGACCGACCGCCCGCTGCTGTCGGCCGACGGCACGCGAACCGGATAGGCGCCCGACGTGTTCTGGGTGTAATCCGCCGTCACGGAGTTGGCGGCGACGGACCCGGGCGGGGCCACGGCAATGCTGATCGCAGGAATCGGCGATGCACTACTTGCGGCCGCAGTCGGCGCGGCGATGCTGACGCGTCCACAGACCTCGCCGCCGAGACTGACGGCGGCGCAGAGGTCTTTGCGGACCTGCTCCTCGAATTGATTGGTCTTCGTCACCACTGTTTCGACGGCGATGGTGGTCGTCGTCTCCGGCACGTCGGGGACCGGAGCGGGCGCCGGCGGCGGCGCCGCGGCGGTGATTTCCGCCATGACGACCTTGTCGGCGAGGCTGTAGTTCGCGGCAAGCCCGCCGTTGGTCCCGTTGCTGAGCGTGTAGCTCACCGTCACGTTCTTGCCGGCGCCGATGGCAGCAGTGTCGAAGTTGGCGGTGTTGACCGCCCGGCCGACCGTCTCGATGCCGTCGAAGCCGCTCAGCACGCCGGGATCGGTCACGGTCGCGGTGGTCGCGCCGTCGAAGGCCTTGTCGGCGACGACCGGATCGGTGATCGCCAGCGCCAGCTTGGTGATGCTGGCGCCGTTGATGTCCGCCGCCGGCGTCAGGGTGTAATTGCCCGCCTGGGCGCCGCCGAGCCCCAGGCCGCCGAAAGTGATCTTGGTCGCGACCCCGGCGTCCTTGAAATCGAAGGCGCCGTTGCCGGTGATGTTTACGGTGTCGCCCGTGTAGGGCTTGCCGTCCGCGGTGGTACCGGCACCGACGGCTTCCGCCGCCAGCAGCGCGGCGCCGGCCGCCGTGGTGTCGCCGTCGTAGACCTTGGTGTTGGCGACGCCAGCCGTATCCGCTGTAAGCGCCTTGGGCGTGATCGTCAGCGTCCCGTCCACGCCGGTGACGCTGAGGAAGCCGTGCTGATCGGTGTTGCTGGCGAGCGTGATGCCGCTCACCGGGATCGTGTACGCGCCCGCATTGATGCCCGCAGCCCAGGTGCCGCCGGTGAAGTCCGCGGCGCCGGCGGTCTTGCCGCCGGCCGGGGTGGAGAAGGTCGCTGCGTGTGCGCCGCCGAAAACGGCGCCGTCATAGATCTTCGTCTGCGCCGTGGGCATGACGAAGAGCGGCGGCAGCATGCCGCGCAGCAGCGGATAGCTGTTGTTCTCGCGGATCACCCAGGTGTCGGTGAAATCCCAGTTGGTGAAGTTTGCCTGCACCTTCATGTCTGCGGTGGCGAGGCCGGTCGAAACGTTGAACCCGCCGTCGGTTGCGCTGGCTGCCTGGGTCGAGGTGGTCGTGTCCCAGAACGTGTCGGTGAGAATCGGAGGACCCGGTGCGAAGAGAAAACCCACCAGGCCACCGGCGTTGTTCGTTCCGGTCACCGCGCCCGTCGAATAGCTGGTGGAGATGGCGCCCATCGTGAAACCGACCAGGCCGCCGACGTCGCTCGTGCCGGTGACGGCTCCGGTCGCGTAGGAGTTGGTGATGGGCGACTGGCTGGAACCCGCCAGCCCGCCGATGCCGCCCTGCATGAAGTCCATTGCGCCGCCGGCGCCCTGGTCGCCGGTGGTCGCCGTGACCGTGGCGCTGCTGTAGCTGCCGTCGATGTTGCCGTCGTTGCGCCCGACCAGGCCGCCGATGCTGCCGACCTGCTGCGCGCCGGCGTCCTTGTCGCTGCCCGTGACCGTGCCGGTGGAATACGAATTCTTGATCACGCCGCCATTGATGCCCGCCAGGCCGCCGACGTTGATCGATCCCGCGACGTTCACGTTGGTCACGCCGACGTTGCGTATTTCGCCGTCGCTCCTGCCGAACAGGCCGATGCCGCTGACGGCGTTGTCGGTGTTCGCGCGCGTCAGGCCGTCCACCGTGTGGCCGAGGCCGTCCAAGGCACCCGTGAAGGCGGCCCCGTCGTCGCCGATCGGCACCCAGGGGTTGGTGGTCGCGGTAACGTTCGCGCCGAGCGCGTAATTGCCCGCCAGATCGCCCGTGGCGATAGCGGCCAGCGCCGCGTTGTCGCGGATGATCGTGTAGTTGATGGCCGGGTCGGTCTCCCGCTGGGTCTGGAAGGTGGAGCCCGCGGCGAGGTTGATCGGCGCGCGTACGAAATAGTCGCCGCCGCCATTGGCCGTATCATAGTTGAGCAGCAGCGTGCCGGTACCGTTGACGTTGATTTCCGAGTTGACGTTGATGTGGCGGTGCGCCTTCATCGTCAGCGTCCTGGCCGAGGCCCAGGTCACGCTGGCGTTGACGAAAATGTCGCCGTTGGCGCCGGCGGTGCCGAAGAAATCCGTCGCGGTGTTGACGCCGGGGCCGGTCTGGATGGTGACGTCGTTGCTGGCCAGCGCCGTTCCCAGCGCGGCGCCGGTGATGTCGCCGCCGGCGAGCGCGATGATGAAGTCCTCCGGATCGAGCAGCCACAGGCCGCTGCGCCCGCGCGGCGCACTCGCGTCGATGCGCGCGCTGTCGGCAATCGAGATCTTGCTGCCGCTGGTCTCGATGAAGCCGCCGTCGCCGCTTTCGCTGCCGCCGCGCGCCGTGATGCTGCCCGAGACGGTGGTGCGGCTGGCCGGGTTGGCGAGATCGGCGAGAAGGATCGCAGTGCCGCCCGAAGCGTTTGCCGCGCCGTCGGCCGCGATGCTGCCGCTGTGATCGACCGTGCTGCTCGCAAGCAGGCGGATGGTGCCGCCGTCGCTGGAGATGCCATTTGCTTCCACGGCACCGCTGTTGACCACGCGGCCGAGCAGCGTATGCGCCGATTGTGCGGAGAGGATTACCGTGCCTTGCTCGGCGCGAACGAGCTGCCGGTTTTCGACCAGCGTGTCGATGCTGGCCTTGTCTACCTGCACGTCGACCAGACGCTGGCCGCTGATGCCGAGCGTCACCGCATCGCCCGCGGCGAGCGCCACGGTGCCCATGCGCGCGGCGATGACGCCTTCGTTCCTGACTTCGGGCGCGAGCAGGGCCACGTACTGGCTGGCGATTTCACCCTGATTCACCACCGCACCGGTAGCGCCGTCGCGGGTGAAACGGTAGTTGCGCGCAAGGAAGTCCGCATCGCGAATGGCGAGCGTGGAGGCCACCAGACCGCCCACGTCGACCCGCGCGCCCGGCCCGAACAGCACGCCGCTCGGGTTGACCAGGAACACCTGGCCGTTGGCGGTGAGCTGGCCGTAGATGGCCGACGGGTCCGTGCCGAGCACGCGATTGAGCGCCACCGAACTCGCGCCCGGCTGGATGAAGTTCACCGACGCACTGGCGCCGATGTTGAAGGTCTGCCAGTTGAGGATGGCCTGGTCGGTCGCCTGGCGAATCGTCATGGCCGCGCCGGCCTGCTGGATGCTGGCCTGTCCGGCGACGACCTGGCCGCCCGTGGGCAGGGCCGTGGCGGCCGGCGGCGCAGCGAGCGCAAATTGCGCGGCGAACGCCGTTGCCAGGGCCGCCACCATGCGGCTGCGGGCGATGGTCGGGAAGCCGCGCTGCACCAGGGGGCGCGCAGCGGGCAGGCGCGTGAAAGGATTGGTCCGATCCATGGGAGCGTCCTCCAAAGAGAGGTTCAGTACTGCAGGTTGATGCTGATCCAGCCGCGGGTGCCGTTGGTGCCGCCATCGACGTTGCGGTCATTGGCGTCGCGCCCGGGATTGCTGCCCAAGGGACGGGCGATGACGAAAGAGGCCACCCCCTGGGGGGCGAAGCGCCAGTCCAGGCCGATGCCGGCGCCGGAGAGCTGGTAGCTGTTCGGCAATCTCGGATTGGCCGCGTTCCAGTTCGCCCAGAGGTTCTTGTTCAGCGTCACGCCACCCGTGTCCACGAAGAAACTGGCGGCCAGTTCTTCGCTCGCGCGCCAGCCGAGGGCGAGCGAGAGCAACCAGCCTGCGTCCGCGGCCGCTTCGCCCACCGGATAGGCGCGCACGGCGAAGGGCCCGCCGAGCACGAAGCGCTCGGTCGAGTCGAGGTTCTTGCTCGCGCTTTGCCCACGCAGCGCGGCGCTGAGGTTCCAGTCGCCGCCCAGCGCCTGCAGGCGCCGCAAAGCGTAGTTGAACTTGCTGTAACTGCCGTCTACCTGCCGAGTCGCGAGATCCGCCGCGAGTGCGGCCGCATTGCGCTGCTCGCTCTTGCCCGCGCTGACACTGGCCTCGTACTGATTCGTGCCGCCGCCGAACGCCCCATCATTGGCAAACCCGGAAAGCCCGATGCCTGCCACGCGCACGCGACGGTTGCTGGTCTCACCCGCGACTGTCAGGTCGCGCAGTCGCTTCGCGTCGAGCGATACCCCCAGCGACAAGCTGTGTTCGGCCTTTCGCAACAGCGGATAGGCGGCGCTCAGGCCCGCCGTGTGCGCCGTACCGTTGGCCTGCAGCGCCTTGAACTCGGCTTGCACCAGATCGTAGTCCAGCGCCGAGGCGTTGACCCCGAGCCTCAGCCCCGAATTCCCGGCGGCGAGGCTGTAGTCGAGGCGGCCGAAGCTCGTGCCGCGCGAGGCGTTGATCAGCACGGATGCCGCGTCGAAGAGGCCGGTCGGATTGGCGAGACTCAAGTAGCCACTCAGCTGCAGCACGCCGCTGGCCTTCGCGCCGCGGTTGTCGGCGCCCAGCGCAATGTTCACCAGCGGCTTGTCTTCCGCGCTCACCACCACGTCCACCGTGCGCTCGGCGCTGCCGGGCGCGACAGTGGCGCGCGCCGTGACGCCCGGCTGATCGTTGAGGATGTTGAGCGCTTCTTCCAGGTCCGCGATGTTCATCGCCTCGCCCGCGCCAAGACGCCGCTCGACGAAACCCTGCACGCGCGCCGCGTCCACGCGCGCGCCGTCCTTGCGGTCGATGCGCAGTGAGCCACGCAGGCCCTCGATGACGTTGATGATGACGATGCCGTCCTTGATCTCCTGCGGCGGCAGGATCACGCGCGCGAGGTAGCCCTTGCGGGCATAGTAGCCGACGAGCGTCGGCGCGGCGCGCTGCAGCTGGGCGAGCGTGAGTTCCTGTCCGACGAAATCCTTGAGCTGTTCGGCCAGTTCGGCATCCGGGATCAGCGAAGCGCCGACGATGCGAAAGCTCTTGACGACGACCTTCGGACCGCCGTCGGCCGGCGCCGGCGCGACTGTCGGCGCGGCGGGGGCCGGCTTGGGCGCGACTACGGGCGGAGGTTTGGGCTGGTCGCGCAGCAGGCCGCCCGCATCAGGTGGCTGCTGGGCCTGGAGCACGCCGCAGGAAAGCGCGAGCAGTGATCCGACCAGCGCAAACGCCAGAGCCCGAGCTGGCAATCGCGACGGACCTGCGAAATTTTTGGGTGTCGCCATAATCCCCCCCCCCGAATCTTATGGTTTCAAGCTTGGACTGTTTAAACCTAATATATCACATAGCATGCAATGCGTGCCTGGACGGGCGGCATGCCGCATAATTCTCTTTTTCCTCGCCATGCCCCGATCCACCTTGATCTCGTCGCCGCTTTGGGCCAGCGCCTTCCGGCCCTTTTATTTTCTCGGCGCGCTGTACGCGCCGCTGCTGGTCGCCGCCTGGCTGGGCGCCCTGCTCGGCCTCTGGGGCCTGCCCGGCGAGGTGCCGCTCAAACTGCAGCACGGCCATGAATTCATTTTTGGTTTCGCCGCGGCGATCATCACCGGCATCGTGCTTACCGCGCTGCCGAGCTGGGCCGGCACCGAGGAAATCCGCGGCGGCCGGCTGGCGCTGCTGGTCGCCCTGTGGCTGGCCGGGCGCATCGCGTTCTGGGCCGCGCCCTGGCTGCCGTCGCAAGTGCCGGCGCTGATCGACTGCCTGCTGTTCCCCGTGATCTTCCTGATGCTCGCGCCGCAGTTGCTCGGCGCGCGGAACCGCCTCTACCTGCTGCTGCTGCCCATCCTCGCCGCGCTGTTCGCCGCCAACCTGCTCTATTACCGTGGCATCGCGAGCGCGAATCTTGCCCAGGCCTTGCTGGCGCTGCGCCTTGCCATCCACGCCATCATCGTGCTCTACGTGCTGAAGGGCGGCGTGCTGGCGCCGATATTCACCGGCAACGCACTGCGCGAAAAGGGCCGCGGCGGACAGGTGCCGTTCGACATGAAGCTGGAAACGGCCTGCCTGGTTGCGGTGCTGCTGCTCGCCGGCTGCGATGTCGGCGCCGCGCCGCGCGCCTGGACCGGTGCCAGCGCGCTGGCCTGCGCGCTGCTGCTGGGCTGGCGCACGGCGCGCTGGCAGGGCTGGCGCGTGGCCGACGTGCCGCTGCTGCTGGTGATGCACCTGGGCTTCGCCTGGCTGGTCATCACCTTCGCCCTCAAGGCCGCCGCCGACCTGACCGGCATCGTGCCCGAAGCGGCCTGGCTGCATGCCTTCACGGTCGGCAGCCTGGGACTGATGATGCTGGGCCTGATGACCCGCGTCAGCCTGCGCCACACCGGCCGCCCGCTGGTGGTGCCGCGCGCCATGCTGCTGGCCTACGCCCTGGTGTTCGTCGCGGCCCTGCTGCGCCTGGCGGCCAGCGTGCATGGCCTCGGCAATGCCGCGATCGGCGCCTCCGCACTGCTCTGGGCGACGTCCTTTGGGCTGTATTTTTCAGTCTTCGCCAGAACCCTGGTGACGCCGAGCGCACCGCGCGGTCGGGGGGCTGATAGTTCCGCTGCAAACCCCATCCCCTCCCCGGCCCTCCCCTTGAAGGGGAGGGAGTGAAATTGCCGCGATGCAGATGTACTCAACCATCCCCTCCCCGGCACTTCCCTTGAAAAGGAAGGAGTGAATCTGGAGCAGCCATGAGCATCAACCTCGCCCACTTGCTGGCACGCGCGGCACGCCTCCATCCGCAGCGGCCGGCGCTGGCCCGCGGCGAGCGCATCCTGACGACCTACGTCGAGCTGGGCCCGCGCGTCGCCCGCCTCGCCGGCGGACTGGCGGCGCGCCTGCAGCCCAATGACCGGGTCGCGCTGGTGATGAAGAACTGCCCCGCTTACCTCGAACTGATGTTCGCCTGCTGGCATGCCGGCCTGGTCGTGGTGCCGAGCAACGCCCAGCGGCACCCGAAGGAGCTGGAATTCAGCCTCGCCGACTGCGGCGCGCGCCGGTGCTGCGCC
>JAXMJU010000210.1:0-7090 GCA_034376265.1 Sulfuritalea sp.
GCAGTTCGCCGATTTCATCCTTTGAATCGGCCTTCACCACGGCGGTCAGGTCGCCTTGCGCCAGACGCTGCGATATCGCCACGCCTTCCTGCAGGCGTCGCAGCATTCCCGTCAACAGGCGGAAGAACAGCGCGGCGAGGAGGACCAGGACCAAGGCAAGGACGGAGGAAACGACGACGCCGCGCTGGGCGATGCTGCCAAACTGCCGGACCCGCGCCTGCAAGGCGGCGGCGAGCTTGTCTTCCATCAGTTTCATGGCATCGATCTTGGCGGTGATGGTGCTGAACCAGAGCGGCGGATCGATCTCGAAATTGCCCAGGAAGGCTTGCTCGATCACCGTGCCGCGCATGCGCAAGGTCTCCTGGGACGGCTTGGTCGCCAACAGCACCTCCAGCGCCTGAGTGCCCTCGGCGCCGGCGAGACTGCGAAAAGTGTCGAGGTAGATGTCCTGGGCCGTGATGAGGGTCTGCAGGCGCTGGAACAGGCTCACGTTCATCGGCTGGTCGGCGGTCAGCACGCCATTCACCGTGGCACGCTCGCGGCCGGCCTGCTCTTTGGCGTTGATGAACATGGCGTAGGCGAACAACTGCTGGCTGATCCCGGCATCGTCGGTGGCCTTGGTCGCCTGGCTGAGGACGCCGAGCAGCCGGTCTATCGTCTGAGTGTAGAAGTTGAACGATTCGGGGCCGCCGAATTGCAGGCCGCTGACGCGGCGGCGGGCATCCGGCAGCTTGCCCAGAGCGGCGACTCCGTCATCCACGCTGCCGCGCAGCATGGGCGGCAGGGCGGCACCGCTGCCGGCTGCCAGCCACTTGACCAGTTGGTCCTGCCTGGCATCCGTCAGGCTGCGCTGCTGCTTCAATTCCTCGGCAAACTTTGCGCCTTTGCTGCCGATGAATCCCGCCGACAGTCCGCGCTCCTTCTGCAGTTCATGCACCAGATTGCTGACGGCGACCACGCTGTGGCCGATGGCGTCGATGTCGTGTGCCTGGGCGATTCTGCGCCAGTCGGCGAGGAAGTTCGTGCCGGTGTGGAACACCGTTGCGGCAAGCAGCAGGCAGAACAGCGCAAGCAGCCGGACGCGAAGCGTGGTCAATGATTTTGGCATGGCCTTGTCGGCTCGTTTCCCGTTGTGCGTGTGCCCGTATGCTCAGGGAATCTCGTTCCCTGCGAGGTTTTCATGCGTGCCTGCCAGCGCGGCGATTTCATCGACGGAAAGCACTTTCTGGATGTCGAGGATGATCACGAACTTGCCGGCGACCTTGCCCATGCCGGCAATGAAGTCGGCGCGGATCCTGGCGCCGAAGGAAGGCGGCGGCTCGATTTCGCTGCCGGGGATTTCCAGCACCTCGGACACCGCATCGACCACCACGCCGATATCGTGACGCTCCTCGTCGTGACTCAGTTCGACGATCACGATGCAGGTGCGGCGCGAAGTTTCGGTCTGCCGGCCGCCGAAGCGCGCGGCCAGGTCGATGACCGGCACTACGGCGCCGCGCAGGTTGATCACGCCGCGAATGAAGGCCGGCATCATCGGAATTTCCGTGAGATTGCCGTACTCGATGATCTCCTTGACGTTGAGTATGCCCACCGCGTACATCTCGCCCGAGAGCAGGAAGGTCAGATATTGATTGGCCTCGCCGGCCGCGGCCAGATGCTGGGCGGCGACCAGTGCCTGTTGGCTGCTGTGCTGCGTGGAAACCGAATTTGCCATGCTGTTCTCCTGGCTTAGAAACGCTCGAAGTCGCCGTCGACCGCGGCGGCCACGGCCAGCGGACGCGCGGCACCCACCCTGGGCGCCCGGGTGGGCAGCGCCGGGGCCGCCTGGGCGCGCGGCGCCGTGCCGCCAGCGCCAACTCTCGCCCTGGCATTGCCGTCGCCCTGCGTCGCGAGCTTGAAGAACTCCATCAGTGCCTGCAGCTGCGCGGCCTGGCCGCCCATTTCTTCGGACGTGGCGGCAAGTTCTTCGGAGGCCGCGGCATTCTGCTGCGTGGCCTTGTTGAGCTGGCCCATGGCGCCGTTGATCTGGCCCACGCCCTGGCTTTGTTCCTGACTGGCCGCCGCGATTTCCTGCACCAGATCGGAGGTCTTCTTGATGCTGGGCACCAACTCGTCGAGTAGCTGGCCCGCCTGTTCGGCCAGCGTGACGCTGGAGCCGGCCAACTGCCCGATCTCCTGCGCCGCGACCTGGCTGCGCTCGGCCAGCTTCCTGACTTCGGCGGCGACCACGGCAAAGCCCCGGCCGTGTTCGCCGGCGCGGGCCGCCTCGATCGCCGCGTTCAAGGCCAAGAGGTTGGTCTGATAGGCGATGTCGTCGATGATGCCGATCTTGGCGGCGATCGACTTCATGGCTTCCACCGTCTCCTTCACCGCCGTTCCGCCCTGCGTGGCTTCGACCGAACTCTTGGTGGCCATGTTGTCGGTGACCTTGGCGTTCTCGGTGTTCTGGTTGATGCTGGCCGTCATCTGCTCGATGCTGGCCGTGGTTTCCTCGACCGAGGCCGCCTGCTCCGAGCTTGACTGCGACAGCGATTGCGCCGTGGCCGAGACTTGCTGCGAGGCCTTGGAGAGGGCGTCAGAAGCCGTGTTTACTTCGCTGATGATGGCGGTCAGCTTGGTCACCATGGATTTGACGGCGAACAGGGCGCTGCTCTCGTCTCCTGCGCGGGTGGTCACCCGTACCGTGAGGTCGCCCTCGGCCACCCGGTTCACCACCGCTGCCAGGTCGCGCGGTTCGGCACCGAGTTGGGCGAACAGGGTGCGCACGATCCAGAACCCGAGCAGTCCGGCAAACAGCATGCCGCCGCCGATGAGGATGCCGGACAGGATCAGGGTGCGGTCGTAATTGGTCGTGGCGGAATCGTATTCCTGCTTGGCGACGTCGATTTGCAGTTGCAGCAGTTTTTCGGCGACGCCCCGCGCTTCGGCGAACAGGGGGCCGACCGACTTGACCAAGTGGGTGTTGGCTTCGACGAACCGGTCTTCCTTGAACATCTTGGCCGCGCCGCGCAGGCCCTCGCTGACGAACTGGGCGCGCTTGGCCGCGTAGTCACTGGCCAATATCTTCTCCTCCGGCGTCAGGTAGGTGGCCATGTAATCTTTCCAGATGCCGCTGATGGCCTCGATGTTCTTTTCGACCACATCGGTGTGCAGGGTGACCGGGTGGTCGTGCAGCTTGCTCTCGGGTAGCCGCGGGTCGTGCATCGTGGCCAAGTGCAACTGCCGCACGTTCTCCTGCATCAGCAGGTTGATCTGGGCGATCTGGCCGGTCGGGATCAGGCGGTCGGCATAGACCGAGCCCAGACTGGTGTTGCTGGCACGCATGCCCTGCACGCCCTGCACGCCGATGATCAGCAGCAGAATTGACAGCACGGCGAGAACGCTGATCAGGCGAGCTTTGATGGTGACGTTGCTGAACATAATGATTAATGTCTCCGAAATGAAGCGATGAATGAGGATGCGCAATACACGGAATCGGTATGGGCCATGGGCGCGGGGCGGCGCTCAGTGCGTCTCCAGGCGGCGGTTGCCGGCATTGCCATGGGCGCGTTGCTCTTCGGTGCGCGCGCAGCGGCTGACCAGCGCCTGCACATCGAGGATCAGGGCCACTTCGCCGCTGCCGAGAATGGTCGAGCCGCCGATGCCGCGCATGTTGCGGAACAGGGTGCCCAGCGGCTTGATCACGGTCTGGAACTCCCCCAGCAACTGGTCGACCACGATGCCGGCCTTCTGCCCGGCGTACTGCACCACCACCACGTTCTCGCGCGACGGCGGCTGGCCGGGAACTTCGAACAGTTCGCGCAGGCGCACGAAGGGCAGGACTTCGCCGCGCAGGTTGAGATAGTTGCGGTCGCGACCGGCCTCGCCCAGCTCGATGCATTCGACCACCATGTCGAGCGGGATCACGTAGGAGGCGCGGCCGATGCCGATCAGGAAGCCGTCGATGATGGCCAGCGTCAACGGCAGGCGGATGATGAAGCGCGAGCCGGCGCCGGCTTCGGTCCTGACATCGACGCTGCCGCGTAGCGCCATGATGTTCTTCTTCACCACGTCCATGCCGACGCCGCGCCCGGAAAGATTGCTGACCTTGTCCACGGTGGAGAAGCCCGGTTCGAAGATCAGGTTGACCACTTCCTGGTCGGAGAGGGTTTCATTGGCCTGGAGCAGGCCGCGTTCGATGGCCTTGGCCTGGATCCGCCGCTTGTCGAGGCCACCGCCGTCGTCGCCGACTTCGATCACGATGCTGCCGGAGTCATGGAAGGCGTTCAGCTCGACGCGGCCCTTGGCCGGCTTGCCGGCCGCGGCGCGCGCGGCGGCGGACTCGATGCCGTGGTCCATGGCATTGCGCACCAGATGCATCAGCGGATCGCCGATTTTTTCGACCACGGACTTGTCGAGCTCGGTTTCGCCGCCGTTGATCACCAGTTCGATTTCCTTGTCCAGTTCCCTGGATACGTCGCGGGCCACGCGGTGGAAGCGGTTGAAGGTTTCGCCGATCTGCACCATGCGCAGTTGCAGGGCGGAGTCGCGGATGCTCTCCACCAGCCGCGAGAGCACCGAAGTCGCCTCGACCAGCGTGCCTTCGCCGCTCTTCTTGGCCAGCAGATTGGCGGAGGCCCCGGCGATCACCAGTTCCCCGACCAGGTCGATCAGCTGATCGAGCTTGTCGGCATGTACGCGGATCAGGCTGGATTCCGCGGTCTTCTTTTCGGCGACGGTTCTTTGCTTGGCGGCGGCGGCCTCGACCAGTTCGGGCTGGACGCTGTTGCGCTCGACCAGGATATTGCCCAGCGGCGGCGGTGCCGCCGTGGCGCCAGCGTCAACTCCTGCCGCCTGTTGCTGGTGCAGGCCGCTGTCGAGTTCTTCGCGCGTCAGTGCGCCGCTCTTGACCAGGATCTCGCCCAGCCGCATGGTTTCCTCGGGCAGGGCTGCGATGAGTGCGATGAATTCATCGAGCTTGCTGTTGGGCGGCAGGATGAAGAGTTCGCAGTCGTCGCGGCAGAACTCGAATACGCGCTCGATGGCCGCCTTGCTGGCATGGCTGCGAAAGCTGATTTCGAAGCCCAGGTAGCAGGATTCCGGGTCCATGCTGTCGGCGTCGGGCATGGCGTCGCAGAGCGTGGTGATATGGGCAATCTCGCCGAGGTTGAGCAGGTAGCGCAGGAAGGCCAGCGGATCCATGCCGTTGCGCAGCACTCCGCGGCCGAAGCGGATCGAGATGTGCCAGCAGTCGTTGGTGGCGCTGTCGCGGTCGCTGCGCTGCAGTTCCGCATCGTCGCCGTCGTCCGCGGTCAGTGCGCCGGCAAGCGCCGCCGGGGCATTCCCGCCCACGAAAGGCCGCAATTGATCGGTGATGGCCGCGCCTGCCGCGTCGAGCTCGGCATCGGGTTCCCGCCGGCCCGACTGGACGGCGTCGAGCAGGGCGCTGATGTGGTCGCAGCCCAGCAGCAGGGCGGAAATCATCTCGCTGCCGACCGCGATCTCGCCGTTGCGCAGGCGGTCGAGCACGTTTTCGAGGACGTGGGTGAAGTGCTCGATGGACGCTATCTCCACCACGCCGGCGCCGCCCTTGATGGTGTGGGCGGCGCGAAATACGGCGTTGATGGTTTCAGGATCGCGGTCGCCGCGTTCCAGCTGCAGCAGTCCGGCCTCCATGGCGTCGAGCTGTTCGCGCGCCTCGACCGAAAAAACGTTGAGCACTTCGTCCATTGCCCGCTTCCGATCAGGATTGCTCGCCGGCCGGGATGACCAACGGGTCGCCAAAATAGGCCACCATGTTGAAAAACTCGATGACTTCGCGTACCGCCGGGCTGTGGCCGACGATGCGCAGGGCATGGCCCAGCTCCAGGCTTTCGCGCTTGGCCAGCGTCAGCAGTTGAAAGCCGGCGCTATCCATGACCCCGACATGCGAGAGATCGAGCTCGAATACGGCGGCGCCACGTATGCCTTCGATCAGTCGGTGCTTGATTTCGGCGGCGTCGTAGATGCTCAGCTCGCCGTCGATGGTGAGGCGCGTGGCGCCGTCCGCGGTGGTCTGGGTGATGAATTCCATTCCCGGTTTCCTGCTAGAACAGTTCTATTTTCGGGCCGGTAGCGACATGCGCCGCGCCGCTTTGGGTTGCGTTGTGGTGCGTATTGCGCTGCGAATCCATGACGTAGCTGCTGTAGATCTGGTCGAGGTGCACCGACAGCGGCTGCATTTGAAAACCGGGGTCTTCAAACTGCTCAAGCCGACCGGCCAGGAGTTTCGTGTGCATGTCGAGGCGATTCAGTGCATCGACCACCTGTTCGATCTGCTGCCGCGTGACGTCCTGGAACTGCACGCTGGCCAGCGCCGACATGAACATGTCGGCCAGTTGCCGGCTGCTGTCGGTGATGCTGGCCATGACCTCGATTTCGTGGTCGGTCACTTCCTTGTAGCTCTTGCCCAGGTCGTCGAGCTGGAGGGCGAAGCTTTCGAGCGCTTCGCGTTCCGAGGCCGCGCTGTCCTCGGAAAGCTTGTCTTCGAACTGCGCCTCGATCGAGTTGGCGACGGTCTGGATGCCGCTGCTGATCTGGCTGACGGCCTTGTCGGTCTCGCCGGAAAGCTTGCGCACCTCGTCGGCGACCACGGCGAAGCCGCGGCCGGCCTCGCCGGCGCGGGCGGCCTCGATCGCGGCGTTCAGCGCCAGCAGGTTGGTTTGTCCCGAGATGTGCTTGATCAGATCGACCAGGGTGCCCAGCGAACGTGCTTCCTTGACCACGTGATTGATGCGTTCGCGGTCCTCGATCGCGGTCGCGACGCGTTGCCGGATGTAGTTCTCCAGCGTGGCGATCAGCTCCCGGTTGCGGGCGATTCGTTGGTCCGAGGCGGTCAGGAGTTTGTTCGACTCGGTGGTGCTGGATTCGACGACGCCGGCCAGGCGGGTGATGACGTCGTCGATGTTCTGCAGGCGCCCGGCGATATCGAAGGCCGCCTTTTCGGTCTCGTCGACCACGCCATGCAACTGGCCGCGCACCACGTTGTTGAAGTTTTCGACGCTGCGCAGCTCACCGGCCACTTGTTCCGCCGCGGTCACCAGGGTACCGCTGCGGGCGGCCGCCGTCTCAA
>JAXMJU010000211.1:0-13604 GCA_034376265.1 Sulfuritalea sp.
CAACCGACCCAAAGCGGTCATTCAGAATTGAACGTTGTTACCAATGGTGGTTCGCCAGACAACATATACCGCAACTGTGCGTCGTCACACCAGGGCTGGGAAGCTGGAGATTGGGCAAATCGCCCAGCGCCGTGCGGGCAGGGGCGGATAGACTTTCCTGTCCATAGGAGCGTATGATAATAAATGCCGATAGCAATAGTGCAATCAGATTGAACCATCGGAACCAACGACAGGAGCGGGATATCCATCGTCAATACCTTGCAATTCCAACGATTCTAAAGGAGGAATTCCAGATGGGCTACATCTACACGGACGAGGAACGGGAGAAGATTCGTCGGATCTTTTCCGAAGCGCGTCATCAGGAATTGCCTATCAGTACCTGCTGCGAGATGGCCGGCATTTCGGTCTCAACCGTAATGAAATGGAACAGTGGTAGTGGCTGGTCGAAAACAAAAAAATCTCTTTGGGACAAGGGTGACGGCTGGTCCAAATAATACTGTTGTCAGAATCAGGAAGTAAAGGGGGGAGAAACATGCGCTTTGGTCATTGGGGATTGATTGCCTTGTGCTTGGGGGGCTGCGCCATTGCGCCCAGCGCGACGCTGAAGAAGGAAGAACTGAAGAATCACGACTTTCTCGCCGCCGACTCGCGTCTGCGGGTCATCGCGAACTCCTCGCAGTCGATCTTCTCGACGACCGGAATCGTCGATCCCAAGAGCATTCTATGCACCGAGCCTAGCCCCGATGTCGCCACGACGCTTGCCAACTCGTTTGGCGTTGGCGTCAGCATCCTTGGCCAAGGCTCGCTTTCGCTTTCCGCGCAACAGGTTGAAGGCTTGGTGCAGCTTGGCGAACGAACCGCGGCTATCCAACTGCTGCGCGACAAGATGTATCAAACTTGTCTGGCCTATGCCAACGGCGCGGTCTCCGGAACGATGTACACCCTGATCATGAGCCGGCTCGACGACACGATTGTCACGCTTTCCCTTGGCGACAACGCTGCGGGGGCTTTCGGGCGAAAACTAGCCGGCATCGGTGGCGAGGCGACTGCGAAAGGTGATGCCACTTTGACCGGCCTGCCTGGTGAAATCGCAAAGATAGAGGAGCAGACGGGAAAGCTCGCTGCCGCAAACAAGAAGGTCGATGATACTGCGAAGGCATTGGAGGCACACAAGGGAACCCAGCCCGCTGTTGGCAAGGAAGAAGACTACAAGACGCAAACCACCACCCTTCAGGCGGCACTTGCAACAGCGAAGGGGGAACGCGACGCTCTGCTGGAGTTGATACGCAGCGTCGCAAAGAGCGCTTCCGAAGCGAGCGGCAAGATTTCACAGCTCAAGACGGGCGGTGGCCTCACTGCGAAGCCGGAAGCCGTGGTCCTGCGCGAGATGCAAGCGGACTTTCTGCTTACCGACAGCGGCCGCGACCTAGTGTTCGCCTGCATGGTCGAGCTTGGCCTGCGGGGCGACGGCAAGCCGGACCAAAACCTGCAGAGTCTGACAGATATCCTGAAAGACGAATTCAAGAAGGACCTAGGGGCGACAACCGGCACCAACTACGCCGGTGCGGTCCTTCGCGGTCGCGAAACAGCCTTGGCAAAGTTTTGCCGGGAGAAACTCCCCGAGCTGATCACCGATGTGTCGAAAAAATCACATGAGTACAGGATGCTTCGCGCTCGCTTAAACACGGATGTGGCAATCGCGCAATCCGGCAGCCAGAACGCAATTGCATCGGCACGCGAGAACGAAGCGTTGGCCGAAGCCGTAAAGATGTGCAATTCGGAATTCAAGGACGACGCAGCTCGGCGCACGGCCTGCTTGGATCGCGTCGTTCCGATCAAGACGGCGCAAGCCACCGAGCAGCCGGCGAAACCGAAGCCGAAGCCTCCGGCAGACGCGACGTCGAAGCCGCCCGCAAATGGGACGACGGACAAGCCCGAGGCAAAGCTGGCTCCCGCTGAGGCAGCAAAAACCGCCGACCCGCCAAAAGCGAGCGAAGGCACAAAGGCGAAGATGAAGTAGTAGCGCTCATGTCTTCGCGGGACTATCTCCGAGGAGTATGCACGGCAGTTGTCGCCTGCGGGCCGCAAGCGCAACCTCCCGTTTTTCCCAAAGAGAAGATATCCCCAGTTGCTACTGAACTGACACTTCCTGCGAGCCGATACGGTGCACGCATGGACGATGCGTGCAAACCGCATTCCCGAAACCAGAACGATCGAATCCATGTTTCGAATCGAGTGAGCGAGGCCATGTGGCAAATTCTCCGAAGCCGCCGGTTCTGCCAACCGTCTTCCGCCCCCGAAGTTGAAAGCGGCACCCCGCCGCCGCTCCAGTACATAGCTCTTAGCAACGCAACTCCGCCGGACCAACTGGAGCCAATCGAGCCGAAGGCGTTCCTACCTATTGCGGCTCGCGAGACCACATAAGAACTGAAATGCAGCACTTCCCTCGCAATACTACAGCCTGCGAACGACCGTTATTGGCCTATTGTGCTGAAAAAGTCGATTTCTCGGCTGCCGTTTTGGGCCGGTGGAAAATCGACCTCTCAGATCGCCTCCGGATCGATGATCGCAAGCATCGAAAGGGGAGAAGCACCTCTGAAATTCGCCAATTTTTTGTCGGGCCGAGTTTTTCAACACAATAGCCCGGGCCCTGCCTGCCAACTGGATCAGATGCAACCAGATGGAACGACAGGTCGAGCCAGCAAGCCGCCGCTCTGAGGCTCGCCAGGTCATGCCAGCCAATGACTCCAACCGCTGCGTAGGGGCCGTTGAGCCAATAGTATCGCATTCGCATATCGAGTGGCAGCTTTTCACTTTCGAGGCTTCCCAGTCAAGGTCCGCTTCCAGTTTTCTCGACTGTCTCCAATGGGCACCGAGCACTCATTGACCCCTGCCAGTTCGCCGCCGGATAGCTGCCCTTGGAATTCCGCTGCTACACAGCAGACGATCGCCACCGCGAACCCACAGGCATGAGCGGTTTGTCACTTGCCCCCAAACATCGCATTTGGCGTTCCGCTATTTGCACAGGGCATTCCGCGCAAGACTGTTCAGTGGCTCGGTCCTTGACCAACCAGACATCCTGCAATTATTCAGGCCGCAAGATATCTACCAATTCCACGTCGAGCTCGTCGCACAACTTGCAGAGAATCAGCAGCGAGGGATTGCCAATTCCGCGCTCAATTTGGGATACGTAGGTTCGGTCGACTTCTGCCGCTAGCGCCAACGCCTCCTGAGACAAGCCCAAGGCTGCACGCTTGCGCCGGATGTTATCTGCAAGATGCCGCTTGGCCTTGTCGAACCGAATGCTCATCCGACACAGAGTGACTGTATCGAGATTGACAATCCACGGAATATATTCTACAAAGCACGGCAACAATAACTCAGGGATACCCCATGAAGAGGTGTCCTCCTATTTTCATAAAGGGGAAGCAATGAATTTTCGGGTACTCGGCGTCCTGACAATGGGTGCGCTATCGCTTGGCGGGTGCAAGCAGGCAATGGATCAGCTCAATCGCGACCTTGCCACCTTGAATCAGCCAATCGCCACCACCGCTCAAAACGCGCCCGCACCGGCAGGAAGCATGGCAAGCAATGTGCCGCAGAAGGAACAAATCAAGCTGGTTGTTCCCAACGACGACAAGACCAAGGCAGCAGTCGATACGGCGTTGCCCACCATCAAGAGGATCTTGGCGATGCATCGATGCGTAAAGAGCCATCGGGGCATGCAACAACTAAATGCTTATGCAGTTCCCGGGGTTGATGTCGCCGGCCACGAGTATTACTACGTCCTGTACTTTCCCAACAACGCCAACCATTTGAAATATCACGACCACCACAAGTGCGTCAGCATTCGTGCCATCGACAGTTTTTCGATGCCGGCGCTCAATGCGCTGAACTTCCGCGTCGTCTATTTCGCCGAGGATAGCGGCGAAACTGCAAATTTCGGGTTTCAGATGAAGAGCTCCGACGATGGCAAGTGGCTGCTTTCCGCCAAGCCCACCAAGTCCTGATGGGATAACTGGGTTTTTCGCATGCAACCCAACGCCATAGTCTTTGTCGTCACCTATCTGATATTGATGGTGCCGACGTACGTACTGCCCTACTTTGGGTCCAACTCGTCCATTGTCAATGCCATCAGTGCCGCCGTCGGCCTGGGCATGACGCCGCAATGGTGGGCGCATGCCTGGTCGCTGGGGATGATGTGCCTGTTGGCATGGGCAAGAGGCGGCACGGTGGGGCGGGCGTGGCTGCCTGTGCTGCCCGCCTTGGCCACAGTATTTGAGCTGACCCCGGTATTGAACTTGATCCCGTTGATACCGACCTTGCTGCACATTGGAACCCTGCTGGCCGGCTTTATCGGATCCTCAGCCGACGATCGGGAAGCCGCGACAACCCTGCAGCCGGCGTTGAACCGAAAAGCCACCAGGAGTGCGATCGTGGTGACTCTGTGCGCCATGGGTGGAGCAGGACTATTTCTGTTTACGGCGAAAACCACCGCCACAAAGCTTAGACCCGCTGCGCCTGGCACGAACCTGGCCGCACCGACGCCGACGCGGGTCAATCCGCCGCTGGCGACATCCGCACCGCCTGTGGAACCCACATCAGTATCGACAGGTTCCGCCCCCGAAAAGCCGCCGGCAACCAAAGCGCAGCGGCCCGCCACGAATCGAGCCGACAAGGTGAAGAAGGAGACGAACAAACCGCCCGCGGCCACCGGCACCACCACGCGCTACATCAACCTGAACGACTGATCTTGCGGGAGAGCGTCGCCCACTTTCCGAAAGCCCAATTGCAAGACTTTGCGCCCCTCTTCCATCACGCTCCATGATCAAATACGTGACAAATGCCATCGAGATTGGCGCACGCTAAGCAAGTCCGGGACAATGTCGGAGGCAGGCCTCTCCTCCCGGTTGTAGGTTCATCAGTCCGACCTCCAGTCGTGCGCGGTCCATGCCGCGCGCAATGCTTTCGCATCGGCGAGCGCATGGTGCTGCGGCAATCCGATTCGCTTGAATTCACGGTGGTAGGTAAGCGCCGCCGTTTCGTCCATGGAGTAGCACCGGACGCGCTTGTCGGTATTGCTCGGCCAGGACTCATCTACTTCCCTGAACAAGGCCAACAGCACCTCGAGGTCATAGCGTGGCGAATCCGACACCAACACCACCAGATCTGACTGGCGCTCAAGCCACTCGCGGATTGCCTTCGCAAGTGCAATGAGGCTGAACGGGGGCAACCCGCCTGCCCGGTGGGTGACCTGGTCCAACTGGGGCACGACATTCCCCTGCACAAACTTGCTCGCCCATGGCGCCCAGAATCGCGGTTCCAGTTCGCCATAGAACTCCGATCCGTCGTCGGAGGCAAATCCGATGGAAATAAGAAAGGGATCCTGCACCAGAGCCGTGAACTCGGTGTCGAAGAATATCAGTCTGGCCTGTTCGGGAGGCCAACTCGGGTCGGTGGAAAAGGCCTGGTTTGTTTCCATCGCGTGTTCCTTCTGGCCTTGTGGGTCCTTGTCTTACTGCGGGTGACCGGTGGGTCGTTGTTTCCATTTCCGTATTGCGTTGTCCTGCTTTGGATGGCGCCGAAACACCGCATCCACGGATGATTCGCACTTCCGCATTAGCGAAACTCCGCCATTGCGGAGATCCGTGCCCACAAAAGCACAAACCCCGCTGCGCGGCGCCGATTGACCAGTCTGCGCGCTCTATAGCGATCAGGGTGAAGCGCCGCCAGAAGCATATTCCGACTGGAAAGTGGGCCTGCAAATGGTGACCATTGCAGGTCGCGCACGATAGTCAATCTGGCGCGCGCATTACCACTAAGCCGGCTTTCGTCTCAATACTGAGTATTTTGACGCTAACCAGATTATCAATCGACATTACTGTCGGCAAGTCGTGGATTCCATCCAGACAGCCGGCCCCGTCGCGGTGGCTGGCCAGTGCCCGGGAAAATGCAGCCCCTTACCTCTTCTTAATAGACGCGCGCCGCCGCGGGACCTTCTGAATTGAGGACGTTTCGTCTGTCGTGACCGGCGGCGGGTCGGTTTCTTCATCGCTATCCGCGCTTCTGTTCAGGATTGCCCGTATCGCCTGCTCTTCCTCTGGCGATACCCAAAGTGTGATCGACTTTTTGCCTGCCAGGCGCATGCGCTGCCGGAAGGCGGCTTGGCGGGTTTTATTGTCGATCGACATTTGTTATTTGTAACGGGCGAAATTTCTGTTACTATTCGTTCGTTACTGGTAACGACCACTAAAACGAATGGCCGTCATGTCGAGCTCTTTGGATGTTTGCGCATATGCCTGAACTGAATAAGCCTTACATAAGTGTTGAGGAGTCAGAAGCCGGGACGGTGCTGCTGCGGGCAGCGCAATACGTGCGGATGTCTACTGAACATCAGCAGTACTCGACCCGCAACCAGTCGGACAAGATCGGCGAGTATGCCGGGCAGCGGGGCATTTCGATTGTGCGCACCTATGCCGATGAAGGCAAGAGCGGACTATCGATCAGTGGCCGTGCGGCATTGCAACGCCTGATTGCCGACGTGGAATCGGGCAAGACCGATTTTAGCGTCATTCTCGTCTATGACGTCAGCCGCTGGGGCCGCTTTCAGGACGCCGACGAATCCGCCTATTACGAATACATCTGCAAGCGCGCCGGCATCCGCGTCGCCTACGTGGCCGAGCAGTTCGAGAACGACGGCTCGCCCGTATCGACCATCGTCAAAGGCGTCAAACGCGCCATGGCCGGCGAGTACAGTCGGGAGCTCTCCACCAAGGTGTTCGCCGGCCAGTGCCGGATGATCGAAAACGGCTTCCGCCAGGGCGGGTCGGCCGGCTTCGGGCTGCGCCGCGTCCTGATCGACCAGGCCGGCAACATCAAGGGCACGCTGAATCCCGGCGAACAAAAAAACATCCAGACCGACCGGGTGATTCTCTTGCCGGGGCCAGCGGACGAAGTGCGCATGGTCAATAGCATCTTCCGCTGGCTGATCGACGAGGATCTGTCCATCTCGCAGATGATCGCGCGCCTGAACAAAATGGATGTGCGCACCGATCTTGGACGACGCTGGACCTTCAGCACGGTACGCGAAGTCCTGACCAACGAGAAGTACATCGGCAACAACATCTACAACCGGCGGTCCTTCAAGCTCAAGAAACTCCAGGTCAAGAATCCGCCGGCGATGTGGATTCGCAAGGAAGCGGCCTTTGAGGGCATCGTACCGCCCGAGATCTTCTGGGCCGCCCAACAAGTCCTGAACGCCCGGGCCACAAAATACACCGACGAAGAACTGCTGGAGCGCCTGCGTTTGGTCTATCAGAAACGGGGCCGGCTTTCCTCCTTCATCATCGACCAGTCACCCGATCTGCCGGGGTATGACGCGGTGACCCGCCGCTTCGGCTCCCTGGCCCGTGCCTACGATCTGATCGGGTTCCGTCCCAAGGCCGATTTGCATTACTTCGAAGTCAATCGCAAGCTGCGCCAGCGGTACCCCGAAATCATCGCGCGCACGCAACAGACGATTGCCGAACTCGGGGGCGATCTATGGCGAGACCCCGCGACCGACCTGCTGCATCTGAACCGGGAATTGGTCATCAGCCTGGTGCTGGTCCGCTGCCGGATCATGCCGAGTGGCATGAAACGCTGGCGGGTGCGCTTCGATCCCGCCAAATTCGCCGCCGACATTACCCTCGCCATCCGCCTCGATCCCACGAATGAGGCTGAACTCGACTACTTCCTGCTGCCGCGGCTGAACTTCCAGTTCGGCCGCATTCACCTCAAGGAAAAGAACCTCCCCGAGTACGAATGCTTTCGCTTCACTTCCCTCGATTTCTTCTATGGCCTCGCCCGACGCATCGATGTCCAGGCGGGGCTGCGCGCGCGTCGCAGCATGAATGGCGATGCATCCATTGCAGCCTGACCCAGAACAGGAGGTAGCACCATGATGCGAGACACACCCGAAGCCGTGCGCCTGATCCCCATCGATCGGATCGAGGTGCTCAACTCGCGAGACCGCAACGCCGAAGTCTTCGAAGAAATTGTCGGCAACATAAAATCCATCGGTCTCAAGAAGCCGATCACTGTCACCCAGCGCGAGGGGCTGGACGGGGAACCGGCGTACCTCCTGGTCTGCGGCGAAGGACGAATGAATGCCTTTCGCCTGCTCGGCGAAACCCATATCCCGGCGCTGGTGGTCGAGGTTACCGAGGAAGACGCCTTAATCATGAGCCTGGCGGAAAACATCGCCCGGCGCCAGTACCGGCCATTGGAAATCCTGGCCGACATCGAGTCGCTGCGCCAGCGAAACTACGGCCCCGAAGCCATCGTACGCAAGACCGGTCTCTCGACGCAGTACGTGAGCAACATCATTTTCCTGCTCGATCGTGGCGAGGAGCGCCTGATCGAAGGCGTGCAGAAAGGACAGATTCCGCTCTCCACGGCGCTGGAAATCGCCAGGGCCGGCGAGACCAACAAGGAATTCGGCAGCGTCCTGCAGCAGGCATATGAAACCGGCCAGTTGCGTGGCCGGCAACTCGTGGAAGCCAGGCGACTGATCGAAAAGCGAGAAGCCCTCGGCCCCGCGGTTTCCCACGGCCCGGTGCCGAAAAGCGATCCGGTGATTTCCCCGTCCACCCTGGTGCGCACCTACCAGAAGGAAGTTGCACGCAAGAAGAAGCTGGTGATCAAGGCCGAGTACTCACAGAACAAGCTGCTCTTCGTCATCGAAGCCCTGCGCACCCTCCTCCGCGATGAAAACTTCGTCAATCTCTTGCGGGCGGAAGGGCTGGCCAGTGTGCCGGCCCCCTTGGCCGACCGCATCAACCTGCAAGGAGCCGCATGATGGACATGGCCATTCTGAACACTCTGGTCGGATTCGACCTCGCGCCCCAGACGATTGCGCTTGATGCGCTGCTGCCGAGCAAAAAAGTACCGGACGGCGCCATGGGCTCGCGCAAGTTCCTGCAGATCAAGGCCTCGATTCAGGAAGTCGGCCTGATCGAACCGCTCTCGGTCGCCCGGCCGGTCGTCTTCAAGGACCAGTTTCTGCTGCTCGATGGCCACATGCGGGCGCTGGCCCTGAGGGAGCTGGGTCAGACCGAAGCGCCCTGCCTGATCGCCACGGACGACGAGACCTACACCTACAACAACCGCATCAATCGTCTGTCAACGATACAGGAGCACTACATGCTGCGCCGGGCCATCGACCGCGGCGTGTCGAAGGAGCGATTGGCGCGGGCCTTCAACCTGGATATCACTTCGATCGACAAACGCATGAACCTGCTCGACGGCGTCACCCCCGGGGCGGTGGTACTGCTGCGTGACCAGCAGTTCAATCCGGAAGTCGCCCGTGTCCTGCGCAAGATGCGGCCCGAACGCCAAGTCGAAGCGGTGGAACTGATGATCTCGGCCATTGCGATCAACATCACCTATGCCGAGGCCCTGCTCAACGCGACGCCACCCGAGCAACGGGTGGACAATCATCGGCCGCCCAAGATCAAACCCGCCGTCACGCCAGAGCAGATGAACCGGCTTGAGCGGGAAATGAGCAAGGTCCAGGGCCAGTATCAGCAAGCCGAGCAGACCTACGGAGCCGACCTGCTGCACCTGACCGTCGCCAAGGGCTATCTGAGCCGGCTGCTGGGCAATGAGGCGGTAAGGCGCTACCTCGGCCAGCGTCAGGCGGAGATTCTGGACGAGTTTCAGGCCCTGGTGGATACGGAAGCCCTGGATCCCCGGCTACTGGAAAGAGAACGGGATGGCGACGAAGACGAGCACACGGCGGCCGGGGAAGGCGCTACTTCCCAAGTCGATGGGGCCATGCGTCCAGCCGCCGATTCCGTTCCGCCGCGGCCGCAACTTGAGTGCCATGACAGCGATGCCGGTCCGGCCACCGGCACGTCGTCGGAAACAGCGCAAATCATTCCCATATCGGCGGCCGCGTGACGATCGATATTTCGCTGGTGCCGCTGGCGGAACTGCAGCAGCTTCTCGTCGCCGTGCCCAAGGAGATCGAAAAACGGCGGGCGCATGAACGGGCCTTGGTCAGGGAAGAACTGGCCGCGCTGGCACGGGCGCGGGGCTACAAGCTCGACGACTTGCTGGCATCACCTGCATTTGCGGGCGCGCCGTCGGCAGTACCCAACAACTCCCGGCGATCGCATCGCAAGCCGGCGCCGGTGAAGTTTCGGCATCCGCTTCAAGCCGAACTGGTGTGGTCAGGGCGCGGCAAGACGCCGCGCTGGATCAATACCTGGATCGCCGAAGGCAGGGCGATGCAGGAATTGGCAGTGTAAAAACGCCCGCCACGGCGTGAAAAAACAGATCCGACAAATCCATTGCCATAATCCCCAATCGCCGCTATAGTGCGCGCTCATTGTTGAACCTGCGCATTCGGCCAGCCCCCTTATTCCCGATGACCCCCAAAGAACAAGTCCACTTCCAGATCCTTCGCGCGATCGAGCAGAACCCGGAAGCCTCCCAGCGGTATCTTGCCCGGCAGCTGGGGGTCAGCAATGGCAAGGTCAACTACCTGATTGCCGCCCTGATCGAAAAGGGCTTGGTCAAAATGGGGCATTTTGGACGCACCGAGGGCAAGCTGGCCAAGGTGGCGTATCTCCTCACCCCCAAAGGCGTGAAGAACCGCGCACTCCTCACCCGTGACTACCTGGCCCGCAAAGAAGCCGAATTCGAAGCCCTGAAGGCAGAGATAACGGCGCTGCGGCAAGCGCAATCGGAAATCCCGGCGCCTGCCGGGCTGCAAGCCGAACAGAACGCATGACCCAGCCGAATTGAAGATAACTTCGGCAGGAACACCTAGCGTGGCGATCGGCAAGAACGCAATAATCTACATCGCCGGCCACCGCGGCATGGTCGGTTCGGCCATCGTGCGCCGCCTGCAGCAAGGCGGCTACACCAACCTCGTCACCCGCACCCGGCAGGAACTCGACCTGCTCGACCAGCGCGCAACATTCGACTTCCTCGCCGCAGAAAAGCCCGACTACATCTTCCTCGCCGCCGCCCGGGTCGGCGGCATCCACGCCAACAACACCTACCGTGCCGACTTCATCTACGAAAACCTCACCGTCCAGAACAACCTGATCCACGGCGCCCTCAAGGCGGGCATCAAGGACCTGTGCTTTCTCGGCTCCAGCTGCATCTATCCGCGCGACTGCCCGCAGCCGATCAAGGAGGACTACCTCCTCACCGGCCCGCTCGAGCAAACCAACGAACCCTACGCCATCGCCAAGATCGCCGGCATCAAGCTGTGCGAAAGCTGCAACCGTCAGTACGGCACCCGCTTCGTCAGCGCGATGCCCACCAACCTCTACGGCCCCAACGACACCTACGATCTCGCCAACAGCCATGTCCTGCCCGCGCTGATCCGCAAGGCGCATGAAGCCAAACTGCGCGGCGACACCGAATACGTCGCCTGGGGCACCGGCACGCCGCAGCGCGAATTCCTCTACGTCGACGACATGGCCGACGCCTGCGTCTTTCTCATGGAGCACGGCATCGGCGAAGGCATCTACAACGTCGGCAGCGGAAACGACGTCACCATCCGCGAACTGGCGGAAACGGCAATGGATGTCGTCGGCTTCAAAGGCAAAATCGTCTTCGACAGCAGCAAACCCGACGGCACCCCGAGAAAGCTGCTCGACGTGTCGCGCATGAAACAACTCGGCTGGCAGGCAACAACAACGCTACGCGATGGAATTGCGCAAGCCTATGCCAGCTTCCTGGCATCTGGCCGGATTACGGCAAATGATGCAGCCTGAACTCATCGCAGAATTCGAGCGCCGCCGCTCAGAACCGGGCTCGTTGTTCAATCGTGTCATGGCTCAGCCTGTTGTGAATAATTTCAAGGCTAGTCGTTCTATAATCAAGAACAACCGTTCTCGTAACTTGGACACTATGGAAGCAGCGGCATCGGTGCTTTTTGGAAAAACCCGCCAAGCGGCCCTGGCGATACTCTTCGATCAGCCGGAACGGGTCTATTACCTGCGCGAACTCGCCAGGCAGGCCGGCATTAGCCCCGGCGCCCTGCAGCACGAGCTTGGGCAACTGCAAAAAGCCGACTTGATCGAACGCAGCCAGGACGGTAACCGGGTCACCTATCGGGCCAATACCGCCCACCCAATTTTCCCGGAGTTGCAGTCCATTGTGCGCAAGACCTGCGGTCTGCCCGCCCAAATCAAGGCCGGATTGGATCCCTACGCAGGACGGATCCGCTTTGCCGCCCTCTACGGGTCTGTTGCGAAAGGCAGCAATCACGCTCGCAGTGACGTCGACCTGTTGATTGTCGGTGACATCAGCCTCGAACAAGCTCTGGCTGCCGTCGTCCCGGTCGAATCGCGCATAGGAAGGGAAATCGGTGTCCGACTTTACAATGCGGAAGACTTTCGGAAACGGCGGGCACAAGGCGATCCGTTTCTAAACAATGTACTCGGCGGGCCCATCACACAACTGATTGGAACGCCCGATGACGCTTGAAAACCTCATCGGCAAGGGTCTCCAGCGCGAACCCGCCAGCGCGGAGGAAATTCGCCGCTTTCTCGCCAAGATCAGCACCAAGCTGACGGATGCCGGAAAAGACAGTATCAGCCTCGACAGCCGATTCGACCTGGCTTATGAGGCGCTGCTGCAAATAGGCCTTGCCGCCTTGCGCGCCAATAACCTGCGCCCCGACTCTCGTGGTGGTCACCACGTTCTGGCCCTGCAAACACTGCACACCAGCATTGGCTATCCGCGCGAAAAGCTTCGGCTGCTGGACGAATTCCGGCGTCAACGTGCTACCGGTCTATACGATGGTTCGTTTGTGCCTACCCAGGCGGAGCTTGATGAACTGCGGGCGACGGCTGCCGAACTCAAGGCCCATCTCGAAGCCTGGCTGATCAAGCATCACCCGGAATTGGGCACTGTCAAATGACCAGGGCCATTGACACCATGGAAGTTCTCGAAGTCGCCGGCTACCACGCCAGGGTGGATATCTCCGACCCGCGGATCGGCCCGGCCGAATTGGGCAAACCACCTACCACCATCAAGAACGCGAACCAACTCGAATGACCCCACTCAGTCCTCAGCCCACGGCCCTCAGCCCTCAACGCGTGGCACTCATCACCGGCGTCACCGGCCAGGACGGCGCCTATCTCGCCGAGTTCCTGCTCGACAAGGGCTACGAGGTACATGGCATCAAGCGCCGCACCTCGCTGTTCAACACCGACCGGATCGACCACCTGTACCAGGATCCGCACGTCGCCAACCGGCGCTTCGCGCTGCACCACGGCGACATGACCGACAGCTCCAGCCTGGTGCGCATCATCCAGCAGGTGCAGCCCGACGAGATCTACAACCTCGCGGCGCAAAGCCATGTCGCCGTGAGCTTCGAGGAGCCCGAGTACACGGCCAACTCCGATGCCCTGGGGGCGCTGCGCTTCCTCGAAGCGATGCGCATTCTCGGCATGGAAAAGAAGACCCGTTTCTACCAGGCCAGCACCTCCGAACTCTTCGGCCTGGTGCAGGAGACGCCGCAGAAGGAAACCACGCCTTTCTATCCGCGCAGCCCCTACGCGGTGGCCAAGCTCTATGCCTACTGGATCACGGTGAAC
>JAXMJU010000212.1:0-5606 GCA_034376265.1 Sulfuritalea sp.
TCGCCGCCGCGTCGAAAGCGACGGCAAGCAACAGCAGGCAGGAAAGAATGGGCAGGCGCATGATCCAAATAAGCTCTGTTCAATCCGCAGATGACGCGGATTACGCAGATAGACAACAAAGTGGCGGCAGCCCAGCATATCCTCGCGCCGCGCAGGGTCTGTGCGGTAGCAGACACACGACAGGTGTTTGTCGCTCAGTCGCCGAAGTTGGTGCCGACCCGGCGTGCGCTGCCGATCCACGAGTGCTTGAGCGGCACGGTCTTGACCTTGCCGGCGACGTCTTCGAGCCTGACCGGTTGCGTGTCCTCGCCCTTGGCCGCCACCATGACGCCGTAAGTGCCCTTGGCGATCAGGTCGGCGCAGGCCGTGCCGAGTCGGGTCGCCAGCAAGCGGTCGGCGGCCGAGGGCGCGCCGCCGCGCTGTACGTGGCCGAGGATGGTGACGCGGGCTTCGAGGCCGGTCAGGGCTTCCAAACGCTTGGCCAGCCGCAGCGTGCGATCGGCATAGAGCAGTTCCGCGGCATCGGCCTGCGTATCGTCGGCCTTGCGCGCGTCCTTCTGCTTCGCCGCTTTCCTGTCGGCGGAGCGGGCGGCGGCGATCGCGGCCAGGTCGTGCTGCGAGATCGCACCCTCGGCCACCGCGACGATGGAGAAGGGCTTGCCGCCGTGGGCCCGGGCGCGGATGGCTGCGGCCACGCTATCGACGTCGTAGGCAATCTCCGGAATCAGGATCACGTCGGCGCCGCCGGCGATGCCGGCGCCCAGCGCCAGCCAGCCGGCGCGGTGGCCCATGATCTCGACCACGATGATGCGGTGGTGGCTGTGCGCCGTGCTGTGCAGGCGGTCGATGGCCTCGGTGGCGATGCCCAGCGCGGTATCGAAGCCGAAGGTGACGTCGGTGCCGGCGACGTCGTTGTCGATGGTCTTCGGCAGCGTGATGACGTTCAGGCCCAGTTGCTTGAGGCGCAGGGCATTCTTCGCGGTGCCGCCGCCGCCCAGGCAGACCAGGCAGTCGAGCTGGTTGGCGTGGTAGTTGGCGGCGATGGTGTCGAGCATGTTCACGATCTTGCCGCCCACCGGCATCTTGTGCGGCTTGTCGCGGCTGGTGCCGAGGATGGTGCCGCCGACGGTCAGGATGCCCGAGAGCTGGCCGCCGTCGAGCGTCGCCGTGCGGTTTTCCATGAGGCCGCGAAAACCGTCGCGGAAACCGACCACGTGCATGCCGTAATGCCCCAGCAAGGCCTTGCCGACGCCGCGGATCGCCGCGTTGAGCCCCGGGCTGTCGCCGCCTGCGGTAAGAATGCCGATGTATTTGCTCATGGCGTCGCTCGCTGGAAAGGGATGCCGCTAGCCTACCATCGGTCGGCGCCGGGTTGGCCAAGGATGGGCGGACAGTCGCGCGCCGCGGTGCCGGCAGCGGCGGCCGGCAGCAGCCGCGCCAGCGCGCAGCGCCGGGCATCCTTGGTCAGCGCCGCAAGTGCGCTCACGCGCCGGTAGAAGCGCGGCAGGTCGTGCTGCTCCGCGGCGAGCAGGGCCGCGAAGGCCGGCACCAGCTCGCTGTAGAGGCCGAAGGCGATCAGCCCGGCATTGTTGAAATCCGCGCCGATGATCCTGTCGTAGCCGGCATAGCCGCCCCAACCCGCCTTGAGTGCCGCGTAATCGCGGCGCAGGGCGGCGAACAATTCGGCCTTGGCGCGGCGCTGCTGTTCCGCGGCGCCCCCGGTTGCATACAGGGTGCGCGCCCGCTGGCGGTAATCCTGCAGCAGCCGGGCGAAATCCGCCTTGCGCGTCCGTTGTGCCGCGAAGGCGGCGCTTTGCGCGGGCGTGGCCTGGGTCGCGGTCCAGCGCCGCAGGCCTTCGTCTTCGACCACCGTGGCGAAGGACTCGTTGAAGGCGGTGTCGTCCTTGACGTAGACCTGCTGGTGCGCCAGCTCGTGAAACACGATGCGCGCGACTTCGAGCGTGCCCCGGTGCATGAAGGTGTTGAGCACCGGATCGTCGAAATAGCCGAGCGTGGAATAGGCCGTAACGCCGCCGACGAAGGTGTCATAACCCTCCTCGCGCAGTTCCGCGGCGAGGCGCTCGGCATCCTTCTGCCCGTAATAGCCGCGGTAGTTCACGCAGCCCACCAGCAGCACGCACCATTGCCTGGCTTCGAGCGACAACTCGGGTGCGGCGAAGACGTTCCACACCACGTAGGGGCGGCCGACGTCGGCGTAGCTGCGATAGCTGTTGTTGTCGGGCAGGCCCAGCTCGCGGCTGGCGAAGTCGCGTATCGCCGCCACCTCCGCCAGTTGCTTGCCCAGTTGCGGATCGCCGACGGGCCGGTCGACCAGTTCGCTGATCGGCTGCGCCGCACGCATCAGCTCGAAATGGCCGCCCACCGCCTGGGCGTAGTAAGCGATGTTGCCGCAGCCGGCCAGCGCCATGGTCAGCAATGCGGCCAGCAGCGAATCCCTAAACCGGTTCATGGTGCCGAAACTGCCCGCTGTCGAGAAAGGCCGCGATCTGTCCGGCGCAGCGCCGCGAGACCAGCATTTCCGAGTGCGCCACGGGCAGCGCGATGAAGTCCGCGGCGCCGGGCAGGCGCGTCTCCGCCACGCTCACCACGCCGTCGTTGGGGCGCGGCAGGTCGGGCACCACGCGGCCCAGGCCCAGGCTGCGGGTGCCGGCCAGCACCCCCACGGCGGGCCAGGGCGCCACCGCGGCAACGGGCCCGCGCGCCAGCCATTCGCCGATCGAGCGCCCGAGCAGGGCGGGCATGCCGCGCAGGACGGCCAGCCGCCGCGCACAGTGGCTGTCGAGGCAGGGCGTGCCGAGCAGGACCACCCGGCGCAGGCGCGGATCGGCGTCCTGCCGCAGCATGTCGAGGATGATGAGGCCGCCCAGACTGTGGCCGACCAGATGGATCTCGCTCGCGTCTGTCGCAGCGATGTAGCGGCGCAGGGCCTGCGCGTTCTGCGACAGCGTGGCGCGCACGCTCGGGTAGCCGAAGCGCAGCGTGCGGTAGCCGCGGTCTCGCAGCCAGCGGCCATGCGGCAGGAACACCGCGGCCGGGGTCCACAAGCCATGCACCAGCACCACCGTCGCCGGCTGCGCATCCGCCGCGCCGCGCATCTGCCTGACTTCATCGCTCATCCGCAGATGCTATCAGCTCGCCGCACCGACCAGCAGTCCGCGCAGGACGTAGGGCAGGATGCCGCCGTGGCGCAGGTAGTCGACTTCGACCGGCGTGTCCACGCGCAATTGCAGCATCAGCTTCTGTCGCCCGCCGCCCGGCCGGCGGATCGCCAGCACCACTTCCTGCCGCGGCCGCAGTTCGCCGTCGATGCCGATCAGGTCGAATTCCTCGTCGCCGACGATGCCCAGCGTCTCGACGCTGTCGTCGGCGCGGAACTGCAGCGGCAGCACGCCCATGCCGACCAGGTTGGAGCGATGGATGCGCTCGAAGCTCTGCGCCACCACGGCGCGCACGCCAAGCAGGCGCGGGCCCTTGGCGGCCCAGTCGCGGCTGGAGCCGGTGCCGTATTCCGCGCCGGCGAAGACCAAGGTCGGCGTGCCGGCGGCCTGGTATTTCATCGCCGCGGCATGGATAGTTATCGCTGCGCCGCCGGGCTGGAAGCGCGTCAGCCCGCCCTCGACGCGCGAGCCATCGGCATTGGCCGGCAGCATCAGGTTGCGGATGCGCACGTTGGCGAAAGTGCCGCGCATCATCACTTCATGGTTGCCGCGGCGCGCGCCGTAGCTGTTGAAATCGCCGACGGCGATGCCGTGGGCCAGCAGGTATGCGCCGGCCGGCGAATCCGGTTTGATCGAGCCGGCCGGGCTGATGTGGTCGGTGGTCACCGAGTCGCCGAAAATCGCCAGCGCGCGTGCGCCGCGGATCGCCTGCACCCGCCCCGGCGTCAGCGCGAAGTCGTCAAAGAAAGGCGGCTCGGCGATGTAGCTCGACGGCTCCCAGGGGTAGACCTGGCCGGCGTCGACCGGAATGTCGTTCCACAAGGGATTGCCGCGCGCGAAATCGGCGTAGAGCGCGCGGTAGCTCGTCGGGTCGGTGGCGTGATGCATGGCCGCGGCGATTTCCTGCGTGCTCGGCCAGATGTCCCGCAGCAGCACCGGCCGGCCGTCGCGTCCGGTGCCCAGCGGCTCCTGCGCGAGGTCGAGGTCGACGCGGCCGGCGAGGGCGAAGGCCACCACCAGCGGCGGGCTCATCAGGAAGTTGGCCTTCAGCGCCGGATGGATGCGCGCCTCGAAATTGCGATTGCCCGAGAGCACCGCGGCGCAGATCAGGTCGTGCGCGGCGATCGCCGCTTCGAGCGGCGCCGCCAGCGGACCCGCATTGCCGATGCAGGTGGTGCAGCCATAGGCGACGACGCGAAAGCCCAGCGCTTCGAGATCGCCCAGCAGTCCGGCTTTGGCCAGGTAGTCGGTGACCACGCGTGAGCCCGGTGCCAGCGAGGTCTTGACCCGCGGCCCGACCGTGAGCCCGAGCGCCATGGCCTTTTGCGCCAGCAGGCCGGCGGCGAGCATGACGCCGGGGTTGGAGGTATTGGTGCAGGAGGTGATCGCGGCGATCAGCACATCGCCGTGGCCGATGTCGGTCGCGGCGGGGATCGATGTCGGCGCCGCAGTTGCCGCCGCAGTTGCCACCGCAGTTGCCATAAGAGTTGGCGCTGGCGACACGGCGGCTTGCGGGTGATCGGCCATTTCGACTTCGTTGCGCAGCGTGCGCCCCGCTGCGGGCGCAGTTTCGGTCGCGGCGACCGCGGCCGCCGGTGCGCCCAGCGCATGGCGCCGCGCCATTTCCTGCGCGCTGCGGCCATAGCCGTTCTGCGCCACGGGCAGGGCAAACAGCTCGGCGAAGCGGCGGCCGAGAGCGGCAAGCTCGATGCGGTCCTGCGGTCGCTTCGGGCCGGCGACGGCGGGCCGGATGGAGGCCAGGTCGACGTCGATTTCCGCGCTGTAGTCGATCGCGCCGGCCGGCGGCATGCCGAACAGGCCCTGCGCCTGGAAATAGGACTGGAAGGCGTCGATCTCCTCGGTGCTGCGCCCGGTGGCGGCCAGATACTTGACCGT
Source organism: Sulfuritalea sp. (assembly GCA_034376265.1). Lineage (GTDB taxonomy): Bacteria > Pseudomonadota > Gammaproteobacteria > Burkholderiales > Rhodocyclaceae > Sulfuritalea. The sequence continues at coordinate 5,076 of JAXMJU010000212.1, forward strand.
CTCGGCGTCGGGCGGGAAGAAGCCCATGGTCGCGCCGTATTCGGGCGCCATGTTGGCGATGGTGGCGCGATCCGGCAGCGTCAATGACGCGGCGCCGGCGCCGAAGAACTCGACGAACTTGCCCACCACCTGGGCCTGGCGCAGGCGTTCGGTGACGGCGAGTACCAGGTCGGTGGCGGTGGCGCCTTCGGGCAGGCGGCCGTGCAGGTGCACGCCGACCACGTCGGGCGTGAGGAACACCAGCGGCTGGCCGAGCATGCCGGCTTCGGCCTCGATGCCGCCGACGCCCCAGCCGACCACGCCGAGCGCGTTGATCATGGTCGTGTGCGAATCGGTGCCGACCAGCGTGTCGGGATAGGTTATGCCATCCTTGTGCAGCACGCCGCGCGCCAGGTATTCGAGGTTCACCTGGTGCACGATGCCGATGCCGGGCGGCACCACGCGGAAGCTGTCGAAGGCCTGCATGCCCCACTTGATGAAGCAGTAGCGCTCGGCATTGCGGCCGAATTCCAGGCGCATGTTGAGCTCGAG
>JAXMJU010000213.1:0-3735 GCA_034376265.1 Sulfuritalea sp.
TTCCGACTGAGAGGCTCTATCATTCGCGCATGGACATCCTGACTCACGCCGTGATGGGCGCGACGCTGGCGAGCGGCGTGGCGTCGCTGCTGCAGCATCGCGGCAAAGAGTTGGCAAGCCCTCTCCCTCATTCCCTCTCCCGGAGGGAGAGGGAAGCAGTCTGCCTCCTCTCTCCCTCCGGGAGAAAGGTCGGGAGAGAGGGATTGGCGACACGGCGCAGCGCGGCCATTGTCGGCGCCGCCGCCGGCCTGCTGCCCGATGCCGATGCGCTGATCCAGAGCGGCGGCGATGCGCTGCTGGTGCTCGATTACCACCGTCATTTCACCCACGCCCTGGCCTTCGTGCCTGTCGGCGCACTGGTCGCGGCCCTGCTGCTGTGGCCGCTGCTGCGCCGGCGCATGGGTTTCGGCGCGCTGTATCTGTATGCGCTCGCCGGCTATCTGCCGCATCCGCTGCTGGATGCCTGCACCAGTTACGGCACCCACCTGTGGCTGCCGTTTTCGGAACGCAGGGAAGCCTGGAACTTGATCGCGGTGGTCGATCCACTGTTCACGCTGCTGCTGGCGCTGCCGCTGTTCTTGTTCCTGCGCCGGCCCGATTCGCAGGCGCTACGCTGGGGTCTGCTGCTCGGGCTGGCTTATTTCGGCCTGGGCTTTTTCCAGCAGCAGCGGGCGCAAACGGCGGCGACGGAACTGGCGCAGGCGCGCGGCCACCAGGCCACGCAGCTCTCGGTCAAGCCATCGATGGCCAACCTGGTGCTGTGGCGTTCGCTGTATGTCCATGACGGACGGGTGCAGGTCGATGCCTTTCATCTGGGATTTGGTCTGCGCCACTATCCCGGCGCCTCGGCGCCGCTGCTCGACGCGGCCGGTGCGCGGCAGGTCGCGGCGGGCGAGGCGCGGCGGCTGCAGGACATCGAGCGCTTCCGCATCTTTTCCGACGGCTTTCTGGTGCTGGATCCGCGGCGCCCGGGCTTTGTCGGCGACGCGCGCTATGCCATGCAGCCGACCGCGATCGCGCCGATCTGGGGCATAGCATGGCGCGGCGCCGGGGCGGCGACGGAATTCGTCAGCCATCACGACTTTTCGCCCGCGATGCGCCGCGATTTTTTCGCTATGCTGCGGGGCCGCGAGCTTTCCGCGACCCGATAATCCACGCCCATGCTGGCCTACATCATCCGCCGCCTGCTGTATGCGATCCCGATCCTGATCGGCGTGAATCTGTTGACCTTCGCCCTGTTCTTCGTCGTGAACACGCCGGACGACATGGCGCGCATGCAGCTCGGCGTCAAGCGCGTGACGCCCGAGGCAATCCAGAAGTGGAAGGCCGAGCGCGGCTACGACCAACCTCTGGTGTGGAACTCGGCGGCGGCGGGCGGCGCGAAGCTGACCGAGACCATCCTGTTCAGCAAGTCGGTGCGCATGTTCGTCGGCGATTTCGGCCGCGCCGACGACGGCCGCGACATCGCGCGCGAAATCAGTACGCGCATGGGGCCGAGCCTGGCGATCGCCGTGCCGACCTTTGTCCTGGGACTCTTCGTGGCGATTTCCTTTGCGCTGCTGCTGGTGTTCTTCCGCGCCACGGCGCTGGATATTTCGGGCGTGGTGCTGTGCGTGGCGATGATGTCGATTTCGGGCCTGTTCTACATCATCGGCGGCCAGTGGCTGGTGTCCAAGGTCTGGCACCTGGTGCCGATCTCGGGCTACAGCGGCGGCTTCGACGCCGCGAAGTTTCTGATCCTGCCGGTGATCATCGGCGTCATCGGCGGCATCGGCGCATCGACGCGCTGGTATCGCACCATCTTCCTCGAAGAAATCAGCCGCGACTACGTGCGCACCGCGCGCGCCAAGGGTCTGCCGGAGCGCGTGGTGCTGTTCCGCCATGTGCTGAGAAACGCGCTGATCCCTATCCTGACCGGCGTCGTGGTGGTGATCCCGACCCTGTTCATGGGCAGCCTCCTGACCGAATCCTTCTTCGGCATTCCGGGCCTCGGCAGCTACACCATCGACGCCATCAACGCCCAGGATTTCGCCGTGGTGCGTTCGATGGTCTTCATCGGTTCGGTGCTCTACATCCTCGGCCTGCTGCTGACCGACATTTCCTACACCCTGGCCGATCCGCGGGTGAGATTGCAATGATTATGCAAGAGGCATTCGATCCGCAGATTTCGCCGATTGACGCAGATTGGTCAGGGCGATACCTCGCCGCGCTGTCTTTCCATCTGCGAAATCTGCGTCATCTGCGGATTGCACTGAGGTTTTTGGAATGATCCAGCCGGTGCTGCTGTGGACGGACGCGCTGCTGTTCGTGCTGATCGCGGCGATAGTCGCGCTGACGCTGTGGGCGCGGCGCCAGGACGCCCTGCGCGCGGCCTGGGGGCGCGTGCTGAAAGACGGCATGGCGATGGCGGCGGCGACCGTGCTGGCGGTGTTCGTGCTGATCGGCTTGCTCGATTCGCTGCACTACCGGGCGCGCCTGCCGGCGCAGCCGGGTGCCGAAGCACGGTATGCGGTGGAGGTGCTCTCGGCGCTCGATGCCTTGTTGTCGGACCTGCGCCAGCGCAGCGAGAAGACTTATTCGGCGCCGTTGGCGACCCACTTGTTCGCCAGGGAGGCGCTGGAGAATTCGACCCAGCGCGAGTTCCCGCGTTTGCAGCATGGCGGCGCGCATCTCGGCGCGGACCTGACCGGCCACGAGTTCGACATCGCCGTGCGCGTCTCGCGCGGCTGTGCCGGCGGCCTCGTCATCTGGCTCTTGCTGGCAAGCGCATGGTGCCGGTGGCGCGGCGTGGCCGTCGTTGAAATGCTGAAAGTTGGCGTTGGCGGCACGGCGATTCGTCCGGTGTTTCTCACGCTGCTGGCGATCCTGCTGCTGTTCGGCATCGCGATCGCGGTGGGCGGCGGCTACCACGTCTTCGGCACCGACAAGGTGGGCCAGGACGTGCTTTATCTCTCGCTCAAGAGCATACGCACCGGCTTGCTGATCGGCACCCTGACCACGCTGGTGATGCTGCCGCTGGCGGTGCTGCTGGGGATACTCGCCGGCTATGTTGGCGGCTGGGTCGACGATCTGATCCAATACCTCTACACCACGCTCTCCTCGATCCCCGGCGTGCTGCTGATCGCCGCCGCGGTGCTGATGATGCAGGTGGTGATCGACACCCATCCTGAGTGGTTCGCCACCTCGGCGGAGCGTGCCGATGCGCGCCTGCTGGCGCTCTGCCTGATCCTCGGCATGACCAGTTGGACCGGCGTCGCGCGCCTCCTGCGCGGCGAGACGCTGAAGCTGCGCGAGCTGGAATTCGTCCAGGCGGCGCAGGCCTTCGGCGTCGGCCGCTTCGCCATCATGCGCCGCCACATCCTGCCCAACCTGATGCACATCGTGCTGATCGCGCTGGTCATGGATTTTTCCGGCCTGGTGCTGGCCGAGGCGGTGCTGTCCTACGTCGGCGTCGGCGTCGATCCGACCACGATTTCCTTCGGCACCATGATCAACACCGCACGCATGGAGCTGGCGCGCGAGCCCATGGTCTGGTGGTCGCTGGCGGCGGCCTTCAGCTTCATGTTCGCCCTGGTGCTGGCCGCCAATTTGTTCGCCGACGCGGTGCGCGACGCCTTCGACCCGAGGTCGTCGGCGTGAGCATCCTCTCCGTCAAGGACCTGTCGATTCATATCCGCAGCGCGCGGCCGGTCGATGGCATCAGCTTCGACATCGCGGCCGGCGAATGCTTTACGC
>JAXMJU010000214.1:0-4552 GCA_034376265.1 Sulfuritalea sp.
CCCGCGCCTCTTGCCTTGCTTCGAGCAATGACCGAATGGCGGCTTTGCGCGAAGGACTGACGCCCGCGAAAAAGAAGATGTCGCGCGCGTACGTCCAGAGCCAGAGTGAGCCGGACTGCCGAAGGGTGTATCTCATGTGCGCCCATTCACAGCAGCACCATGAGCAGCACGAACACGGCGAACACGAGCGGCCGGCGGCGGTCCTCGGACCAGTCTCGCAGGCAGTCTAGGAATGTGCGGGTGTCGGTATTCATGACCACAGTCCCACCCAAACTGCCACGGGATCGTTGAGCAGCAGCCCGAAGTACAAGGCCAGCAGGCAAGCTGCGCCGATCCATAGCAGCGCCCGGATGAGGCCGGGAGGGTCGTCGCGTTCATGTAAGTCCACTTGCTCGCTCCTTGTGGCCCCGGCAATCGGGGAATGAGTGCATTCTGCGCCCAAACAAATAAACTTGTCAATCCCCCTTGCAAAATAAAGTTGAGGGGTAGAAAATCCGCACCTATGGACTTAGAAGCCTTCAACGCACGCCAGCAGAAGTTAGCCGCTCCGCGTGCCGAACGCATAGCAAGACTTCGAGCGGCAGGGGAAACATTGCAGGCAATCGCTACCCTACTCGGAATCAGCCGCGAGCGAGTACGCCAGATCGAGGCGCGCGCGCGCAGGCGCAACGGCAAGCTCAAGGCCGCGAAATGAACACCAGTGCGCGCAGTAGCGCAAAGCCTCGAAAGAGGGCAGGCAATTCCGGGCCGTCACGGAAATACTCCTGCGTTTTAGGCGGCAAGAACATGAACAGCACCGAAAAGAAGCAACTAGAAGCTGCCCTGCAGGCCCTGCGCATCATCCACACCTGGGCGAGCGTCGATGCCGATTCGCTCACAGTCATCGAGCCCCGCGAAAAGGTCATGCGCGCCATTGCCAACATGGCGGCTCGAGGACTGGGGCGGGCCGACCTGATTCTGCCGGGGAGCCGCTACCCATGACCCCCTCCCGCCGCCCTAGCGGTTATCTCAGGCGCATGGCGCACCGGCAGCCCCATACCCATGACTGGCTCGCCTATGAGTCGGCAAAGGCCAAGTACATCGCCGAGCACCCGGAAGCCACCCCTAGCGCCTATGAGCACGAGATGAAGCGTATCGCCAAGGAACTCAACATATGACAGGGCTTGTCCGTTATGAAGCTGCGCGGGCTGCATTGCAGGCAGCGGTTTCCGTTGATGAAGTAAAGGACGTGCGCGATAAGGCGCAAGCAATGGCCGCATATGCCATGCAGGCGAAGAACACCGACATGATCTTATGGGCGACCGAGATCAAGGTTCGGGCCGAACGCAGGGCCGGGGAAATGCTCTCTGTAATGAAGATCAACGGTACGCGAAAAAGCGCCGCAGATAACTTGAAATCGTCACCGAAGTCCGATGATAGGACTTCGGGAGTTACCCTTGATTCTTTGGAGATTTCCAAAAATCAGTCTGCGGACTGGCAAAAGCTCGCGGCGGTCCCGGAAAGTCAGTTTGAGCAGGCCATAACTGCCGCAAAAAAAGATGCCGGAAAAGTTACTTCGGCAGCCGTCAGGCGAATGACGAGAAAAGAGAAGCCAAAAGCCGAGCCGAAGAAAAAGAAAGCCAAGCCGGCGCCGACGCCTGACGAAGACTACGCCGCCGACATGGGGAAAGAACTTGAATCAGCCGCCGCACAAATCACCAATCTGCAGGCGCTTGTCGAGTCGTTGAAAAAAGACGACTTGGCGAAAGAGGTAGCGAAATGGCATCTCAAGTTTGACCAACTTGAAGGCCGGCTGCGTCAGAGCGTCACCTCGCAAAACGAAGCCGAGAAACAGGCACGTTATTCCACTGGATTGCTTGCCAAAATTCGCGCCGCGTTGAAGGTCGAGAAGAACGCCCATATTTTGCCGGCGATTGAGTCGTGCAAAAAATAGTCCTTTACCCATTTCAGGATGAAAGCGTCAACCAACTCCGGCAGAACATCCGGGCTGGCGTAAAGAATCAGATCCTGAGTGCAGCTACCGGGAGCGGAAAGACGGTGATTGCTGCTTACCTTCTGCGTGAGTGCTAAAACAAAATGCGTCGCGCCATTTTCGTCGCCGACAGAATCAACCTGATAGACCAGACCAGCGCGACCCTTGATTTCTACGGTGTGCCGCATGGGGTAATCCAAGCCCAACATTATCGCTGGCGTCCGTGGGAGCGCATTCAGGTCGCATCTGCCGCGACGTTAGAGCGCAGGTCATGGCCGGCTGATACCGATCTCATCATAGTTGATGAGGCCCATTGCATTCGCAAACAGGTGGTTTCCAGAATCAACCGCAGAGACTGCATCACCATCGGATTAACTGCCACCCCTTTCACACAGGGCTTGGGAAAGCATTACGACAGTATTGTTACCGTCACCACCACGAACAAACTCATTGCGGACAAATATCTTTCCGGGTTTCGCATCTTCGCTGCAAGCGAGCCCGATATGACCGGGGCCAAGGTTGTCGCCGGAGAATGGACAGACGAGGCTGCGGCCGAGCGAGCTATGCCGATCATTGGCGACTGCGTTGCGGAATACCTGAAGCACGGTGAGAACAAGAAGTTCATCGCATTTGGCGTGAATGTCGCGCACTGCGAGGAAATGCAAAAGCAGATGCTCGCGGCGGGAATTCAATGCGCGCTCTATACCTACCGGACCGGAGACGACGAGCGCACTGAAATGGTCCGCGAATTCAGAAAACCCGACAGCTACATCCGGGGTCTGATTTCAGTCGCGGCACTTTCCAAAGGCTTCGATGTTTCCGATGTTGAAGTCATCATCATGGCGCGGCCGTTAAAGTCCAGCCTGTCTGAGCATATTCAGATTCTGGGCCGTGGGCTCAGGTCACACGAAGGCAAAACAGTCTGCACCATCCTCGACCACGCCGGCAACTGCATCAGATTCTGGAATGCGATGCACGACTTTTTCGAGAATGGTGCTTCGGTGCTTGACGACGGCAAGCACCGAGAAAAAAAGAAGGCTGAGAAGCGCGAGAAAAAGCCGATGAAGTGCCCGCAGTGCTTTTCCGTTCATTCTCCAAGACCGTCTTGCCCGGCGTGCGGGTTCATTTATCCCAAGGCAAGCAACGTCGAGCATGAAGCCGGTGAACTCAAGGCATTGTCTGCTGGACAGGCCATGCGGACCGAGGACAAGCAACAACTTTTTTCAGAACTGAAAACCATCGCCGTAGAAAGGAATTGGAGTAACGGCAGACTCGCTCACGTATTCAAGGATATCGCCGGGACGTGGCCGAACAGCTTCAGGGATGTGCTGCCAACGGAACCATCTCAGGCCACGCGCAACAAGGTTATCTCGCTGACCATCAGATTCATCAAGAGCAAGGCTGGGCGTGAGTGGTCCGCTCAGAAAAGGATGGAGAAAAAAGCAGACCTCGACAACGGTGCGCCGGTATGAACGACTTCGCTTCCTTTCTCCGTGGCGCCGGGTTGATTCCTGGCGACATCCTTCAGGACGGAAAGTGGCGACGTTGCGCGACTGAGGATCATCCGAAAAAACGGAATGGGAGCTACAAACTGGCACCGGATGGTCTTGTCGGCTGGTGCCAAGACTTCGCAACCATGTCCGAGCCGATTACGTGGCGGCCGGATCACAACTCCACGCCATCTCCCATTGATTTTGCGGCAATCGCGCGCCGACGTGCCGAAGAACGTCGGATTGAAGTCAGAGCCACACAAGCTGCGAGCCGGTACTACCTGGACTGCAAGCCACTGATCGGCGGGCATCCATACCTTGAGCAGCACGGTCTGAAAATGGATGGCTGCTTTGGGCTCAAGTCGGATGGTGGATGGTTGGTAATTCCAGTATTGAAGGATCGATTCCTGATGAGCGTGCAAAGGATTAATCAGGGCGGGGAAAAGCTTTTTTGGCCGGGGGCGCCTGTCAAAGCCGGAAGTTACACAATCGACAGGCGTGGCGCCCAGGTGCTGGTGCTCTGCGAAGGACTGGCGACCGGCTTGGCAATCTTCGCCGCGGTGCCGACTGCGCGCGTAGTGGTGGCTTTCAATTCCGGGAACATGGCACACGTCGCAATTCCGCGTCATGGGCTGGTCTGCGTGGCCGCTGACAATGATTCAGCAACCGAGGCGAGGATAGGGCGCAACCCTGGCCTGAAGGCAGCTCAGGAGGCTGCTGACGCATTGGGGTGCGGGATTGCGGTGCCGACTGGGATACAAGGCAGCGACTGGGCTGATTACCGGAACGAGCGCATTTCCGCGATGTTGATTGATCGACTGAAGATGCAGGAGAGCGAGATCCGGCGGGCCATCGATGGTGAGATCTCTGCAGCAATTATGAGAAACGCTACGTTTTTGCGTGGCATGGCAGCGGCATAAATCATGCCGTTTGTGAAACTAGATCAGGGAATTCTCGATTCAACGTTATGGGTAGAACGCGAATGTCGAGAGATTTTCATTACCGCTTTGTTGCTTGCTGAACCAATTGAATTGCGTGAATCGATGCCACAGTTTGAAGTGCGTGAGATAAAAAAAACAGGATTTGTTGT
>JAXMJU010000215.1:0-42542 GCA_034376265.1 Sulfuritalea sp.
GCCACTTCGCCACCTTGCGCTCGTAGAGCATGTCGGTGGTGACCAGCACCCGACCCGCGCCGAGATTCACTCGCGTCGCGATCGGCTCCGGGCCGAAGGCGGAGAACAGCGGCGAAACCACCGCGCCGTGCCTGAGGCCGCCGAGCACCGCGACATAGAGTTCCGGAATGCGTCCGGCCAGCACGAACACCCGCTCGCCGCGGGCGACACCGAGCCCGGCCAGCACGTTGGCGAAGCGGCTGGTGAGCCGCGTCAGTTCGCCGAAGCCGACATCGCGCGGCGGCTTGCCGCGCGCCAGAAAACGGAACGCGGTCTTGTCGCGCAAGGCGCCCGTCGCATGGCGATCCACCGCCTGCCAGGCGATGTTCAGCGCGCCGCCGGGCTGAGCCGCCAACTCGCGGCCGACGCTCTCCCAGGAAAAGCGCCGACGCTCGCCATCGTAGTCGGCAAAGTTGGGCGCAAGGCGCAAATCTGCCGCGGTCTTGCGGATGATCGGTGAAGTGTCCATGCCTCCCTCACTCCTTATGCCGGAAATATAGCCCCATCTATAGGCGGGGGAAAGGCGGCGTTTCGGTCCGGGGTTGGGCGGCCGAGCGGGAGCGCCAAGAGTTGGCGCTGGCGGCACGGCGCATGGGACGCCGTGGGGGCCGTCGCGAAGCACTGCTTCGCGCCCACGGCGGTCGGTGGGCCATGCAGGGCCCACCGAGGGCCCCGATCAGGGGCCGCGCGGGTGAGCTTGGGAGATGTGCTTGTCGGCCAGCTTGGTCAGCGCCTGATGTTGGATGGGCTACCGCTCGGTGCCCACTGCCGTAATTCGGGTCTTTGGGTATTGGGTGACTGGTATACGATTTTGGGTTCAACCGGTGACAGGTGTTGGCCGACATCTACTTGAAACGGTTGTTTCACTATGCCAGGCCCTTGATGCCCTTGGGCTCGAGCTTGGGCAGCCGAGCCTGGCCGATTGACGCCTGGGTCATCGCAATCGTGGAAAACGTGGTGGCGGCGAGGCCGATGAACAGGGTAGGCAGTTTCATTTTTATCTCCTCGTTATGAACTTGTGCGCCTGCAAGCCTGCGACTTCAGGCGCATCGCCGTAGCGCCGGTCCTTGCGCTATGCTTGCACCATTGGGAATCTCAATTCTCGAGGGAAGCGACATGCCGAAGCTGGTTGCTAACACGAATGGTCACGTACTCGGGGAATTTCCGATCAACAAGGATCGGATGGTCATTGGGAGCAGGGCGTCCAATGAGATTCCCCTCGACAACGTCAATGCCGACAACGAGCATGCGGTAATCACCCGCTGTGGCGATCTCTACGTCATCGAAGATCTTGGCAGCGCAAATGGCACCTTCGTGCACGACAGGAAAATCACCAGGCTGCTGCTGAGCGACGAGGACCTGATAGCGGTCGGTACCTGTCAACTTCGCTTCGTCGAGGAAGATGTCAAGCGCGGTGATGCCGGCCCGTCGGCGAACAAGGTCCAGGCGCGCGAATCCGACAAACAGGAACGGATGCCGCAAGCGCCGCGGACGACCTCGCCAGCGGCGGCCGGCGGCCCCTTGGCGACGAACCAATGCCCGCACTGCGCCTACCAGCGGCAGCCCAAGGATGCGAAGGTGCCGGAAGACAAATGCCCCTCCTGCGGGCTTGGCTATGCGACCGCGCCGGGCGCCTTGATGAGCGCCGAGTCGAAATCGGGCGACCGCCTGGAAGTCTATGACAAAGAGGTCGTGATCAAGCGCAAGATGGGCATCAAGGTGCTGTTGCAGAGCCTCAAGGGCGACCTGCTGGAAGGCATCAAGGGCGACAAGTGCATCCCCATCGACTCGATCGCCTCGATCCAGTTCAAGCCGGCCAGCACCCTGCTGGCCGGCTACATCACCATCGTCCTGCCGGAATCGAAGGAAGGCTTCAAGCTGGCGGGCCTGGACGATTACACCGTCGAGTTCATCAAGCGCGAGGAACCGAAGTTTCTTGAGATCAAGGCCTTTCTCGACGCAAAGATCAGCTAGCGGCGACAGGGCGCGGGGTCAGTACACGGTGGCCAGTTCGCTGGTCGCCTGCGCCAGCCGGTCGACCAGGATGTTCATGAACGAGCGATTGAACCGGAGCTGGCAGTTTTCCGACGCCTTGTGCAAGGAGTCGGCCTTGATCTTGAAGAGGGTGACGGGCGTGTCGGCCACGATGTTGGCGGTGCGCGTCAGCGCACCCTGCCGGATGTAGCACATTTCGCCGAAACAGTGCCCCTTGCCCAGCGTGCTCAGCTTCTTGTTGCCCTTGATCACCCCGACGCTGCCATCGGCGATGACAAAGAAGAAGTTACCCTTGGTCCCCTCGTCGACCAGGAAGGTGCCGGATGGCACGCGCCCCCAGATGCTTATGCGCAGCACTTCCCAGAGCTCGATTTCGCTGAAGTCCTGAAAGAACGGCAGTGCCTTCAGCATGTTGAAGCGCTGGGTCTCGGAATCGGCTTCCTGTGGCAGATCCAGCTCCGCGATGGTCGACAAGTCCTCGGTGAACTCGCGCCAGTTGGCATGCCGCTCCGGCGTGTTTCGGCGCAATGCCTTGGTGACGATGTCGCTCAGCCGCGCCGACAGCGAAGGGCGATGGATGCGGATGCTGGGTGCGTCTTCGTTCAATATCTTGTGGGTCAGCCCGTAGTTGGTGTCGGCTTCGAAGGGCAGGCGGCCGGTGAGCAGCTTGTACATCACCACGCCCAGGGAATAAATGTCGGTCTGGTGGGTGAGGTTGTCGTTTCTGACCTGCTCCGGCGACATGTAGGCGGGCGAGCCGACCCCGGTCAGTTGCGTCTCGTCGTTCTTCACCAGGATCGCGGCCCCGAAGTCGGCGATTTTCACGGCTCCATCCTTGCAAAGCATGATGTTCGCCGGCTTGATGTCGCGGTGGATGATGCCGTTGCGGCTGGCAAAATCGAGTGCCAGGGCGCATTTGAAGGCGATCTCAATCACCTTGTCCACGGGCAGCAAGTGCTCGACATGACCGTATTTTTCGAGCGTTTCGCCTTGCACGTACTCCATGACGATATAGCCATCGTCACGGCCCAGCAGCGCGTCGTAGATGCCGACTATGTGGGGGTGGTTAAGGCGACCGGCCAGGGCAGCCTCGTTGGCGATCAGCTTGCGGTAGGTATTGCCGTGCTCGGTGTCGGACAGGATCTCGGGTTTGAAGATCTTGATCGCCACCTCGCGATCGTTGAACGTGTCGTAAGCGAGGTAAACGATGCTCGTCGCGCCCCTGCCGAGCTCTCGGGCGATTTCGTACTTTTCTATACCGACTTCAGCAACTTGCTCCATTTACCGTGGGCCCCTCGTGAAGGATAGGAAATCCAACCGGCTTTTTTGGAGTGTGCCTGACGCCGGGTGTAGCCGTCAATCGCCGATTCTGGTCCGGTCGCGTCACGACTTGCAGAAACGCGTTCCCGAATGGCACCCTTTCAGCGATTCTCGCCGGCAAGCGAAAGATCAGCGCGACCCTGGCGGGGAAACTGGCCAAGTTCTTCAGCATCAGTCCGGCCGTATTCGTGCCTGGCTAAAAAGGTTCCGCGCGCGCCCAGCTTGGTATCGTGTGCGGCAGGTATCGGCCACCTACCGGCCATTCAAAATGGGATTGTTTCCCCGCCTCCATCTTCCGCCGCTGGCCGGCTGCACTCGGTGACTACCGGCTGCAACCTGGCACCGGAATTCAATGGCGGCAATTCGGCTTCGAACTTGAAGGCGCCACTGAGTGCAGCGTGCCCCGAGCCGTCCGATGACGTCTGCAAGACGTTATGGCAGCGTACTGAACATCAAGCTGCCACTCGCAGGAACTTGGCGTCGGCCCGGTCAAAGCGGACACTGGTGTTGCTTAGTCTGCCGCGGCAAAATGCGCCATCTGGTCTGCATGTGCCTTCACAAATGACGGACGAGCCGTTGCGCGCGCGACATAATCACGACAGGCGGGAAATTGCGCCAACCCGTCGAACCGATCAACAAGGCGCAGCACATCCGCCATGAGTATGTCGGCGACGGAGAAGGTCGCAGCCAGCCATTCGCGCTCAGCCAACACCGGCTCTAGGTGCTTGAGGCGAGACACCATGAGGAAGTCGTCCAAAAGCTTCCATCCCGGCGTATCGCCCGTGTTGCCTGTAATTTGAAATATGAACCAAGGCAGGCTCGCCATTTCTACCGAATTGAGCGCCGCGAACAGCCATTCAATAACCTCGGTTCGACCGCGCGGATCGGTAGGCATCAACTTCTCGCTTCGCTCGCCTAGATGAAGCAGGATTGCGCCGCTCTCGAAGATCGAGATGTCTCCATCAGTCAACCACGGCACTTGGCCGAAAGGCTGGTGAGTGAAATGCGCGGAATTCCGAGCGCGAAATGGTACGCTCTCGACGCGATAGGGCAACCCAGCTTCTTCCAGTGCCCAACGAAGCCGTATGTCACGCACATAGCCACGTGGGAACTCGGGAACCCAATCGAAGGTGATGACGGTGATCGGATTCATTGATGTGTTCATCAGATGCACTCCTTCTATAATTTGTATGGAGTGCTCAACGCGTGAGAAGGTCTTCCAGTAATTCCAGCGCCTGCGTCCAGCCCTGAATGTGGGAGCAGCCGGCCTGATGGTCGGGCATGCACTCATGTGTGAGTACGATCTCGGTGCCGGCACTGAAAGCGTTGAACTCCACCGTCACCAGCGTTTCGGTGTGGTGGGTAGCGTCGGAATTCCAGGTGAAGACGAGCTTCTTGTTGCGCTCGATACGGCGATATACCCCGTAGTGGCGCAATGGGCCGTTCGCGTGGTGCATCACCACTTCAAAGGCACCGCCCATGCGCGCATCCACGCGCGCCGTGCTGCGCGCGGCAGTACCGGGGTGCATCCACTGCGCAAGACTCTCCGGATCCAGCCAAGCGTCGAACAGCTCGTCGACAGTCGCGGCAATAGTGCGCCTCAGCACGATGGTGCCGGTCTTGGTGTTGTCGACGGGAACGGTCTCAGCTTTGCTGCTGCCGGTTTCTGCCTGTGTCATTGCTTGCTCCTGGATTTTCCCTTGCTGCGTTTTTTGAGGACGAAATCCTCCAATGCCGCCAAGCGGTCTTCCCAAAAGCAGTGGTAAAACGCCATCCACTCGGCGGCTTCTGCCATCGGTCCGGCGTTAAGGGAGAGCACATGCTCGCGTCCCTGCACCGTGCGCGTAACCAATCCAGCGCGCTCGAGAATACGGATGTGCTTGGAAGTTGAGTTGAGCGAAATCGGAAATGCGCTCGCCAACTCCGTCACCCGCGCATCCGTCTGCGCCAGCCGCGCCAAAATCCCACGCCGTGTTCCGTCGGACATCGCCGCGAACAGTTCATCCAGCCTTGATGATTTATATTCATCCATTTGGGTGAATATAGGTCTATTAGAAACGGGAGTCAAGTAGGTTCCGACGTAATGCAGATCAGCGGCTCTGGCATTCACTCTTGAAAGAAAAGCGGACGTCGCCAAAGCTGTATTTGCGTCCTTACTGACAGTCAGGAATGACCGACGTGCGGGCCAATCATCTGCAGGATGGAGTGGCAGGTATCTGATGAGTTACCGGCCGTTCGCGGCCGTCAAATTTTTGGTGACGCTACGTCTCTTCATTGCCGGGAGTGTGAATTCAGCGGATTTCCGCACTGCGGTCATTCACTCCGGTAGCGCCGATTCGCGGGAATGGCTGCAAGTCCACAAGTTCCCCTTCCTTCACTCCCCACGCGGCCCCTGATCGGGGCCCTCGGTGGCCCTGCATGGCCCACCGACCGCCGTGGGCGCGAAGCAGTGCTTCGCGACGGCCCCCAGGCGTCCCGCGCGCCGTGTCGCCAGCGCCAACTTTCAAATAGGGGGCGCAAATTCGGGCAAACCGGTTTCGACCGTGGCCGGCTCGCCTGAGCGCCGGTGCCTTTCAGTCGCACGGCGCGGCTTGCGCGTGCCGCTTTACTCCACCACCGGATCGGCCAGCAGAAAGGCGGTGACGAACTCGTGGCGGCCGAGTTGCACGAGTTCCATTACGCGCGGCATGTCGATGTTCATATAGTCGCGCACGATGCGGTTGCGCAGGCCGATCACCGCGTTCCAGGCAGGCAGCGCGTCTTCGCCAATGCCGCGGCGGCGTGCCAGAGCGGCAAAGGCGTCGTGGGCGGACACGGGTACGGGCTCCTTGGCAGCCTTGAGCATTTGCTTGCTTTTGCCGATGGCATTTCCAATCAGCACTTGCAGGGCATGGAGCACACCGTTTTTCTCCAGCCGCGACAGGATTCCCCCGGCCAGCAGCTTGGCGCGCGCCTTGTCGAGCAGCGCGCCCTGCTCGCGGGCGATGTGGGCGGTTTCCGCCTGGTAAAGATCAACCGCACGTGCGCGCTCCCGTTCGTACTCCTCCAGCTCGCGCCAGGTGCGGACCAGGAAGTGGTTCCAGTGGAGGCTGTCCTCCCCCTTGAGCGGCGTGCCCTCTTCAGCCACCACTGCCCGCATGGCGAGCCGCGCGCGGCAGATCGATCAAGTCGATCTGCTCTTCAGCCGTGCCCAACGCAGTCGCCAGATCACGGCGCAGGGTTTCGCCGTGGGCCAGGGTATCGAACAGGCTCAGCGCGGCCGGCCATTGAATCGCGATATCCCAGTCGCTGCCCTCGTGGGCGCGGCCATCGGCGCGGCTGCCGACGAGGACTGCCAGTTCCAGCACGGGTTGGCCGGCAAAGAAGGCTCGCAGGCCTTCCGCTCCTTCAGCTTGTCCGCTCATCGCACTTCGCCTCCCTGGCTGCATCCTGCGCGGATTGTGGCCCAGCCGCAGCAAGGGGCAGGACAGCGTGTCGTCTGCTTCCTGCCGCAGCCATCTGATCGCGCCGATAGCGCAGCCGTGACTAGCGAAACGGGACCTTGTGCGCTTCGGCCTTGAATTCCACCACCGCATTCACCAGCCGCCGCGATGCGGCTTCGAAAGCTCCGTGCAGGGCCTTCATGGCACCTGCCTTGTCGCCTTGTTCGGTCATCCGCACCACCTCGGCGGCGCAGTTGTGGAAGCGGGCATGCTTTTGCAACACGTCTTCGTAGGCCGGCGTCGCCTGGTACTGCGCGCCCTCGCCGTGGAGCCACCTGCCGAAGGCGCACAAACTATCGTCTCCGGCCGCGAAGCTTTCGAGATCCTCGCCGTCGGCATCCTCGATCATCCGGGTCAGGCGCAGCTTCCATATGACATGGGCCGCCATTGCGTCGTCGAAATTCATAATCCTGTTACCACAGGGGTTTTGGCGTTATTCCTAAAGTAATACTAGGGACTTCCCGCGTCCGCTGTCAAGAGGCTCGTGGTGACGAGTGCTCAAGGCCGCGGTGCAGCTGCGCGGAGGAGTAAAATATCCATCATTCGTCGCCTTCCCGAGCCCGCTGTTTTCCCATGCCCCTGTTCGTCAATTTCCGAAGCGTCGTCCACGCACTTTCCGACTCTTTGGACCTGGTGGGCATCGACGACGTGCATCACGGCAAGCGCGTCGGCATCATGGCGGTGGAAATCCTGCGCGAGCTTGGCTGGTCGCGGGAAGACCAGGAAATGGTCTTCGATGCCTGCCTGCTCCATGACATCGGCGTCTCGACCTCCGACCTGCATCGTCAACTGGTCGAGGAATTCGACTGGGCCGGATCGCAGACGCACGCGAAACTCGGCGCCTTCCTGCTGTCGAAGTTCCCGCCCCTGGCGCATCTGGCGCCGGCGATCCGCCTGCACCACACGCATTGGGCCGAACTCAAGGATCGTTACGGCAAGACCGAACGGATCGCCAACCTGATTTTCCTCGCCGACCGCGTCGATGTCCTGGCCGGGGCGGCCATCCTCAACGACGAATTGCTGGAGGGCGTGCCGACGATACGGGCGAAGGTGCTCGAACAGGCCGGCAGCATGTTCGACCCGGAACTGGTCGCGGCCTTCGTCAGCGTCTCGCGCAAGGAAGCCTTCTGGCTCAGCCTCGAAAGTGGACCGGTGGCGGAGTATATGGCGCGCATCTCCCGCAGCGCGCTGCAGGAGGAGACCGGCATCGAGACCCTGCTCGGCGTGGCGGCGCTGTTTTCCCATGTGGTCGACGCCAAGAGCCACTTCACGGTGGATCACTCGCAGGGCGTGGCGCGCGTCGCGGCTTATCTCTGCGGCATACTCGGCGACAGTTGCAGCCTCGATCGCGACGACTGCGCCAAGCTGGAGCTGGCGGGCTATCTGCACGACCTGGGAAAATTACGGATTCCGGACGCCGTGCTCGACAAGCCCGGACCGCTCACCAGTCGCGAGCGCCGGCAGATCACTAGCCACGCCTACGAGACCTACCGGATTCTGGCGCGCATCCCGGGCTTCGAGGACATCGCGCTCTGGGCTTCCTATCATCATGAAACGCCCGACGGCGAGGGCTATCCGTTCCGCCTGACCCGGGACCAAATTCCGTTCCAGGCCAGGATTCTGCGGGCGGCCGACATATTTCAGGCGCTGGCGCAGGACCGCCCCTATCGCAATGCGCTATCGGCCCCCGCCGTGCTCGACCACTTGCGCCTGCTGCGCGAGGAAGATCAACTTGATCTCAGCATCTACGACGCGATTGCCGGCAACCTGCACGAGGTTTACCGCCTGGCGCAGCCTTGTGCCGATCAATTCCAGACGCATTCGAGGCGGGCGGCAAGCGATCCGATCGCGATACCCTAGTCGTCGCCGTTGAAAATGCTGCCGAGGATGCCGCCCTGCTCGCCGCCCGAGCCGCCGCCGCCCTTCCGCACCGGCGCCGCGGCGAAAATCCGCGAGGCCAGGCGGGCGAAGGGCAGGGACTGCAGCCAGATCGTGCCGGGGCCGCGCAGCACGGCGAAGAACAGGCCCTCGCCGCCGAACAGGGCGGTCTTGATGCCGCCGACGAACTGGATGTCGAAATCCACGTTCGGCGTGTAGGCCACCACGCAGCCGGTATCCACGCGCAGCACTTCGCCGGGCGCCAGCTGGCGTTCGATCACGGTGCCGCCGGAATGCGCAAAGGCCATGCCGTCGCCGTCGAGCTTTTGCATGATGAAGCCCTCGCCGCCGAAGAAGCCGGTGCCGAGTTTCTTCTGGAAGGCGATGCCGAGCGAGACGCCCTTGGCCGCGCAGAGGAAGGCGTCCTTCTGGCAGATCATGGTGCCGCCGTATTTCTTCAGGTCGAAGGCGATGATCTTGCCGGTGTAGGGCGCGGCGAAGGCAACGCGCTTCTTGCCCTGACCCTGGTGCGTATAGACCGTGGTGAACAGCGATTCGCCGGTGATCAGCCGCTTGCCGGCGCCGACCAGCTTGCCGAACAGGCCGGACTGCTGCGCCGAGGCATCGCCGAACACGGTGTCCATGGTAATGCCGTCCTCCATGTACATCATGCTGCCGGCCTCGCCGATCGCGGCTTCGCCGGGATCGAGCTCGATTTCGACGAACTGCATGTCGTCGCCGTGTATGAAGTAGTCGATGTGGTCCATGGCCATGCTGCGATCTCCGGCTTGATTTGGGACGCTCAGAATAACGGATTTGCCCGCTGCATTTTCCCCCGGCGGTGCACACGGGAGAAGGCGCGGGAGCCGCGGCTTTCCTACCAGATTTTCCACCAGGGCTTGGTTTTGCTGCGGGAGAAATCCCTTTCCGATTTGCCCAGCTGGAAATAGGGAATCATCAGGTCTTCCATCGAGTAAAGCCCGGTTTTGCGACTTGGCAGGTGCTTCAGGACAAACAGGATTCCGCTGCCGAAGGCTTCCCGCGAGATCGATTCGTGCTTGAGGCGGACCGTCTGGTAGGGAAACCCGAAAAGAATTTCATGGGTGCCGATGATGCCGCCGGCGCGCACGGTCTTGATCGCGCTTTCCTCGATGTCCAGATGTTTGGCAATGATCCTGGCGGTACCGGAGACCTCGGGCTTCTTCTTGTAATGCTCCTCGATTATTTCAATATCCGTACTCGGCGCGATGTTCTTCAGTATCTTCGCCGCGATCAGCAGGAAATTGATGCCCAGGGTGATATTTGGCGAGTAGATGACCTTGGTTCCCTTTGCGAGCTGCCTGAGCCGGTCGAGTGCCGCGGCCGGATATTCCGAGACGGCGCTGATGATGCAGATGCCGCGTTTCCTCGCTTCGTCGCCGTAGTAATCGATCCCATCGGGTGCGGAAAAGTCAACGATCACATCGACCGGATACGCGTCGAGAAGTCCCCTCGCCGAGAACTCGCCGGCGGAGAGAATCATTCCGGGTTCCTCGGACTCGACGCCGAGGAATTCCGGCACCGAACGGTGTTCCAGGGCCTTGGAGCGCCGCAATACCCAGCTCAGGTGGGTTGTTTTCGATTCGAGCAAAATCGATGCGACCGCCTTGCCTGTCTTGCCAAAGCCTACCAGTCCGACTTTCATGTGCTTTCCTCCTTGATCTGCTTCCGCGCGGCGTGCCGCCCGGCCGGTTCTCATCCGGCGATTTTCGAAGCTGTGGCGAGTCCCTGTCTCGGTCGGTATCGAGCCGACGCAACTCGGTTCTGAACAAATCGGTCTTCTGTTGCAACGAGGCGGCCGCTGCTGCCCTGGCGCGAGAAATGAAATTTCCGCCGCTGCCGCGCCGCCGTTGCCAATGTGCGCCTTTGAACCCACGGAATGCTTCGCCGCGACGGGCGGCAACGAGTTGGCCACTTGGCCGGCGCAGGCGGAGATACGCATGCTTGCTGCCACCGGAACCGTCGGTCTGCGCCGCAACATGGTTCCGGCACCAATCCGCCGGGCTGGATTTTACCCGTTCAATGCACCGGAGGCGCCGTGACGCCATCGAAGAAATGATTTGAAGCCGAACTCCTACGCGCTGCCAGTGCCGCATTCATGATCGGCGCAAGAGGCATCATGCTCGGGAGTGCCATTGGGATGTTCAGCGTCGCATTGCATGGAGTGGCAACATCAATCGCCGTTCCCGCCGGTGGCCCGTGGCCGGCGCGACCTTCCCCCCCCCCGACGTAGTTCGCCGGTTCGCATTCCGACGAACGCTCAGGAACGGCGTGTAAGCCTCGTGCCAGTTATGCTCTGGCTTGGGCCGAACGGCTGATTCCCGTATCGTAAACGCCGAACTTGAACAAAGCCGAGCGGTGTTCCTCACGTCAACACCGCCTTGCCGTTGTATGCCGCTGATGTTGCGACAGCCGCCATGGCGGGCCGAACTGCCCCGCCCTCAGTTCTCCTCGGCCACCATGCGGATCGCCCCGCAGGGGCATTCGGTGGCACAGATGCCGCAGCCCTTGCAGTAGTCGAAATTGAACCGGAAGCGCTTGCCGGGGCCGAGCTTGATCACGGCGTTGTCGGGGCAGACGCCGTAGCAGTTGTCGCATTCGAAGCAGTTGCCGCAGGACATGCAGCGGCGTGCCTCGAACAGCGCGTTGTTTTCGTCGAGGCCGCCCAGCACCTCCTCGAAAGTGGACTGGCGGCGGATGATGTCGAGCACCGGGCGCATGGTCTTCGGCGCGTCCGAGTAGTACCACGGGTTCATGCGCTCGATGGTGGCGACCTCGTGCTTTTCCGCCGGCGCGTATGCGGCGCCGCGCAGCCAGGCGTCGATCGCGCGCGCGGCCTTCTTGCCGTGACCCACGGCGACGGTGACGGTGCGCTCGCCGCCGGCCATGTCGCCGCCGGCGAAGACGCCGGGATGGCCGGTCATCATGCGGCCATCGACCTGGATCATGCCGTTTTCGACGACCAGGCCCGGTACGTTTTCAAGCAGCGAGAGATCGGCGTCCTGGCCGAGCGCCAGCACCACCGAGTCGGCCTCGATGCGCTCGAATTCGCCGGTCGGCTGCGGGAAACCCTTGTCGTCGAGCGCCATCTTCTCGACCAGGATTTCCCCGCCGCCTTCGCCCATGCCGGCCTCCTTGATGGTCGATAGCCACTTGATCGAGATGCCTTCCTGCAAGGCCTCCTCGACCTCGAAATCGTGGGCCGGCATCTTGTCGCGGGTGCGCCGGTATACGATGATCGATTCCTCGGCGCCGAGGCGCTTGGCGGTGCGCGCGACGTCGATCGCGGTGTTGCCGCCGCCATACACCACCACCTTGCGCCCCAGCAGCGGCGCGTGGTGGTCCTCCATGCCGCGTAGCACGGCGACCGCGTCGAGCACCTTGTTGGCATCGCCAGCGGGGATGTAGGCGCGCTTGGCGATGTGGGCGCCGACACCGAGGAAGACCGCGTCGAAGCCGTCCTGCAGCGCCTGACGTACATCGGCGACCTTGGTGCGCAACTGGATTTCGACGCCGAACTCGATCAGGCGGTTGATTTCGGCATCGAGCACGTCGCGCGGCAGGCGGTATTTCGGGATGCCGAAGCGCATCATGCCGCCGGCCAGCGGCGCGGCTTCGTAGATCACCGCCTGGTGGCCCATGCGGGTCAGGTGGTAGGCGGCGGACAGGCCGGCCGGGCCGGAGCCGACCACCAGCACGCGCTTGCCGGTGGCAGCGGCCGGCGGCGCGAATTTCCAGCCGCGCTTGATCGCCTCGTCGCCGAGGAAGCGCTCGACCGAATTGATGCCGACCGCGGCATCGACATGCTGGCGGTTGCAGCCGCCCTCGCAGGGGTGGTAGCAGACGCGGCCCATGATCGCCGGCAGCGGATTGTTTTCCACCAGCGAGCGCCAGGCGGCCTCGTAATCGCCGCTTTCGGCATGGAACAGCCAGGCCTGGATGTTCTCGCCGGCGGGGCAGGCGACATGGCAGGGCGGCAGGCGGTCGACATACTCGGGGCGGAAGGTGCGCCAGGAGCCGGTGTGGTTGGCCAGCGAGGAGCCGGGATCGAGGGTGATGGCGAAGGGCTTGTCCATGTCAATGGCTTCCTTGGCGGGCTTCCAGGCGGTACTTGCGGATGTTCTTGTCGGCCAGCGCCTGCATATGCGCAATGGTTTGCACCGCGGGGTTCTTGCCGAACAGGTGGGCGTAGCGCTTCTGCGGCCGCAGATACTCCTCGACCGGCAGCGGCCGCCGTATCGTCAGCACCGACTTTGTCTCGCCGTGCTCGGCCTCGAATACCGGGAAGATGCCGGTTTCCTTGGCCAGACGCGCCATGCGGATGGTGTCGTGCGAGGGGAAGCCCCACCCCAGCGGGCAGGGCACCAGGATGTGGATGTAGCGCGCGCCGCGCAGTTCCATGGCGCGGCTGACCTTGGCTTCGAGGTCGCGCAGGTCGGCCACCGTCGCCGTGGCGACGTAGGGGATGTCGTGGGCCATGGCGATCGCCGGGACGAACTTGCCCTGACCGAAGACGTTGCCGGGCTCGGGGCCGACTGCCATGGTGGTCGCGGTGCGCGCCGCTGGCGGCGTGGCGGATGAACGCTGCACCCCTGTGTTCATGTAGCCGCCGTTGTCGTAACAGATGTAGAGCACGTCGTCGTTGCGCTCGAACATGCCGGAGAGGCAGCCGAAACCGATGTCGGTGGTGCCGCCGTCGCCGCCTTGGGCGACCACCCGAGTCCGCGGGGTCTGCGAGCGGGCCTTGACCTTGAGTGCGGCGGCGATGCCGGTCGCCACCGCGGCGGTATTGCCGAACAGCGAGTGCACCCAGGGAATCTGCCAGGAGGTTTCGGGATAGGGCGTCGAGAACACTTCGAGGCAGCCGGTGGCGTTGGCCGCGATGACCTGGCCGTCGGCTGCTTCCATCGCGGCGTCGATCGCGTAGCGCGCGCCGAGCGCCTCGCCGCAGCCCTGGCAGGCGCGGTGGCCGGAGTTGATCGAGTTGAAGCGGCGGGTCGAGGCCTGTACGCTGCGCTCTTCGGGCGGCAGCAGGCGGTTGCCGACGGTGAAGGTGCCGGTCTGGTAGAACTTTACGGGTTGGAAGGACATGGCGCCTCCGCAGGGCCGTCCCAAGGGGGCGACGAGTCAGAAGAATGGAAGCCGCGCAGCGGCTGAACAGACGTCACCCCTGCCCACGGGGCGGGGGTTGGTGGGTGGGGGGCCATAAACTTTTCCCTCCTCAATAGTTACGGGCGGCGACGACGCCGACGTCGCGCAGCAGGTTCTCGGCCACCGGGCCGGAGCGGCGATGCGCCTTCTCGCGCTCGAGCTGCTTGTTGACCATGGCCCAGTCGAGGTCGAGGAAGGTCAGGTGTTCGAGCGCATCCTTTTCGGCCTCGCGGAACAGGCCGTGCAGCGATTTCTTGGTGATGGCGCGACCGCCCAGCCCGGCGATCACCGTGTAGCCGTGCAAGTGCAGTCCCGACAGCGCCATGCGCACATTGGTCGACAGGATGCCGCCGAGACCCACCGCCATGCTCTTCTCCAGCACCACCACGCGCTTGGCCGCCTGCAGGCTTTCGCGCACGCGCGCCAGTGGGAAGGGGCGGAACAGCGTGATGCCGAGCACGCCGATCTTGTGCCCTGCTTCGCGCATTTCGTCGATCACGTCCTTGATGGTGCCGAGCACCGAGCCCATGGCGACGACGATGGTTTCGGCGTCCTCGGTGCGGTAGGTGTGGGTCAGGCCGCCGCTGTCGCGGCCGAAGATCTGCCTGAACTCGGCGGCATATTCCGGGATGCGCTCCAGCGCCTGCATCTGCTTGGCATGGGCGAGGTAGCGCACTTCCATGAACGCTTCGGGGCCGACCATGGCGCCGATCGATACCGGGTCGGCGGGGTCGAGTACCTGACGCGGCTCGTAGGTCGGCAGGTAGGCGTCGACCTGGGCCTGGGTCGGCATGTCCACGCGCTCGTAGGCGTGGGTCAGGATGAAGCCGTCCATGCAGACCATCACCGGCAGCGACAATTCCTCGGCCAGGCGGAAGGCCTGGATGTGCAGGTCGAGCGCTTCC
The DNA here is from genome assembly GCA_034376265.1 of Sulfuritalea sp. GTDB lineage: Bacteria > Pseudomonadota > Gammaproteobacteria > Burkholderiales > Rhodocyclaceae > Sulfuritalea. Next base: position 14,810 of record JAXMJU010000215.1, read on the forward strand.
TGGTTGGTTTCGGCGAACAACTGCAGCCAGCCCGAGTCGCGCTGCGAGAGGGCGTCGGAGTGGTCGTTCCAGATGTTGATCGGCGCGCCGATCGAGCGGTTGGCCACGGTCATGACGATCGGCAGGCCGAGGCCGGAGGCGTTGTACACCGCCTCGGCCATGAACAGCAGGCCTTGCGACGCGGTTGCCGTGTAGCTGCGGGCGCCGGCGGCGGAGGCGCCGATGGCCACCGACATGGCGGCGAATTCCGATTCGACGTTGATGAACTCGCAGGGCGTGAGCGAGCCGTCCTTGACCATTTCGCCCAGCGCCTCGACGATGTGGGTCTGCGGCGAAATCGGATAGGCGCAGATCACCTCGGGGCGGCACAGGGCCACGGCCTCGGCGACGGCGCGCGAACCTTCAGTCTGCTTGAGCATGCTCGTGTTCCTTTCTGCGAGCGTCTTCCATCTCGGCAATGACGATAGCGTAGGCCTCTTGCGCGGCGGCGATGTTGCCCGCGGCCACCTTGCCGGCAAAGCGTTCACCGATCGCCTTGATCACCGACTCGATTTTGAGCACCCCGGCGATGGCGGCGAAGCCGCCCAAGAGCGGCACGTTGGGCACCGGGCGGCCGACATGCTTCAAGGCCAGCTCCATCGCCGGCACCGTGCATAGACGATCGTGACGCCAGTCGCGCACCATGTCGCCAAGGCCCAGTTGATCGAAGGTCTTGTTGGTGTTGATCAGGATGTAGCCGTCCTGCTTCAGGCCGGCGAAGACGTCGACCTGATGCAGCAGGGTCGGGTCCTGGATGATGATCGCGTCGGGCTCCATGATCGGTTCGCGCAGGCGGATCTCGCGCTCGGAAATGCGGCAGAAGGCCACCACCGGTGCGCCCATGCGCTCGGAGCCGAAACTGGGAAAGGCCTGGGCGTGGCGCCCCTCGTCGAAAGCCGCGACCGAAAGCATTTCCGCCGCGGTGACGACCCCCTGGCCGCCACGGCCGTGGATGCGTACCTGGAACATGGTTTACCTCCCTCTTGATGCGACGAAAGCATACCCCTGTCGTGTGCGCTTGGGGACTTGGGCCGGCCGTAAGCCGGATTGCGCCACGGCGGGAGCTGGCGCGGCATGGGTTGTCGTTCCCCTCGGGCCGGGCGCGGCGGGCTCCTCCGGTAGAATCACACTTTTGCCCGCAATCAGGCCGACCCATGAAGCACATCACCGACGACGTACGCATCCGCGAGATCAAGGAACTCTCGCCTCCCGGCCACATCCTGCGCGAGTTTCCCACCAGCGACGCGGCGGCCGAAACCACCTACGAGGCGCGCCAGGCCGTGCATCGCGTGCTGCACGGCGCCGATGCCCGGCTGGTGGTGGTGGTCGGACCCTGTTCGATCCACGATTACGACGCGGCCATGGAGTACGCGCGCCGGCTGCGCCAGGAAGCAGACCGTTTCGCCGACGACCTGGTGATCCTGATGCGGGTGTATTTCGAGAAGCCGCGCACCACCGTGGGTTGGAAGGGACTGATCAACGACCCGCGCATGGACGGCAGCTTCCGCATCAACGACGGCCTGCGCCTGGCGCGCAAGCTCCTGTGGGAGATCAACGAACTCGGCCTGCCCTGCGGCACCGAGTTTCTCGACACCATCACGCCGCAATACACCGCCGACCTGATCAGTTGGGGCGCGATCGGCGCACGCACCACGGAATCGCAGGTGCATCGCGAGCTGGCCTCGGGCCTTTCGTGCCCGGTCGGCTTCAAGAACGGCACCGACGGCAACATCCGCATCGCCGTCGATGCGATCAAGGCGGCGGCCAGCCCGCACCATTTCCTTTCGGTGACCAAGGCCGGCCATTCGGCCATCGTCTCGACCAACGGCAACGAGGATTGCCACGTCATCCTGCGCGGCGGCAAGGCGCCGAACTACGATGCCGCCGCGGTCGATGCTGCTTGCATCGAACTGGGCAAGTCCGGCCTCGCCGCGCGCGTCATGGTCGACTTCTCGCATGCCAACAGCAGCAAGCAGTTCAAGCGCCAGATCGACGTCGCGCGCGATATCGCGGCGCAGATGGCGGCCGGCGAAGACCGCATTTTCGGCGTCATGATCGAATCGCACCTCAACGAAGGCCGCCAGGACCTGACACCGGGCAAGCCGCTCGAATACGGCGTTTCGGTCACCGATGCCTGCCTCGGCTGGGACGATACGTTGGTGGCGCTGGAGATTCTTGCCGATGCCGTGAAGGCGCGCCGCATCGCCCTCGCCGACAAGTAAGCCGCAGGCATGACCGGCCGCCTGTTTGCCGCGCTGCTGGTTCTCACGCTGGCCTTCCGCTTCTGGCTGGCGGCGGCGTTTCCGATCACCGGCGACGAGGCCTATTTCATCTGGTGGGGCTGGAAGCCGGATTGGGGCTTTTACGACCATCCACCGCTGATCGGCTGGTGGCTGGCCGCGCTGTCGCGGGTGAGCGACACCGAATGGTGGCTGCGCCTGCCGGTGATCCTGCAGCCGGCGCTGCTCGCCCTCGCGGTGTATTGGTCGCTACCGCGTCTCGTCGTAGCGGTCGGTACCGAGCGTCGGGCGTGGGCGGCGACGCTGGTGCTGCTGGCGCCGGTGAATGTCTGGAACGTGTTCATCACCACCGACACGCCGCTGATCTATTGCAGCGTGCTCTCCGGCCTGGCCTGGATTCGTGCGTCGCAGGACGACGCGCCAAGGTGGTATCTGGCCGCGGGCCTGTTGCTGGCGGGGGCGGTGCTCTCCAAATACTTCGCGGCTATCCTCGGCTTCGCCTACCTGGTCGATGTGCTGCGGCGGCGCAAGGCGGGCGCCTGGGCGGGGCTGGCCATCGCCTACGCCTGCACGCTGCCGGCGCTGGCCCTGATGGCCTGGTGGAACAGCGGCAACTGCTGGCCGAACTACATGTTCAACTTCGTCAATCGCCACGGCGATGCCGGGTGGTCGATCAAGACGCCGCTGCTCTATGCCCTGACGCTGATCTATGTGCTGGGGCCGCCGGTAGTGTGGCTGGCCTGGCGCTCGCGCGACCGCGGGCGCCGTGTCGCCAGCGCCAACTCTTTGGCCGTCCCGGCGCTGGCGACCCTGGCCTGGCTGCCCTTCCTGTTGTTCGCCGGGCTCGCGCTGGTCAAGCAGATCGGCCTGCACTGGCTGCTGTCCTTCGTTCCCTTCGCCCTGATCTGGCTCACGCTGCGCCTGGCACCGGCCAGCCTGCGGCGGCTCGGGCTGTTCTTCGTCGGCTTCGCCACGCTGCACATCGCGGCGATCCTGATCGTGTCCCGCGTGCCGCTGGAGACCTGGCAGAAGACCCGCCTCTATGACGGCATCGTGCTGACTTTCGAGCACCGGGCGCTGGCGCGCGAACTGCAGCCCTATTACAAAGATGCGAGGCAGGACTGGGTGCTGGCGATGGACGGCTATTCCAACGCCGTGACCCTGGGCTACAACCTGCGCCAGTACGTGGTGGTCTTCGGCGAGGCCTCGAGCCACGCGCGGCACGACGATCTGGTGACGGATTTCCGCGCACTGGCGGGCCGCAATTTCCTGATCCTGAGGAAGTCCGCCCCGAATCTCGACGACTACCGCAAATACTTCCGTGCCGTCAGCACCGACAGCTTCGAGATCCGCGGCGCGCGTTTCTGGCGCGTCAAGGGCGAAGGTTTCGACTATGCGGCCTACCGCGAGGGCGTGCTGGCGAAGGTGCGGCAAAAGTACTATGCGATTCCGGCCTGGTTGCCGCAAACTGCCTGCTATATGTGCGATCGATACTTTCTGGGGGAAGCATGCCGCCGGTGATGCCCTTGCTGCGTTTGCTGCGTCCCCACCAGTGGCTGAAGAACGGCTTCGTCTTCGTCGGCCTGCTGTTCGGCCATGCCTGGACCGATCCGCTCAGGCTCGGGCAGGCGCTGGCCGCCTTCGCCGCGTTCTGCCTGCTGGCCTCGGCGGTGTATGTGATGAACGACCTGATCGACCGCGAGCAGGACCGGCTGCATCCGAAAAAGAAAAGCCGGCCGCTGGCGGCGGGTACCGTCAGCGTGGCCGCCGCCGCCGTTCTGGCTGCCGCGCTGCTCGTGGCCGGCGGCGGCATCGCCTGGCTCTGGGCCGGTTCGGCGCCCTGGATTTTCCTCGCCTACGTCGTGCTCAACATTGCCTACAGCTACCGCCTCAAGCACGTCGTGATCCTCGACGTATTCATCATCGCCTCCGGTTTCATGCTGCGCATCCTGGCCGGCACCCTGGGCCTCGATATTGCGCCTTCGCAATGGCTGCTGTTGTGCGGCCTGATGCTGACGCTGTTCCTCGGCTTCGCCAAGCGCCGCGCTGAACTCAATGCGCTGCTGGCGGCAGGCGCCGGACACCGGCGCGTGCTGGAACACTACACGGCGCCGATGCTGGACCAGTTCATCGGCATCGCCGCGGCCGGCACGGTGATTTCCTACGCGCTGTACACGGTGAGCGCGGAGACCGTGGCCCTGCACGGCACGCGCGGACTGATCGCGACCGTGCCCTTCGTGCTCTACGGCATGCTGCGCTACCTGTGGCGCCTGCATACCCGCGGCGGCGGCGGCGATCCGGCGCAGGAACTGCTCTCCGACCCGCACCTGCTGGCGGCCACAGCAGGCTGGCTGCTGCTGGTGCTGGCGCTGCTGGGCGGGGCTATAATGCCGCGGCCATGAGCGTGATCGACCACATCCCCAACGTCGAGTATCTCGGCGATGCCGTACCCTTCGTCGGCCGCATCCGCGAGATCATCGAGGTCATCCAGTTGTTCGAGGACTTCGAGCCGGATGAACTGGAAGGTCTCGCCCGCTACATGCGCTGTTACCGCGCGCCCCTGGGCACCGAGATCATCCGCGAGGGCGACAACGGCGACTTCATGCTGCTGCTGCTCGACGGCAGCGTCGAGATCGTCAAGAAGGATGTCCGCGGCTCGGCGCAGATCATGGGCACCGCCGGCCCCGGCAAGACGCTCGGCGAAATGTCGCTGATCGACGGCGAGCCACGCTTCGCCAGCTGCGTTGCGCTCGATACGGTCGAAGTCGCCGTGCTCGATCGCGAAAGCCTGTCGCGCATCATCGCCGAAGAGCCGCGCATCGGCGTCAAACTGATGATGGAACTGCTGATGCTGCTCAACCAGCGGCTGCGCAGCGTCAGCGCCCAACTGATGGACTGCATGGAAGCACGGCGCTCGCGCATCCGCTAGACCGGCCCCTGTCGGCGCCGCTTCACTGCCCGACCGGGCCGCAGCACAAACACCTCGGGATCGTCGCCATGCTCCAGCAGCAGCGTGCGCACCCGTGCCTGCCAGCATTCGCGAAACTCGGCGGCTTGGTCCGGCGTGGCGCTGCCGTCGAGGCACTTCTGCATCAGCCCGATGGTCTGTGGCGCGAAGGGCACCGACTGCAGGCGCGCCGCAATATCGACGGCCTGGCCGGTATCAATGCGGGTAAAACGGATTTCCTCCCTGACGTCTGCCGAGAAATACAGCAGCCGGCGCCGGTCGAAACGTCCGCCGAGGCCCTTGAAGCCGGTGTCATGGGTGGCGCCGGTGAGCAGGGTGATGACATTGGCCATGACGCCGGTGACGCCCGACAACTGATCCTGGCGGAATGCGACGCGAATTCCGCCGCGCTCCGGCAAGCCGTCCGGGTAGAGATGGGTCAGCGCCTTCAGCGTCATCCAGTAGGCGGAGGCCACGGTGGGGCAGGAGTGGCCGGCCAGCTTGACCGCATCGAGGTAAGCGTATTCGATGCGGCCCTGTTCCGCCGCGCCGAGGAACTCGGCGAGCGGGTCATACACGCTCAGGCGGCGTACCTGAGCGTAGAAGGCCGGCGTCTGCACCGTCTTATTGCTTCTTGATGAAGTCGATCACGATGTTGCCCGGCTCGCGCTGGCGGTAGGTGATTTCCACCGCATCGCCGTAGCGCTGCACCAACTGGTCGAGCAGCGGCAGCGGGTCGTGGTCATTGACGAAACGCATGGTTTCGCCGGCGCGCAGCGCGTCGAGCGCACCGAAAATCGCGGCATGGCGGAAGCGCTTGGCAATGCCGCGGGCGTCGAAGGGATAGATCGAATCGGGGGAGAGATGAACATGCATGGCGTTTTACCTGTGGGTTGGCGTGAGCCCACTATGCATCTTTCACTGCGTCGAGAAATTGATGTAAATCAGTTATAAAACATAAACTTAAAACCATACAAAAAAAGTAGGCTTTAGCTCGCGAGATTGCGGCGGCCGCCGCGGCTCAGTCGCCACTTTTGCCACTTGCGGACGTCGAATGGCAAGGCGAGCGGGTACCATGCCGTAGCATGTACGCTCCGGCGCCGGTGGCCCATTTCCAATCCGTCATGATGGTCTCGCCATGAGCTTCCATTTCCTGCAAAGCCTGTTCAATCCGCAAAGCATTGCCGTGATCGGCGCCAGTGCGCGCCCGCAGCGGATCGGCAACGTGCTGATGCGCAACCTGCTGGCCGGCGGATTCGGCGGCGTCATCATGCCGGTGAACCCGAAGCGCGAGGCGGTCGCCGGGGTGCTGACCTACCCGTCGGTCGCGGCGCTGCCGCAGACCCCCGACCTGGCGATCATCTGCACGCCGGCGGCGACGATTCCCGCCTTGATCGAAGATCTCGGCCGTCGCGGTACGCGTGCCGCGATCATCATGGCGGGCTACTTGTCGACCACGCTCAGCGCCGACGGGCGCCCACTGGCCGAGGTGATTCTCGAAGCCGCGCGTCGCCACGGCGTGCGCCTGCTGGGCGGCAGCACGCTGGGCATCGTGGTGCCGAAGTCGGGAATCAACGCCACCTTTTCCCAGATGCGGGTGCAGCCGGGCAAGCTCGGCTTTGTTTCGCAGTCCGATGCCGTCGGCACCATGGTGCTCGACTGGGCGTTGCCGAAGAAGGTCGGCTTCTCCCACTTCGTCTCGCTGGGCGACGCGCTGGATATCGGCTTCGGCGAAGTCCTCGATTTTCTCGCCAGCGATCCGGATACCCAGGCCATCCTGCTCTACATCGAATCGATCCGCGACCGGCGCAGCTTCATGGCGGCGGCGCGGGCGGCGGCGCGCAACAAGCCGGTGGTGGCGATCAAGGCCGGCCGCGCGCCGCACCAGCGCCTGCTGGGCATCTCCGATCCGCTGTTCCTGGATCTGCCGAACCTGATCAGCAGCGACGATGTGTTCGACGCGGTCTTGCGCCGCGCCGGCATCCTGCGCGTCGAACATCTCGACGAACTGTTCGGCGCCGTGGAAACCGTGGTGCGTTCGCGGCCGATGAGCGGCAGCCGCCTGGTGGCCATCAGCAACGGCGGCGGCGGCGGCATCATGGCCGAGGACAGCCTCTACCTCGGCGGTTATACGATGCCCGCGCTCAGCGAGCAGACCGTGGTGCGGCTGCGGCGCATCCTGCCGCCGAGCTGGGACGGCTGCAATCCCATCGACATGCGCGTGGACGCCAGCGCCGAACGTTATGCGGCGGTGCTCAAGGCGCTCTGCGAGGAAAACGCGGCCAACGCGATACTCGTGATGCATACGCCGAATGCGCTCACCAATAGCCGCGACATCGCCGAGACGGTGATCAAGGCCGCGAAAACCATCACCTGCAACCTGCTGACCTGCTGGATCGGCGACGAAAGCGTCGCCGCCGAACGCATGCGCTTCGTCGACGCCGGCATTCCGACCTTCTCCACGCCGGGACACGGGGCGCGGGCTTTTCTCCACATCGACAATCATCGTTTGGCGCGCGAGCTGCTGATGCAGGTGCCGCCATCGATTCCGAGCAGCTTCTGCCCCGACGTCGAGGGCGCGCGCAGCATCGTGAACGGTGCGCTGGGGGAGGGCAGAACACAGCTCACCGAGGCGGAATCGAAAGCCATCTTCGTTGCTTACGGCATCCCTGTCGTGCCGACTCATCCGGCAGCGGACCCGCGGCAGGCGGCCCAGGTCGCGCAGCGCATCGGCCTGCCGGTGGCCCTGACCGTGATGTCGCGCGATCTGCGGCGCAAGTGGGACATCGGCGGCGTGGCGCTCAACCTGGAAACCGCCGAGGCGGTGGCAGCCGCCGCCCGCGGCATGATCGAGCGGGCGCGCGTGCTGTGCCCCGAGGTGACGATCGGCGGCTTCAACGTCCAGGCCATGGTGCCGCGCGGCCAGGCGCGGCAGCTGATCGTCGGCGTCGCCAGCGATCCGCTGTTCGGCCCGCTGATCATTTTCGGCGAGGGCGGACGCGCCGTGGAAGTCTTCCGCGACATGTCGGTGGGATTGCCGCCGCTGAACATGCCGCTGGCCCATGACCTGATCGGCCGCAGCCGCGCCGCGGCCTTGCTGGAGAGCCACCACGGCTATCCGGCGGCGGATCGCGAGGCGATCGCCCTGGTGCTGACCAAGGTCTCGCAACTGCTGATCGACTTGCCGCAGATCGTCGAGCTCGACATCAATCCGCTGTTCGCCGACCACCTGGGCGTGACCGTGGTCGATGCCCACATCCAGTTATCGGCGGCCCCGATCAACCCCTACCGCCTGGCGATCCAGCCCTACCCGCAGGCGCTCGAAGCAGCAGCCACGCTGCGCAACGGGCGGCCGGTGCTGTTCCGCCCGATACGCCCGGAGGACGAGGCGGCACACTACGCCTTCCTCGCGCAGATGAGCGAGCAGGACCTGGTCTACCGCTTCTTCCATTACGTCAAGGAGCTTCCGCGCCGCGACATGGCCCGGCTGACGCAGATCGACTACGACCGCGAAATGGCCTTCATCGCCAGCGCCACCGGCGCCGACGGCAAGCCGGAAACCCTCGGCGTGGTGCGCGCCGTCGCCGCACCGGACAGCCCTGTCGCCGAATTCGCCATCATCATCCGCTCCGACTTGAAGGGCCAGGGCCTGGGCTCCGGCCTGCTGCGCAAGATGATCGATTATTCCGCCGCGCGCGGCATCCGCACCTTCACCGGCGACGTGATGTACGACAACCAGCCGATGCTGAATTTGCTCAAGGCCTTCGGCTTCAGTTTCGGGCGCGCCGAAGAAGCCGGCATCGTGCGCTGCACGCTCGAGCTGCAGCCGGCACCGATTCAGGCCTGACCGCCGCGCGCGTCCGGCATGCCGGACGCGCGCAGCGTCAGGCGTTCTTGCCCTTCTGCCACAACACGTCGCCACCGCCAGCGGCCTTGTTCAGCCAGCGACCGAGGACGAACAGCAGGTCGGACAGGCGATTCAGGTATTGCCGTCCGGCGTCGGAGACAGCTTCCTCGGCGGCCAGCGCCACCGTCATGCGCTCAGCGCGGCGGCAGACGGTGCGGGCGAGGTGGGTCAGCGCGGCGGAGCGGTTGCCTCCGGGCAGGATGAATTCCTTGAGCGGGCCGAGATCGGCGTTATAGCGGTCGATCGCGGCTTCCAGGCGCGCCGGCTGCGTGGCTTTGAGCAGCGTTGCGCCGGGTATCGAGATTTCGCCGCCGAGGTCGAACAAGTCGTGCTGGATGCCGGTGAACAGCTCGCGTATGTCGGCCGGCAGGTCTTCGCAGAGGATCACGCCGAGCAGGGAGTTGAGTTCATCGACGTCGCCCATGGCGGCGACACGGGCGGAATTCTTGGACGTGCGCGAGCCGTCGCCGAGGCCGGTGGTGCCGGCGTCGCCGGTGCGGGTGTAGATCTTCGAGAGGCGGTGTCCCATGGTCAAGAGTCGGAGGTGGCGGAGCGGCGAAGTTTAAACAAAAGCGGTGCGTCAGGCTGAAACTCAGGCCTGGTTCTTGACCGCGGCGACCAGCGCACCGGGTTCGGGTGCGCGCTTGACTATCAGTACGGCGCAGGACAGGCTGCCAGCCACGCGGTCCGTGGTCTGCCCCGCGATCTTGCGCGACAGACCCTTGCGTTGATCGTTGCCGATGACGACAAGGTCCGCGCCGATTTCCTGCGCCGTTTCGATGATCGCACGCTCGGGCGATTTGGCGACGATCATGGTCTCGCAATCGATACCATCCAGCTTGAGCAGGCGGACTTTTTCGGCAAGATCCAACTCGGCTCTGGCGCGCTCGGCATCCGTTCCGGCTGCCGCAAGCAAGGTGACCGGCAAGTGCGATACCTTGGCGATTTGCGCGGTGACCTCGGCGACGGTTGCGCTGATCGGCGTGCCGTCCGTCGCCATCAGGATGCGTTGCACCCACGGCTGCGCCTGTGAGTTGGCGATCAGTACATGGCACGGCGAGTCGATGATGATTTGCTGCGCAATGTCGCCTAGCAGCCGTTCCTTGACATCGCCGCTCGGCGGGCGGCGGCCGATGACGAGGATATTGCTGTCGGTGGCGTTCGCGGCGGCGACGATTTCTTCCACTGGCAGCTTGCCATGACGCACCATCGCTTCGGTGTCGACGCCGGCAATGAGGGCCTTGCGCTCCGCCTGGGCAAGTCGCTTGCGGGCGGCCCCGTCGTCTTCCGGGGTTTCAACGCAGGTCATCAGGTCGAGCGTGACGCCGAAACGTTTCGCCAGCGCAACGGCAACGTCTTCCGGCGCATGGCTGAACTCGCTGCCGTCGGTGGCGAGCAGGAGGCGCTGGCGACGCAGGCCATCGGGCAGGACGCCAGCGTTGCATTCCTTGAAGATACGCGTCCTGCAACTGCGGCAGACATCCGGGTCGAGCGTCCAGTAAAGCGCTCCGGTGGCATTGGTCATTACAGGGAAGAAGGCGCCTTCGCCGATGTCGCGCGTGTAGTCGCCCTGTCGAAGGAAACGGTAGCTGGATTGATTGAGCCGATAGAAATACAGGCCACCACCCATGCGGCGGCGGCGCCGCGCTTCCTGGGCGAGCACCTCGGCGCCGGCGATGTCGATGTAGGACAGGCCGGAGGCGGCAATCAACACGGATTTTTGCAGCGGGTTGTCTTCGTCGATCTGCTGCAGTGCGGCCTGCACGTAGCTGGCCGCACCGAAATAAATCGAGCCGGTGATGCGCACGATGCGCAACTGAGGGCATTCCGGGCGAGCCTCGGCGCGGACGAAATGATAGGCGCCTTCCTCGGGGGCCGGCACGACGGGCACGATTTCCGGCCGCGAGGTGCGATAGAGGAACATCAGGAGCGACAGGAAAACGCCGAGAAAAATGCCGAGTTCGAGATTGAACAGGGTGCCGATCAAGGTCGACGCCAGAATCGCCGTTTCCATCTTGCTGGTGTGCCAGATGTGGGAAATGTGGTGGAAGTCGATCAGGCCCCAGGCGACGAGGAAGAGGATGCCGGCCATGGCGGCGTTGGGCAGGTAGGCGGCAAGCGGCGCCACGATCAGTAGCACCAGCAGGAGGAAAACGGAGGCAAACACCGAAGCCAGCGGCGTGCGTGCGCCGGCCTCGAAATTCACGCCGCTACGGTTGAAGGATCCGGACGAGGCATAGGCCGAGAAGAAAGCGCCGACGATGTTGGACAGCCCTTGGCCGATGAATTCCTGGTTGCCGTCGATGCGCTGCTCCGAGCGCACGGCGATGGCACGGGCGATCGACACAGCCTCGGTCAGCGCCAGCATGGTGATGACCAGTGCAGGGCCGACCGCGCGACTCAGGGTTTCGAGCGAGAAATCAGGCGCCGATAGCGGCGGCAGACCCGAAGGAAGGGCGCCGACAGTCAGGATTCCGGTATGCGCCTGTCCGTGCCACAGGTTGACAATGGCCGCCACGATGCTGCCGACGACCATGGCCGCGATCATGTAGGGAATCTTCTTGACGTAACGCTTGGTGAGGATGCCAGCCGCAAGCGTGACGACGCCGACACCGGCGACCCAGGGATTGATGTCGCCGGCCTGTACGATCAGTTGGCGGATGATTTGGTAGAAGGGTGTGCCGCGCGGGATGTCGACGCCGAAGAAGTTGCGTACCTGACTGGCGGCAATGAGGACAGCGGCGCCGGCGGTGAAGCCTATTACCACCGAGTGCGATATGAAGTTCACCAGCGCGCCCATGCGGGCCAGACCCAGCGCAAGCTGAAATATGCCGACGAGAAATGTCAGCGTCAGTACGATCTGGATATATTGGGGCGATCCTGGCTCGGCCAGAGGCGATAGCGCCGCGAAAACGGCAATCGAGATAGCGGTGGTTGGCCCCGATACCAGGTGCCAACTGGAGCCGAATAGCGCGCCGATCACGGCCGGTACCATCGCCGCATAGAGGCCGTACTGCGGCGGCAGGCCGGCGATGGTGGCGAAGGCGACGCCCTGCGGCAGCACGATCAGGGCGCCGCTGAAGCCGGCAAGCAAGTCGTCGCCAAGGCTGCTGCGTGTGACCAGCGGCCACCAGCGCAGGAAAGGAAACAGTTTGGCCAGGCGGGCAGAAGGCAGGTTCATTTTTTGGTGCGTAGGCCCGACAGGGGTGGCCACGGTATTGGGAAACCTTGAATATTAGCAGAGTGCGATATTACTTTGAACCCTCAGGACTGGATGCGAGGGCGGCGCCATCAAGCCGGCGCGGGATTGTCATCGGGGTTTCTTGGCTTGAGCTTGCGCCAGAGTGAACTGCGGTTGATGCCCAACGCCTGTGCGGCGAGAGTCTGATTGCCGCCGACGGTGTCGAGCACCCAGCGGATGTAATCGCGCTCCTGCTCGTCCAGGGTCGGTATGCGGCCATTCTTCTTGCGGAAGACGGCGAGCTCGCCGGATCGCAAATGCGGCGGCAACTGCTCCCGCCCCAGGGTGTCGCCGACGGAAATTGCCACCCCGCGCTCGATGATATTTTCCAGTTCGCGCACGTTGCCCGGGAACGCATAGGCCTGCAGGCGCTCGAGTGCATCGGGCGCGATCGCAGAAACCGGCTTGTCCATCTGCAGCGAGAATTTGTGCAGAAGGTGCTGTGCCAGCAACGGTATGTCGTCGGGCCGCTGCGCCAGCGGCTTGATGTGCAGGGCGACCACATTGAGGCGGAAGTACAGGTCCTGGCGCAGGATCTGGTCCGCGACGGCCTGCGCGATATCGCGATTGGTGGCGGCGACGACGCGGATGTCAACCTTGGTCGGTACGGTCGCGCCGAGGCGCAGCACCTCCTTCTCCTGGATGACGCGCAGCAGCTTGACCTGCATCTCCGGCGGCATCTCGGTGATCTCGTCGAGAAACAGCGTGCCGCCCGACGCGGCCTCGATCAGGCCCTTGCGCGCGCTTGCGGCGCCGGTGAAGGCTTCGCGCTCGTGGCCGAAAAGCTCGTTGGCGAACAGTTCCTTGTTGAAGGCGCCGCAATTGACCGCGACCAGGGGGCCGCTGTGGCGGCCGCTGTGCCGATGGAGGAATTGCACCAGCAGTTCCTTGCCGGTGCCGCTGTCGCCGGTAACGAGGACGTTGCAGTCGGTGGGGGCGATCTGTCGCGCCAGGTCGAGCAGGCGCAGGGTGGCTGAATCCTGGGTGATGAATTTTGCCTTGCCGCGGTAACTGGCGATCTCGGCTCGCAGCCGTTGGTTTTCACGGCGCAGCCGCAGCTTTTCCAGCGCCTCGGCGACGACTTTCCTGACTTCGTCGAAATGGAAGGGCTTGGCGATGTAATGGAAGGCGCCCAGCTTCATCGCGTGTACCGCGGTTTCCGTAGTGGCGTAGCCGGTGATGACGATAACCTCGCTGTCGGGGTGGAGCTCCTTGCAGGCCTTGAGCAGGACCATGCCGTCGATCTTTTCCATGCGCAGGTCGGTCAGCAGCAGGTCGAACGGCCGGCTTTCGAGCAACGCCAGTCCTTCGCTGCCGCTTTGCGCCGTGGTGACCTCGTAGCCCTCCGCCGTCATGACGTGGCTCAAGTTGCGCACGGCGATTTCCTCGTCGTCGACAATCAGGATTCGATCAGGCTTTTTCATGTGCATGTGTAATTTCACCGTCTTGCGGCAGCCGTATGACGAAGGTGGCGCCGCGGCCATCTTCGCTGGCTGCCGAGATGCAGCCGCCGTGCTCTTCGACGATTTGGTAGACGATGAACAGGCCCAGCCCCATGCCTTTGCCGACCTCCTTGGTGGTGAAGAACGGATCAAACACGCGCGGCAGGATCCGCGGGGGAATTCCCGGGCCGTCGTCGCTGACACGGATGTCGACGGCGGCCATCTCGCGGCAGGGCGCAAGGCCCGGGTCCACCGGCGCGGTGGCGCCGGCGGCATGCCGGTTGGCAGCGATCGTTACGCGGCCGTTCTCGCCAGCGGCTTGCATGGCGTTCTTGATCAGGTTAAGCAACGCCTGTTGCAACCTTTGCGGATCGGCCTGGACGACAAGGTCGGCCGGGACGTCCAGCGTGATCTCCAGCCCTTGCGGAATATCGTCCTTGATGAAGCGCAGGGTCTGGCGGACGAGAGCTTGCAGCGGCAGTATCTCCGCGCGGAACTCGCGCTCAAGGGTGAAATCGAGCAGCGAGCGCACGATGTTGCGGGCGCGCACGCTTTGCTCGTCTATCTGTCGTAGCATGTCGCGTTGCGGACTGCCGACGGCCAGCGCCTGGTCTTCCAGCAGGATCTGGCAGGAAGACCAGATGTTCGACAACGGATTGTTCAATTCGTGTGCCACACCGGCCACCATGGTGCCCATCGAGGCGAGTTTTTCCGAGCGCAGCAAATGCCTCTGGCGCTCCTCCAGTTCCTTCAGCATCTGGTTGAAGGCGGTGACGATCGAAACGATTTCCCGGTCTTCGCCGGGCATGGCCAATGCGCCTCGTCTGCCGCGCGCCACGGCATTGACGCTATTCTCGATTTGCTTCAGCGGTTGCACCACCCGGCGCGACAGTGCTTGGCCGACCGCGATCATCAACAGCGCGACGCCGGCTACTGAAAAGAACAGGATCACCCTGAACGACGACAGCGAGGTCTTGACCAGCTGGCGCTCGGCTGCCACCACCGCTTCGCTGGCGGCGACGATGTTTTGCCCGGCGCCCCGTACCTGCGGCTCCAGTTGCTGCCGGCGGCCGGGCTGTTCGCGGTTGGCGGCAAAGCACGCATCGATTGCCTGCCGGTAGCGGGTCAGTTCTCCACGCAGTTCAGCCAGCCTTTGCCCCGCGCCGAGCGTGATGAAATCCCTGGCGTTGCTGTCGAGCAATCCAAGCATTTTCGTGCTGTAGCCGACGTTTTCCCGATAGTCGGCGTCCTGCCCGTAGAGAAAGAAATTGCGCTCGAAGCGACGAATTTCGAGGGCGGTATCGAACAGTTCCGAAACTCGCTCGCCGAGCAGAATCTTGTCCTCCAGCAAGCGCAATTCCTCGTAGGCGAACAGGGAAATCGCCAGCGTCAGCGACGCGATCGCCGCGTAGGCGAAGGCAATTTTTCCGCGCAGCGAAGGATGCGAGCCAAAAAACTTCGAAGGATGCGAGCCAAAAAACTTCATTAGATCATGGTGTTTGGAGATATGTCGCATTATGCAACATATAGTCGAGCGAGTGTGGCGATGACGATGGATAAGCTGGCTACAAGGGTTTGCAGAGATTTTCAGGTTACTGATGGGTGCTCATGTGTTGCATATCGCAGCGCAGGATCCCCTGCACAGGATAGGCGAGTCTATAAAAATTCCTATGGAACAAGTGCTTGCCCGACAGGGCACGGTCGCTGCATAGGGGTTCCACTCTTGTCGTCCAACCACGGAAATTCACATGCAAGATTTTCTTCGGGATTTTTTCGACCGACTTTCACGCGCGACCGAGTTTGCCAACACCGGCAGCCTCGGAGAAGCCCTGCGCCTGATGGCGAAGCGCCACCTTGTCGAAGTCGAGCAGCGACAACTTCAAGCGGCGCAGCATCGGGCGCGGAAGCTCATGCAGCGACCGCGCCAGTTTCATGCGCCTGCCGCCGAGCCGGAAGTCCACCGCCGGCGCCGTAGCAGGATTCCGGTTGCAACCCGCCTCTCGCCGCAAGGTGGCCGACTGAAAGAAATTTGCTGATAGGCACCAGCATGTCCTTGCCCTTGCCTATCGCGCGCTACTTGAATTCTGTGCGCGGTTCCCTGCACCGGCTGCGCGACGGGGATACCCTGCGGCGCGACCTGCTCGCCGGGATCACCGTGTCGCTGGTGGCCATTCCGCAGTCGCTTGCCTACGCGCAGTTGGCCGGCGTGCCGGCCTACTACGGCCTGTATGCGGCGCTGCTGCCGACGATCATCGGCGCGTTGTTCGGTTCCTCTTCGCAGTTGTCCACCGGGCCGGTAGCCATGACATCCCTGCTTACCGCCGCCAGCATCGCACCGCTGGCGGCCCACGGCAGCGATACTTTCTATGCCTACGTGATTCTGCTGGCCCTGATTTCCGGGCTGTTCCAGGTTGTCTTCGGCGTGCTGCGTATCGGCGTACTGCTCAACTTCCTCTCCCATCCGGTACTGATGGGCTTCATCAATGCCGCCGCGCTGATCATCGGCCTGTCGCAACTGCCCGCGCTGCTGGGCATCTCGATGCACAATTCCGAGCATTTCCTGGCCGACATATGGCATGTGATTTCCCATATCGACGCCCTGCACGAGTTGTCGCTCGGCTTCGGCGCCGCGGCGATCGTCATGCTGGCGGGGTTCAAACGGCTGGCGCCGAAGCTGCCGGGAGTGCTGATAACCGTGGCATTGCTGACGGGTGCCAGCTACCTCGTACACTACGCCGACCTTGGCGGCAGGGTGATCGGTGAGATACCGCGCGGTCTTCCTGAATTCAGCGTGCCGCCGGTGGACTGGAAGGCCACCATGGACCTGCTGCCCGCCGGCTTCGTCATAGCCCTGATCAGCTTCATGGAAGCCATGTCGAGCGCCAAGGTGATCGCCATCAGGACGCGTCAGCCCTGGGACGAGAACAAGGAACTGATCGGCCAGGGACTGGCCAAGGTGGCGGCAGCCTTTAGCCAGTCCATGCCGGTCAGCGGCTCTTTTTCGCGCTCGGCGCTGAATCTCGCGGCTGATGCCAGAACCGGGCTGTCGTCCGTAATTTCCGCGCTGTTCGTGCTGCTGACCCTGCTGTTCCTGACGCCGCTGCTCTATCACCTACCCAAGCCGGTCCTCGCCGCGATCATCATGATGGCAGTGTTCGGCCTGATCAACATTCGCGCCCTTGCCAACGCCTGGCGGGCCAAGCGCGACGACGGCATCGCGGCGGCGGTGACCTTCGTGACGACATTGGCATTTGCACCCAATATCCAGAACGGCATCCTGACCGGCATCATCCTGTCGCTGTCGCTGCTGCTGTACCGCATGATGCGGCCGCGCATCGCCCTGCTCGGCATGCATGGCGACGCCACCCTGCGCGACAGCGAGCGGCACAAGCTGCCGCCGCTGCATGCCAATCTCGGTGCCGTGCGCTTCGATGGCGCGTTGCGCTTCGTCAACGTCGCCTACTTCGAGGATGCGCTGCTCCGGCTGGAGCGGGAGAATCCGGAAATGACCTGCATCCTGGTCAAGGCCAGCGGCATCAACGACATCGACGCCTCGGGCGTGGAAATGCTGCTCAACCTGGTCGGCCGCTTCAAGTCCAGCGGCGTCACCCTGGTCTTCAGCGGCATCAAGAAGCAGGTGGCCGACGTCATGGACCGCACCGGTCTGACGCAGGTGATCGGTCCGGAAAACATCTTCCCCACCGACCGGGAGGCACTCGACAAGCTGTGGCAGTCCCTGCCGCCATCGCCATCGCCTGCGGGGGCGGCTGCTCAACCCCCGTTGCTGCATGCCGCATGACGGCGGCGCCGGGCTGACTACCGAACAGCGAATCGAGCGGGATCGGCACAGCCAGGCGCACGTCGACTGCGCCTTTGCGACCGTATAGAAAGTGCCGTCCAGGCCCATGACGAAGACGATCACCGGTTCGGCGCCGACTCCTGGGGCCGGCTTTGACCGTTGCGCCATAGGCTATGCTGGGTGCTGCACAGGGACAGGATATGGGACGCGAGATCTGCTTTTTGCCGGGAGGGCGCTGATGGGCGGCGAGAACGCCGCTGCCGGCGCCGGCTCGGCCTGGAATCCGGGCGTCGGCGCGGGCATCCCCGGGGAGTTCCGCATGCTCGAAACCATCTTGCGGCCCGAGTGCGTGTTCGCCGGCGTCGCCGAGATCGACGAACTCGCCGCGCTGACCGGCCTGCCGCACGAGGAGCTCACGGTGTTCCGCCCGCAAAGGCTGGCGCTGCATGAAATCATCATCCGCGTCACGGCCGACATCGCCGTCGCCGAGGGCGAGGAGGAAGAAGACTTCGGGCGCAATTTCCGCCGCATCGCCACCAGGATCCACGACGCCTACGTCTTGCCGCATCTGGACCGGATCGAACAGGCCTATGCCGAACTGAGCCAGCGTGCCGCAGCGCTGGTCAGCCAGATCCTCGCCGAAACGCTGTTCCTGCCCCCGGCGCCGGCGGCCGCACGCGGCTGGTTCGGCCGCTGGCGCCGGGAAAAGCGCCCGAGCGCGCCGTCCGAGCCGGCCGCCGAGCGCGAGTACCGCATCGTCGCGAGCTACAAGACGCTGGGTTTGGGCACTGACGATCCGCTGCGGCGCGCGGTGTACAAGAGCCTCTACCGGGTGCTCGGGTCAATCGCCGGCAAGCGTGGCCGCCTCGGCGCGGACCGGGATCTGCTGGCGAAGCTGGTCACGCGCCATGTCTGCAACAGCCAGGGCAGCCAGTTGATCGGGGCTTTGATCGCGCCTCTCGTCACCGCGGCGATCGAGACGGAGGGCTATGCGCGCGTCGCCACGCGCGCGGCGCCGGTGCTGATCAGCCTCAAGGGCGCCTCTGCCGCCGGCAAAAGCTCGTTGCGGCCGATGCTCAAGCAGGTCCTGCACGAACAGGGCATCGCCGCCGACGGCTACGCCACCATCAGCCCGGACGTCTGGCGGCGCCAGTTGCTCGACTACGAGTCGCTCGGGCCGGCGCGCAAATATGCCGGCCACCTGACCAGCCGCGAGCTGATGGTGATCGACGGCAAGCTCGATCGCTATATCCGCGACAAGGCCAATCGCGAGCACGCCATCCCGCATTTGCTGGTCGATCGCTTCCGCTTCGACAGCTTCACCGCCGAGAAGGTGGCGCGGGTGCTGCACGACACCTATGCGCGCTACGTGCACACCATGTACATGTACTTCATCGTCACGCCGCCCGAGACCACCGTGCTGCGCGGTTGGCAGCGGGCGCTGGAGCGCGGCCGCTACAAGGCCGTGGAGGATTTCCTGGCGCACGGCGTGGAGGCCTACCGTGGCATGCCGAAGATCCTCTTCAAGTGGCTGGCCAGCCCGCGCCCCGAGTACCGCTACGTCTTCCTCGACAACCGCGTGGCGCGCGGCAGTTTTCCCATGACCATTGCCAGCGGCGACCGCGAGCGGATGGTGATTTACGACCCGGCTGCGTTCATCGACATCGAGCGTTACCAGAAGGTCGACATCCATGCCGGCGCGCCGGCCGAGTTGTACCCGGCCGCGTCCGACCTGACGGTCGCCGCGAATTCCGGCTTCCTCAGGGAATGCGTGCGGCGCATCGCGACGCTGGAATTCGTCGATGGCGACAGCGGCCTTGCCTACCTGCGCGCGCACCGGGGCAACTTCGAGGTGCTCGACGCGGCGCTCCTGGCCCGCGCGCTGGAGGATGCCGAGCGCGCCGCCGCGCTACGCGCCATCGCTCCCCTGACTGTGGCCGCCAGTCAAGAGTTGGCGTTGGCGGCACGGCGGAATACGCTTCCCTGATTGCGGAATAAAAACCTTGTTGGTCCCGATGTAATAGGCGCTGCTAATATCCGGCTCTTCGTCAAGAGAGCGTCAAGAACGGGTATGGCCGCACTCCCGGACGCATGGAACACCCCCCCGGACATGATTTCCGCCCTTGCTGCAACGCTTCCTGCGATTGGCTTCGAGCATAAAGCGACGCCTGCTGTGGAATAGGCCGCCCTGCTAGAATTCGCAGTTGCTGCGCTCTCTACATGACCCCCCTCCTACCCATCGATACCCTGCTGATCGCTGCTTGCGCCTGGTTGGCGATCGGGCTGCTTGGGCTGGTCGCGCCGCGCAACACGCGCTTCATCAGCAAGACCCTGTTCCCGCTGGGCGCGTTGGTCGGCATGACGGTGGGCTGGGTGGCGCTGGCGGCACTCGGCGGCCCGGCGCAGACCGCGGTGCTGGCCATCGGCCTGCCGGACCTGCCCTTCCACCTGCGCCTGGACAATCTGTCCGCCGTGTTTGCCCTGCTGCTGGGTTTCGCCTCGGTCGGCATTTCGATCTTCGCCGCCGGCTACTTCAGGGAAGGCGAGGGCACCGCGCCCGGCGTGCTCTGCCTCGAGTACCACGTCTTCCTCGCCAGCATGCTGCTGGTGCTGCTGGCCGACGATGCCTACGCCTTCATGGTGGCCTGGGAGAGCATGGCGCTCTCGTCCTTCTTCCTGGTCACCACCAATCATCAGCACGCCGAAATACGCCGCGCCGGCTTCCTCTACTTGCTGATCGCCCATATCGGCGCCATATCGATCCTGCTCTCCTTCGGCGTCATGACCGGCGGCGCCGGCGTCTACAGCTTCGCCGGCATGCGCGCGCAGGAGCTTTCGCCGTTCTGGGCCTCGGCGGCCTTCCTGCTGGCGCTGGCCGGCTTTGGCGCCAAGGCCGGCCTGGTGCCGCTGCATGTCTGGTTGCCCGAGGCGCATCCAGCCGCGCCCTCGCCGGTCTCGGCAATGATGAGCGGCGTGATGCTGAAGACCGCAATCTACGGCCTGCTGCGGGTGAGCTTCGACTTGTTGCACACGACGATCTGGTGGTGGGGCGTGGTGGCGCTGGCGGTCGGTCTGGTCACGGCGCTGTTCGGCGTGCTCTACAGCACGGTGCAAAGCGACATGAAGCGGCTCTTGGCCTATTCCTCGATCGAGAACATCGGCCTGATTGCCGTCGGCATCGGCCTGACCCTGATTTTCCATGCCTACCGCATGGAGTCGCTGGCGGCCCTGGCGCTGACCGCGGTGCTCTACCACTGCCTGGCCCATTCCGCCTTCAAGAGCCTGCTGTTCCTGTGCACCGGCTCGGTGCTGCATGCGACCAAGGAACGCAGTCTGGGCAAGCTCGGCGGCCTGATCCATCGCATGCCCTGGGTGGCCTGGCTGGCGCTCGCGGGCGTGATCGCCAGCGCCGGGCTGCCGCCGCTGTCGGGCTTCGTGTCCGAGTGGCTGCTGCTGCAGAGCTTCCTGTTTTCGCCCGGCCTGCCGCATCCCTGGCTCAACATGGTGGTGCCGGTGGCGGCGGCGCTGGTGGTCCTCGTCGCCGCGCTGGCCGGCTTCGCCATGGTCAAGTTCTACGGCATCATCTTCCTCGGCCAGATGCGCGAGCCGGGTCTCAAGGACGCCCACGATGCCGGCATCTGGGAAAAAGTCGGTCTGGCATGGCTGGCACTGATCACGCTGCTGCTCGGCATCCTGCCGTCGACGGTGATCCTGCGCATCGATGCCGCCACGCGCCAGATGCTCGGCACGGGGCTCGCCGACACGCTACACGAACAGGGCTGGTGGATGCTGGCGCCGATCTCGCCCGAACGCGCGAGCTACGAGCCGATGATTTTCCTGGTCACCATCGCTTCCACGCTGCTGCTCGGCCGCTGGCTGGTGCACTATCTCTATCATGGCCGCGTGCGCCGCACCACGGCATGGGACTGCGGCTACTACTTTCAGGGCGCGCGCGCGCAGGACACCGCCGAGGGCTTCAGTCAGCCGATCCGCCGCATCTTCGAACCGATGTTCCGCATGCAGCGCCATTTCCCGACCGCGCGCGACACGGCGCCGCATTACAGCGTCAAGGTCGAGGATCATTTCTGGTACTGGCTCTACCTGCCGCTGGCCCGGCTGGCCGCCCGGCTGTCGACGCTGATCGTCATGCTGCAGGGCGGGCGCATCGCCGTCTATCTGATGTACAGCTTCATCACCCTGCTGCTACTCCTGCTGGTGGCGCGGCCATGATCAGCATTTCCGGACTGCTTGGGCAGGCCTTCGCCATCCTGCTGGCGTTGACGCTGGCGCCCTTGCTGTCGGGCTGGGTGGGGCAATGCCGGGCCTGGCTGCAGAGCCGCAGTGCGCCGCCGTTGCTGCAGCCCTACTACATGCTGCAGAAGCTGTTCCACAAGGACGTGGTGCTGGCGCATGGCGCTTCGTCCCTGTTCCGCGTCGCGCCCTTCGTGGTCTTCGGCTGCATGGTGCTGGCCTGCGCCATCATTCCCACGCTGTCCACCGACCTGCCCCTGGCGCCGGCCGCCGACGCCCTGGCCCTGGTCGGCGTGTTCGGCCTGGCGCGGATTTTCATTTCGCTCGCAGCTATGGACGTCGGCACAGCCTTCGGCAGTCTCGGCGGCCGCCGTGAAATGCTGGTGGGATTCCTCGCCGAACCGGCGCTGCTGATGGTGATTTTCACCCTGGCCATGATCGCCCAGTCGACTTCGGTGGCCACCATCGTCGACACCCTGGCCCATCGCGAGCTGGTGATCTACCCGAGCCTGGCCTTTGCCGGCATCGCCTTCACCTTCGTCTCCTGCGCCGAGAACGCCCGCGTGCCGGTGGACAACCCGGCCACCCACCTCGAACTGACCATGATCCACGAGGCGATGATCCTTGAATATTCGGGCCGCCATCTGGCGCTGCTCGAATGGGCGGCCAGCCTCAAGCTCTACGCTTACTCCTGCCTCGGCCTGGCGTTGTTCTTTCCGTGGGGCATCGCGCCGGGCGACAACTTCCTGGCGCTGGTCGCGGCGATACCGCTGCTGCTGTTCAAACTGGCCATCGGCGGCTTCCTGCTCGCCGTGATCGAGACCATCAACGCCAAGATGCGCATCTTCCGCGCGCCGGAGTTTCTCGGCACCGCCTTCATGCTGGCGGTGCTCGGGCTGCTGGTGCGCCTGCTGCTGGAGGCCAGGGTATGAGTTCCACAATTCCGTTCTCCGCGCAGCTGATCAACCTTTTCGCCGCGGTGATCCTGCTGCTGGCCTTCGCCATGCTGGCGCAGCGGCGAATTCTGGCGCTGGTCAATCTGTTCGCCCTGCAGGGGCTGACGCTGTGCCTGGCGACCCTGGTGGCGGCGGTGACCACCGGCCAGGTTCACTTGTATTACTCGGCCGGCCTCACGCTGCTGCTCAAGGTGCTGCTGCTGCCCTGGATCCTGCATCGGCTGGTGCGCAAGCTCAACGTCAAGAGCGAGGTCGAGGCGCTGATCAACATCCCGACCACCATGCTGGTGGGGGTCGTGCTGGTCATGGTCGCCTTCAATGTCGCGCTGCCGATCTCCGAGCTGTCCCATACCATCACGCGCGGCACGCTCGGCATCGCGCTGGCGGTGGTGATGCTGGCCTTCCTGATGATGATCACGCGGCAGAAGGCCATCACCCAGGTGGTCGGCTTCCTGTCGATGGAAAACGGCCTGTTCCTCGCCGCCACCAGCGCCACCTACGGCATGCCGATGGTGGTCGAGCTCGGCATCGCGCTCGACGTGCTGGTCGGCGTGATCATTCTCGGCGTGTTCTTCTTCCAGATTCGCGACCAGTTCGACAGCCTCGACATCCGCAACATGGAACAGCTGAAAGACAACTGACGCCCGTGGCTTCGACATACCTTTACTTATTGTGAAACAGAGCAACTTCGTTAGAGCCCGGGCTGGCAAATTGGCCCGCCCCTCCCATCCTCCCCTCGCGGGGAGGCTATTGGTCGGCTCGCTTCGCTCGAAATTTTTCGGGGGCGCTCGGCAGCGTCCTGCAAGTTAATCCATGGATTTCTTCATCTTGATGCTCGCCATACCCCTCGTCAGCGGCGCGCTGCTGACTGTGGTCGGGGAACGCGAATGGGCGCCCAACCTCAATATCATCGCCAGCCTCGGCACCTTTGCCGCCGCGGCCGGCCTGACCGTCGAGATCATCGCCAACGGTCCGCGCTTCGCTTTCGGCGAGCAATTCTTCATCGATTCGCTGAATGTGTTCTTCGTCGCGCTGACCGCCTTCGTCGGCTTGACCACCAGCATATTCTCCGGCCCCTACATGAAGAACGAGCGCGAGCACGGCAAGCTCAGCGCGCCGCGCCTGCGGCTCTACAAGAGCATGTATCAGCTGTTCATGTTCACCATGCTGGCGGCGCTGACCACCAACAATCTCGGCATCCTCTGGGTCGCGATGGAAGCGGCGACGCTGACCACGGTGCTGCTGGTGTCGCTCTACCGCACGCCGGCCAGCCTGGAGGCGGCCTGGAAATACTTCATCCTCTGCGGCGTCGGCATCGCCCAGGCACTGTTCGGCACCATCCTGCTTTACTTCGCCGCCGAGCGCGTGCTGGGCGAAAGCGGCAACGCGCTGTTGTGGACCCATCTGATCGACGTCAAGGGCCAGCTCGAACCGACCATCATGGCGCTGTCCTTCATCTTCCTGCTGGTCGGCTACGGCACCAAGGTCGGCCTCGCGCCCCTGCACAACTGGCTGCCCGATGCCCATGCCGAAGGTCCGACGCCGGTCTCGGCGGTGCTTTCGGGCCTGCTGCTGAACGTCGCGCTCTACGCCATCCTGCGTTGCAAGGTGCTGGCCGACGGTGCCATCCCAGGCGCCTTCGCCGGCAATCTGATGATGGGCTTCGGCCTGTTCACGCTGCTGGTCGCGGCCTTCTTTCTGTCACGCCAGAAGGATGTCAAGCGCATGTTTGCGTATTCCTCGATCGAGCACATGGGCCTCATCACCTTCGCCTTCGGCATGGGCGGGCCGGTAGCCAACTTCGCCGGCCTGCTGCACATGACCATGCATTCGCTGACCAAATCAGCGATCTTCTTCGCCGTCGGCCACGCCACGCAGAAGACCGGCACCCAGCTGATGGAGAACATTCGCGGCCTGATCAAGATCAATCCGCTGATCGGCTGGGGCCTGATGCTGGGTACGCTGGCCATCCTCGGCATGCCGCCTTTCGGCGTCTTCGCCAGCGAGTTCATGATCCTCACCCATGCCATGAAGTACCACCCGTGGGCGACGCCGATCCTGTTGCTGGGCCTCGGCGTGGCCTTCGCCGCGATTTTCGGCAAGGTCCAGCCGATGGTCTTCGGCGAGACCGAGGCCAAGCGCCTGCCGCATGCACCGGCCATCACGCCGGTGTTCCTGCACCTGGGTATCGTGCTGATGCTCGGGCTCTACATTCCACCCTATCTGACACGCTGGTTCCATGAAGCCTCGCGCATGCTCGGCTAGGGTCTGTTCACAACCATGATCTTCCACGCCGAACCCATCGAATTCGTCCGCCAGCCGGGACAAGGCGCCCCGGTGTGGCGTGGTCGCGCCGCGGACGGCGAGGACATGCTGCGCTTCGCGATTTCCGTCTATCGCCACCAGGGCCGCCTGGCCGCGCTGTGGGGCGAGGACAGGCGGCAACAGGGTGCCGGCTACCGCCTGCATTGCGTGTTCGCACTCGACGAGGGCTGGCCCTGGCTCAGCCTCGATCTTGCGGCCGACGGCGACCGGTGCCCGGTCTATCCCGACCTGTCGGGCATCTTCCCCGCCGCCAATCGCATGCAGCGCGCCACCCGCGACCTGGTGGGCATCGCCACCGACGGCAGCGACCAGCGGCCCTGGCTGCGCCACGGCGCCTGGCCGGCGGACTGGTATCCGCTGCGTCACGATGCCGAAGCAGAAAAAGGGGCCAGGCTCGAATTTATCGAATCTCAAAATTCGAGCCTGGCCCCTTTTTCTGCGGGTTTCGCCAATTTCCCCAGCGACTACGAGTTCGTCAAGGTCGGCGGCGAGGGTGCTCACGAAATTCCGGTGGGCCCGATTCATGCCGGAATCATCGAGCCGGGCCACTTCCGCTTTTCGGTGGTCGGCGAGCGCGTGCTGCGCCTGGAGCAGCGCCTGGGCTACCAGCACAAGGGCGTCGAGAAGCTGCTGATCGGCGCCGAACTCGCGCACGGCGCGCGCCTGGTCGGCCGCGTTTCCGGCGATTCCACCTGCGCCTACGCCTGGGCCTATGCCGATGCGGTGGAGGCTGCGTGCCGGGTCGAACCGCCGCCGCGCGCGCTGCACCTGCGTGCGCTGATGCTCGAGCGCGAGCGCGTCGCCAATCACCTGGGCGACCTCGGTGCGCTGGGCAATGATGCCGCCTTCGCCTTCGGCCTGACCCAGTTCATGCGCCTCAAGGAAGATTGGCTGCGCCTGAACCAGCAGCTGTTCGGCCATCGCTTCATGATGGACCGCATTGTGCCGGGCGGCGTCGTCATGGATGTCGATACCGCGGCGCTCGCCGAGATGATCGAGCAGTGCGGCGTCATCCGTGGCGAAGTGCGGAAGCTGCGCAAGCTCTACGACGCGCATGCCGGACTGCAGGATCGTTTCGCCACCACCGGCGCGATCGACGCCGCCCTGGCGCGCGAGCTGTCGTTGTCCGGCATGGCCGCCCGTGCCAGCGGCATTCTGCTCGACGGCCGTGCCCATCGCCAGGGCTACACGCCGCCGGCGCCCTATGCCCAGCTCGGCGTGCGTCCGGTCATCGACGAGCGTGGCGACGTGGCCGCGCGCGTCGCCGTGCGCTTCGACGAGATCTACGAATCGCTGCGCCTGCTGCGCGAAATCGCACTCGGCCTGCCGGGCGGCGAGGCCCGGGTCGAAGTCGCTCCGGTCGGAGACGCCAGCGGCCTCGGCGCGATCGAAGGCTGGCGCGGCGAGGTGCTGGTCGGCGTACAGTTCGCCGCCGACGGCAGGCTGGCCCGGGTGCATCCGCACGACCCGTCATGGCAGGCCTGGCCGGCGCTGGAACATGCGGTGATGAAGGACATCGTTCCCGATTTCCCGCTGATCAACAAGTCCTTCAACCTGTCTTATTCGGGAGCTGATCTGTGATTCCCTTGCTGCGCCACATCTTCCGCACCGGCATCCTGACCGAGCCGATGCCCGAAGCCGAGGGCGGGCCGCAGCGCGAGATCGACCGCTTGCACGACGAAATCCTCAAGGTGCTCGGTCGCGCCCTGACCATCCGCGAGGTCGATGCCGGCTCCTGCAACGGTTGCGAGCTGGAGATCCACGCCCTCAACAATCCCTATTACAACCTCGAAGGCCGCGGCATCAAGTTCGTCGCCAGTCCGCGCCATGCCGACATGCTGCTGGTGACCGGCCCGGTGACGCGCAACATGGAGAACGCGCTGCGCATCGCCTACGATTGCACGCCCGATCCCAAGCTGGTCGTCGCGGTGGGCGACTGCGGCTGCAACGGCGGGGTATTCGGCGAGAGCTATGCGAGTTGCGGCGCGGTGGACAACGTGGTCGGCGTCGACCTGCGCATTCCCGGCTGCCCGCCGACGCCGCTGGCACTGATGCAGGGCATCCTGGCGGCGATACGCACCGCGAAGTAGCTGCGGGCAAGAGTTGGCGCTTGCCGGCCCGCGAAGCGGAATTCCCGGCAGACAGAGTCCGCTACGGCGAAGCGTCGAGCAGCGCTGACCGGTCGAGCGCCTTCACATCGTTGACGCCGCACAGCGCCAGGCCCACGGCCATTTCGCTGCGCATCACGGACAGCATGTGGGCGACGCCGGCTTCGCCGCGTGCGGCGACGGCATAGCCCCAGGCGCGACCGAGCATGCAGGCCCTGGCGCCCAGCGCCAGCGCCTTGACCACGTCGAGTCCGCTCCTGACGCCGCCGTCGAGCAACACTTCGAGCTTGTCGCCCACCGCATCGACGATGCGCGGCAAGGCATCGGCGCTGGCCGCGACGCTGTCCAGCTGGCGTCCGCCGTGGTTGGAGACGACGATGCCGTCGGCGCCGGCGGACGCCGCGAGGCGCGCATCGTCGACGTCGAGTATGCCCTTGAGCAAAATCTTGCCCGGCCAGTTTTCCCGCACCCAGTCCAG
>JAXMJU010000216.1:0-2765 GCA_034376265.1 Sulfuritalea sp.
CGAGGTCCATGGTGGCGGCACGCAGCGGCCCCGGCAGGCCTGCGCGCGCCAGAACGGTATCGAAATTGCGTCCGGCGATCACCGCGGCGATCAGCCCGGCCGCCGCGTGCAGGGACTCTGCGAGGGGGGGAAGCAGTTGCATCAATGAAGCATAGCAGCCTCGCGCGGGCCGGCGGCTGTCGCTCAGTCCGGCTTCAGCGCGCTGCCGTGCAGAAAGTCGGCGCTGGCGACCCGGCGGCCGCCGGGCTTCTGCAGTTCGATCAGGCGCATGGCGCCTTCGGCGCAGGCCACCACGATGCCGCCAGCATCGGCCGCGAGCACCTGGCCGGGGCGGCCGCTGGCGGCAACCACCTCGCCGCGCCAGACCTTGACCGGCTCGCCGGCCAGGGTGAGCACCGCGCCGGGGAAGGGATTGAAGGCGCGCAAGCGCCGCGCCAGCACCGTCGCCGGCTGATTCCAGTCCAGCCGCGCCTCGGCCCTGTCGATCTTGTTGGCATAAGTCACGCCGGCGTCGGACTGCGGCGCGGCGGGCAGTTGGTCGAGGCGCGCCAGGGCATCGACCACCAGCTTGCCGCCGAGCGCGGCGAGGCGATCATGGAGGCTGCCCGTGGTGTCCTCCGGGTCGATGTCGATGGCGGCGGACAGCAGCATCGGCCCCGTATCGAGCCCGGCGTCCATCTGCATGAGGGTAATGCCGGCCTGCGCATCGCCGGCCTCGATGGCGCGATGGATCGGCGCCGCGCCGCGCCAGCGCGGCAAGAGCGAGGCGTGGATGTTGATGCAGCCGCGGCGCGGCAGATCGAGCACGGCCTGCGGCAGGATCAGGCCATAGGCCGCCACCACCATCAGCTCGGCACCGCCTTCGACGCAGGCGGCGCGGATCGGCTCGTGGGACGCCGGATCCTTGAGCCGCTCGGGCTGGAATACGGGGATCCCGTGGCCCAGTGCCACTTTCTTGACCGCCGAGGCCTGCAGCGCCATGCCGCGCCCGGCGGGGCGGTCGGGCTGGGTCAGCACCAGCACGACCTGATGTCCGGCCGCCAGCAGCGCTTCCAGCGCCCGCGCGGCGAACTCGGGCGTGCCGGCGAATATCAGCTTCATCTAAAAGGTCTCTCGCGACTGCTTGAGCAGCTTGCTCCGGATCCGCGTCTGCTTGAGACGTGACAGGTATTCGACGAAGACCTTGCCTTCGAGGTGATCCATTTCGTGCTGGATGCACACCGCCAGCAGGTCGTCGGCTTCCAGCTCGAAGGGCTGGCCGTCGAGTCCCAGCGCACGCACCCGGACGTGGCTGGCGCGCTGCACCGTCTCGTAGATGCCGGGCACCGACAAACAGCCTTCCTCGCCTTCGCATTCGCCGGATTTTTCCAGCAGTTCGGGATTGATGAAGGTCTGCAACTGCGACTTGTCTTCCGAAATGTCGATCACGATCAGGCGCAGATGCTGGTCCACCTGCGTCGCGGCGAGACCGATGCCCGGCGCCGCATACATGGTTTCGGCCATGTCCGCCGCGAGTTGGCGGATGCACGCATCGACCTGCGCGACCGGAGCAGCCTTCTTGTGCAGCCGGGGATCGGGATATCGCAAAATGGGCAATAGGGCCATGAAACCGCTCTTGAAAGAATTGATGCTGGGGGAATTGTCGGGCAGAATCGAGCGAATATCCGGGTGGCCCGCCGCGCCATCCACACAGACACTCGGCCAGGAGATCAAGCCATGCGTCGCATTATATCTGCGCTGCTCATCAGCATTTCAAGCACCCTGGCACTCGCCCAGGGAGCAACGCCACTGGAACTGGCCCCTGACGCGCCCGAGCGCCACGTCGTCGTGCCCGGCGACACCCTGTGGGGGATTTCCGCCAGATTCCTCAAGGACCCCTACCGTTGGGGCGAGTTGTGGCGCTTGAATGCGGAGGAAGTCAAGAATCCGCATCGCATCTATCCGGGCCAGGTCATTGTGCTCGATCGCAGCGGCAGTCAGCCGCGCCTGAAGCTGGTAACGACCAAGCTACCCCGCCGCGAGTATGTCGAGCCGCTAAGCAAAGGCATCCCTTCGATTCCCGCCCAGGAAATCGAGCCCTTCCTCAGCGAACCGCGCGTGCTTGACGCCGGCGGTCTCGACGCCGCGCCGCGCGTGGTGGCGCTGCAGAGCGATCGCGTGATCGCCGGCGCCGGCGACACCGTCTACACCACCGAGGTCACCGCGCGGCATAAGACTTGGCAGCTGTTCCGTCCCGGCAAGGCGCTGATCGACCCGGACACCAAGGAGACCCTGGGCCACGAAGCCCTGTATCTCGGCACTGCGCGCATGACCAAAGCGGGCGTGCCGTCGAGCTTCCAGGTGACGACCTCGAACCAGGAAATCGTTCGCGACGACCGTCTGCTGGCGGCCCCGCGACAGGATGTGCCGAGCTATATCCCGCGCGCACCGAGCACCCAGATCAAGGCCAAGGTGCTGGCGATCTATGGCGGGGTCAATTTCGGCGGTCCGCAGTCGGTGGTTACGATCAATCGCGGCAAGGCCGACGGACTGGAGGTTGGCCATGTGCTGGCCGCCGACCTGGCCGGCGCCGAGGTCAGCAACCGCTACCAGGGCGACAAGACCGACTACAAGCTGCCCGATGTCCGCAACGGCCTGCTGTTCGTGTTCCGCGTGTTCGACCGGGTGTCCTATGCGCTGGTGATGAACGCCACGCATCCCGTGGTGGTCGGCGATACCGTCCGCAACCCATGACCGGGCGACGGGCGGTCGGCGCTCCTGCCGCG
>JAXMJU010000217.1:0-2709 GCA_034376265.1 Sulfuritalea sp.
CGGGCGTCTACACGGCCGGCTGGTGCAAGCGCGGACCGCAGGGCGTGATCCCGGCCAACCGCGCCGACTCGCTGGCGGTGGCCGAACTCATCCTCGCCGATATCGCCGGCGGCGCGCCGGGCCGGAAACCGGGTGGCGCGCTGATCGACTCCCTGCTGGCGGAGCGCGGTGCACGGCCGATCGACTTCGCCGGCTGGCAGAACATCAATGCCGCGGAAGTTGTTGCGGGACAGGGGCGTCCGCGCGAAAAACTGGTACGTATGGAAAACCTGCTGGCGGCAGCCAGCGGCTGAGCGCCGCCGGGCCGCTCAGGCCGGCGCTCGCTGCGGCGCCGGTGCGACGCGTTCGTGATAGCGCGCCCGATACAACAGGCGCTGGTGTTGCGGCGAATCGACGAAGGCGGCGCGGTCGTGCAGCACGTTGTTGCAGACCAGGCCCATGCCGGGTTCCAGACGTCCGTGCAGGGTCCAAGGTGTCGGCGTCGCGAGGATCCGGGTCAGGGCCGCCACGGCCGCCTGGGTCGCCGCATCGTCGCGCCATTCGATGCTGATGCTGCGCGCCGTGTAACGCATGTGCAGGTAGCCCTGCGCATCGATCGAGAATACCGGCCCCGGCTGCGCGGCGCGCGCGATGCCGGTTTCGTCCAGGCGCGGCGGGATGGTCATGGCAGCGGGCTGCGACAGGGCGTGGATATGATCGGGATTCTCGTCGCGCAGCAGGATGTAGGCGAGCTCGTGATCCAGCAGCTGGTTCTCGCCCCCCGATTCGGCGCTCTCTACGCAATGCAGGACCATGCCGCGCACCGTGCGCTCGGGCAGGTTGTAGTAGCCGTCGGTGTGCCACTTGATCGGCTTGTCGGTGTAGGGAATGAATTCCTTGCGCTCGCCGCGCTCTTCGGCGCCGCGCACCGAAATCGGCGAAATCGCATCGTCGTCGGTCAACCAGTGGCTGTCGAGACTGTGCAGGCCAAGCTGGGTGCCGAGACGGCGCGGAATCTCCTTGTCGGGATTGCCGGCCGTAGTGCTGGCGTAGATCGCCATGTTGGCCGTGGCGCAGCGCTGCAGCAGGGCATCGAGCTCGCCGGGCGTCAGCCGGCGCGGATCATCGAGCGCGACCAGAATGTCCTCGATGCGCCGCGGCGCGCTGTCGAGCTTGCGCTCGCGCCACGCCGCGTACGCAGTTGCATTGTCGAGATCGAACGGAAAATCGGTCATGAAGATGCCCTCGCAATCTGTTGCCATCATTCAGGCCGGAATCTTTTCGATCAGCCCCGGCGCATCAACGCCGTGCAGCGCCACCAGCGGATCGGCTGTCGCGAGCCGCATCGGCTCGGCCAGGGCCTGCGCCACCAGCATGCGGTCGAAGGGATCCGCATGCGCGCGGCCGGTCTTCGGATTGATGCGATAAGGCAGGCTGTCGGCGCGGATGCAATGGGCGGGCGTTATCGGCAGCAAGTTGATTCCGGCGCCCTCGGTCCATGTCAATAAATCGGCCGCACTCCAGTCGAGCTTGCGCAGCCCTCCGGCGACCGAAATCGAATGTTTGATCGCCACTTCCCACAGCGAAGCAAGACTGAGGAAGACCTCGAAATCACCATCCCTCATGCCTTGCGCCAAGTCAGCCGGAAGTCGCTCGGGCTTGGCCAGCGCCCACAAGGCAATGTGGGTGTCGATCAACAGCTTCAAGGCGCGTGCGGATTCAGCAGATCGCCCCACAGCTCGTCAGGCAGGGGATCGTCGAAATCGTCGGGAACTTCGAACCTGCCCGCGGCTATACCCAGCCGCACCGGACGCCGTCCGCTGTCGAGCGCCACGAGCCGCGCCGCCGGCTTGCCATCGCGGGCGATGATAATTTCGCGCCCCGCCGCCGCCTGTTCGACCAGGCGCGACAGGTTGCTCTTGGCATCGTGCATGTTGTAAATCGCGCGATCCTCCATGAGCTTCGATTCATTCGCAGCCGATGACATTGGAACCTCCTTGACGACCCGGCAATTACCTGCTGGGCTAATCTTAGCCCACCCACCCTGCGCTGGCAAGAGACCCGACATCCGTTAAGCGGCGGTCTCGGGCGGCAGACTCGGCGTGGCGCGAAGGCACAGGCCATCAGTCGCCCACTTCGCCGCCGCGGCGCGGGCGCCGACTCTTTGCCTCGCCGGGATGGAACAGTCCGGCGAGGGTCTTTTCCAGCGCCTTGATGGCCTCCGGCGATTCGATTTCCATGACCTGGTCGACGGCCCATAGACGGTCCTTTTCCGGCAGCACTTCCTTCAGGCAGGCGGCGAAGCAACGGCGAAAGCCGAAGTCCGGCCCATCCTCGGTATAGCCGTGATCGGCATACTCGGCGCCGCGGCGGTTGAACAGGTCGAGCACGTGCTGCTGGATCTTGCCCGGCGCGACGTCGTAGAGCAGCATGTCGCGGTTGTCGTCGATCGCCGCGGCGATGCGCTGCGCCAGCGCCGTGGTGAACTCCAGGCGCTGCTCGGGCGTCAGCTCGCGATAGGCGATGCGATCCGCCGCCAGGGCGAGAAACACCATGAACTCGCAGACGAAATCGAAATA
This sequence comes from Sulfuritalea sp., assembly GCA_034376265.1. Classification (GTDB taxonomy): domain Bacteria; phylum Pseudomonadota; class Gammaproteobacteria; order Burkholderiales; family Rhodocyclaceae; genus Sulfuritalea. The sequence continues at coordinate 2,559 of JAXMJU010000217.1, forward strand.
GGCGCTGCCCAGGTCGATGTCGTACTCGGCTTCGCGCATGCGCTTGATCGAATCGATCGCCAGCTTCCAGGCCAGCATCGCAATGACGCTGGCAAGCTCCGCCATCGAGCGCGGCTTGCCGCCGGCGTGGAAACTGGAGCGGATCCTAATG
>JAXMJU010000218.1:0-16624 GCA_034376265.1 Sulfuritalea sp.
TCGCCGACTGGCCGCTCTTCGCGGGGAAGGGGGCGCGCGACGGCATCCCCACCGCGTATGTGTGCCGTGGCTATGCATGCGACGAGCCCACCACGGATCCGGAGCGGGTCCGAGCGCAGGTGGAGGCTCTTGCATGAGGCCTCGTCTCCTCGCCCTGGCGCTGCTCCTCGCCGGCTGCGGCTCGACGCCAAAGCCGCCCGAGCCGCAACGCCTCCGAGCCGCGCTGGAAGCCGAAAGCGAGGGCGCCAAACGCTACCGGCGCGGCGACTATGCCTTTGCCGCGCGACGCTTCGACGAAGCCGTGCGCCTCCATGCCGCGATCGACGACACCGGCGGCGCCGCGCGCAACCGGCTGCACCTGGCGCGCAGCGAACTCGCCCTGGGCCGCGCCGAGGCCGCGCTGGTGGTGTTGGCAAGCGCGGCTGGCGGCGCCGATGCCGGCTTCGCGCTGGACATCCTGCTGCTCCAGGCCCAGGCGCAACTCGCGCTGGCGCGCAATGCCGAGGCACAGCAAAACCTCGCCGCGGCCGCCGGCCTGTGCGCCGGCACTTGTGCGCAAGCTGCAAGCCTGCATCTGCTGCAGGCGCGCGCCGCGCTCGCGGCCCGGGACGCGGCGGACGCGCTGGCGCATGCCGAAACGGCGCTGAAACTGCTGCAGGGCCAGGACCAGGCGCATGAAACCGGCAATGCCTGGCGACTGATCGCCGCCGCCCGGCTGGCAGCCGGCGATGCCGCCGGCGCCCTGCCCGCGGCGCAGGCCGCACTCGACATCGACCGCCGCCTGGCGTTGCCGGAAAAGATCGCCGGCGACTGGCTGCTGATCGGCGACATCCGGCGCAAAGTTGGCGCTGGCGATACGGCGGCCGCCTATCGGCGTGCGCTCGCAGTGGCCGACGCCGCCGGTTTGATTCAAATATCAACCATGGCGACGCAAGCATTGAAGGATATCGGCATGGAGAAAAAAGCTGCCGACTGACTACCCCAAACGGCATAATTGGCGGTATGCTTGAAGCCTTGTTCAACCACCCGCAGAGGAGAGCATCATGGCCCGCAAGAAGAAACTCGATTTTTCCGACATAGCCGATGCCCGCAAGAAAGAGCAACTGAACCAGAAGGATTTCTGGACGCGCTACGGCGTCACCCAGTCGGGCGGCTCGCGCTACGAATCCGGCCGCAACATTCCGAAGCCCCTGGCCATCCTGTTGTGGCTGCATCGCTCGGGCAAGGTGACGGACAAGGATCTCGCCGACGCCTTGAAGTAAGCGGCAGGCATGTGTGCGGCCTGCAATGCCGGGGCCGCCGGCGAGCGAAAGTCGGAAATCATGATCGAAACGGCACGTGGCACGGTCCACGAGTGGCAGCGCGACCATATGGGCCACATCAACGTGCGCGCCTACATGGAGTTCCTCGAAGAGGCCTGCTGGCAGTTCTATGCCATGCTCGGCATGACGCCTTCGCTGCTGCGCAGCGGCGCCCTGCATCTGGCGGCGGTGCAGCAGAACATCAGCTATCAGAAGGAGTTGTACCCCGGCGACACCGTGGCGGTGCGCACCGGCGTGCTCGAAATACGCGGCAAGGTGCTGCGTTTCCGCCATGAGCTGTTCAATACCGAAACCGGGGACATCTGCTCGGTCTGCGATTTCACCGTGGTCTGCCTCAACCCGGAAAGCCGCAAGTCGCAGCCCTTTCCGGACGCGGTCGCGGCCAAGGCGCGGGAATTGATCCTGCCCGCGACTGCATAGAACGAACTCCCCCACTGCCCGTCAGCCTTACATGAAGAAGCACACCGCGGCCGAAGCCGCGCCGGAGTTCGAGCCGGAATTCGTCGCGGGCCTGAAAAAGATTTTCGAGGAAATGATCGTCTTCAACCAGGTCCTCGGCCTGAAGATCGCCGCGATCACGCCCGAGCGCGTCATGGGCCGCATCGCCATGCGCCACGAACTGGTCGGCAGCCCCAACCGGCTCCATGGCGGCGTCATCAGCGCGAGTCTCGACGCGATGGGCGGCCTGGCGGTGATGGCGGCCATCGGCGCGCGCCACCTGGACGAGGCGCCGGCGCAACGCCTGCACCGCTTCGGCAAGCTGGGCACCATCGACCTGCGCATCGACTACCTGCGTCCCGGCATCGGCGAGCATTTCGAATTGCACGCCGAAGTTCTGCGTCTGGGTTCGCGCGTCGCCACCACGCGCATGGAATTTCGCGGCGCCGACGGCAAGCTGCTGTCGACCGGCGCCGGCGCCTACATCGTTTCCTGAGCGCGGCTCAGCGCTGCTACAAGCGCGTCACCAGCGCTTTCACCATGGCCAGGTAGGGCGCGGCCTCCAGGGTATTTTCCGCCGGCGCCCAGGGCGCCTTTTCCGCCGCGGTGAAGGGCAGATAAGGACCGGCCTTGGCTTCGAGAAAAACCGTGTCGGCTTGCAGCGCGACGGCCGTATGCCAGGTGGCGTGCGGAATATCGACGCCGATCGCCGCGCCGCCAGCGCCAACTTTCACGCTGCGCACGATGCCGCCTTCGTCGTCGAACAACACCAGCGCGAGCAGGCCGCGCAGCACGACGAAGGTTTCGTCCTTGTCCGGATCGAGATGGCGATGCGGCGGAATGTAGGAATCCGGCTGCATGGCGTTGAGCAACCGGTGCGCCGGGTGATCGTCGGCCGCATGAAAGTTGCGGTTCTTGCGCCGGCGCGGATTGGCCGCAGCCTCGGCGCAGAGCGCGTCGAGCAGCTTGTCGTCGATCAGCGTGATCATTGGTAAATCACCTTCACATTCTCCGCCGTGAGCCAGTCGGTCAACCCCGCCAGCAGCGCATCGTCGAGCCGCACGCGCCAGCTCTCGGGCAGCGGCAGTTCGGCGCTCGCATCGCCGTTGCGGTAGGACAGCCGCACCGGACAGGGGCCGTTGCGGAAGGGACTCAGCAGCGCCTGCAGGCGTTTGGCGTCGGAGCCGCCGTTCATGGTCAGGCGCAGGCCGCGGGCATAGCGGCCGCGCGCCTCGGCCAGGGTGTGGAGCTTGTCGGCGGTGATGCGCAGGCCGCCGCTGTAGTCGTCCTTCTGCACCTTGCCTTCGACCAGCAGCAGTTCGTCTTCCTTGATCTTGGCCCGCTCGGCGTCCCACAGCTCGTTGAACACCGTGACTTCGAGCTGGGTGCTGCCGTCGTCGAGCACCACCACGGCCATCTTGCCGCGACGGGTCATCTGCGTTCGCGTGGACATCACGACGCCGGCCAGCAGCACCGGCTCGCGCTGCGGTTCGAGCTGGCCCAGCCGCCGCTTGACGAAGGCGGACAGCTCGGCGGCATAGGCGTGGTAGGGATGGCCGGAAAAGAAGAAGCCCAGCGCCGGCTTTTCGTTCATCAGCTGCTCGCGCTCGCTCCAGCGCGGCACATTGGCCAGATGCGCGTAATGCGCGGTGTCTTCCTGGGCCCCGGCACCCATGTCGAACAGGCCGCCCTGCATCGCATTGCGCTCGGCCTGCTCGGCCGCCTCGAGCGCGATGCCGGTCGAGGCCAGCAGCTTGGCACGATGGTCGTCGATGGCGTCGAAGGCGCCGGCGCGGATCAGGGCCTCGATCACGCGGCGATTGACCACGCGCTTGTCGATGCGACGGCAGAAGTCGAACAGGTCGCGGAAGGCTCCGGGTTTGTCACCCCCGTCGCGCGCCTTGAGGATCACCGACAGCGCCGCCTCGCCGGTGCCCTTGATCGCACCGAGGCCGTAGCGGATGGTCTTGGCGTCAACCGGGCGGAAGCGGATGCCGCCGTGGTTGATGTCGGGCGGCAGGAAGACGAGGCCGTTGTCGATGGCATCCTTATAGAAGAACTGCACCTTGTCGGTGTTGGCCATTTCCGAGGACAGCGTCGCCGAGACAAAAGCCGCCGGATGATGGCACTTGAGCCAGCCGGTGTGGTAGGCCACCAGCGAATAGGCCGCGGCGTGCGACTTGTTGAAGCCGTAGCCGGCGAACTTCTCCATGACGTCGAAGATTTCGTTGGCCTGGCCGGCGCCGATGTTGTTCCTGCCCGCGCCGTCGACGAACACGGCGCGCTGCTGGTCCATCTCCTCCTTTTTCTTCTTGCCCATGGCGCGGCGCAGCAGGTCGGCGCCGCCCAGGCTGTAGCCGGCCGCCACCTGCGCGGTCTGCATCACCTGCTCCTGGTACACCATGATGCCGTAGGTGTTGGCCAGCACCGGCTCCAGGCTCGGGTGCGGGTAGATCACTTTCTCGCGGCCGTGCTTGCGCGCGATGAAGGTCGGGATGAAGTCCATCGGCCCCGGCCGGTATAGCGCGTTCAGGGCGATCAGGTCTTCCAGGCGGTCGGGCCGCGCCTGCACCAGGGTGTCCTTCATGCCGCCCGATTCGAACTGGAACACCGCCGTGGTGTTGGCCGTCTTGAACACCATGTCGTAAGTCTCACGATCATCGAGCGGCAAGGTCTCCAGGTCGATGTCCACGCCCTCGACTTCCTTCGCCAGGCGCACCGCCTCGTCGAGTATGGTCAGGGTGCGCAGGCCGAGGAAGTCGAACTTGACCAGACCGGCCTTCTCCACGTCGTCCTTGTCGAACTGCGAGACCACCGACTCGGCGCCGGCCGCCGCATACAGCGGACAGAAATCGGTGAGCTTGCCCGGCGCGATCAGCACACCGCCGGCATGCATGCCGACGTTGCGCGTGAGGCCTTCGAGCTTCAGCGCCAGCGCCCAGAGTTCGGCGACTTCCTCCTCGGCCTCGATGCGCTGCCGGATCAGCGGCTCCTTCGCCAGCGCATCGGCCAGCGTGATGCCGAGTTCGTTGGGAATCAGCTTGGCAAACTGGTCGACGAAATTGAAGCCGAGATCGAGCACGCGGCCGACATCGCGGATCACCGCTTTGGCCGCCATGGTGCCGAAGGTGGCGATCTGCGACACGGCGTGCGCCCCGTATTTCTTCTTGACGTAATCGATGACGCGATCGCGCCCTTCCTGGCAGAAGTCGATGTCGAAGTCGGGCATCGAGACCCGCTCCGGATTCAGGAAGCGCTCGAACAGCAGGTCGTAGCGCAGTGGATCGAGGTCGGTGATGCCCAGGCTGTAGGCCACCAGGGAACCCGCCCCGGAGCCGCGCCCGGGACCGACCGGCACGCCGTTGTGCTTGGCCCAGTTGATGAAGTCGGCGACGATCAGGAAGTAGCCGGGGAAGCCCATCTTGATGATGGTGTCGATCTCGAAATCGAGCCGGTCGACATAGGTCTGGCGCTGCTTCTCGCGCTCGGCCGCATCGGGATACAGCAGCTCCATGCGGCGCACCAGGCCGGCATGCGACTCGCTGGCGAGAAAGGCTTCCAGCGGCTCGCCGGCCGGGGTCGGGAAATCCGGCAGACGGCTCTTGCCCAGTTGCACACTCAGGTTGCAGCGGCGGGCGATTTCCACCGAATTCTGCACCGCCTCGGGCAGGTCGGCGAACAGCTCGACCATCTCGGCCTGGGTCTTGAAATACTGCTCGGGACTGTAGCGCTTGGGTCGCCGTTTGTCGCCCAGCACATAGCCGTCGGCGATGCAGACCCGCGCCTCGTGCGCCTTGTAGTCCTCGCGCCGGAGGAACTGCACCGGATGGGTCGCCACCAGCGGCAGACCCAGGCGCGCGGCCAGATCGACGCTGGCCGCGACCAGCACCTCGGCAGCGGCGGCGCCGTCCCTGCCGGACGGGCGCTGCAGCTCGATGTAATAGGCGGCGGGAAACAGCTGCGCCCAGACCTGGGCGCGCACATCGGCCTGGTCCAGCTTGCCGGCCGCCAGCATCTGCCCGATGTCGCCCAGCGGTCCGCCCGACAGCGCGATCAGGCCGCTGTTGTCGCCCTGGCCGAGCTGCGCGCGCGTGATCTCGGCACGGCCGTGGCGGCGCGGCGCCAGGTAGGCGGCGGAGAGCAGTTCGCACAGGCGCAGGTAGCCGCCATGGTTCTTCGCCAGCAGCAGCAGGCGCGCCGGTCCGTCGTGCTTGTCGCCGGCATCCTCGTCGCCGATCCAGACATCGCAGCCGATGATCGGCTTGATGCCGGCGCCGCGCGCCGCGGAGTAGAACTTGACCATGCCGAACAGGTTGGCCAGGTCGCTGATCGCCAGGGCCGGCTGGCCGTCGGCCGCCGCCTGCGCGATGGCCTCATCGATGCGCGTCAGGCCATCGGTGATCGAGTATTCGCTGTGCAGCCGGAGATGGACAAACCTGGGAAGGGACGACGGGGCGGACATGGCAGGACGATTTTACTCCCGCGCCCGCAGCACGAGAGCCTGAATTCCATGCCACCGAGACCCGGCGCCACGCGGGCGAAGCGGCGCCGATCCAGCCCCGGCGCCGCTGCCTGGCCTACTTCCTGACCGGCGCCGAAACGGCCTTGGTGAACATGTAGAAAATCGCGTTCTTGAATTCCGCGTCGGTCAGGTCGGCACGGCCGCCGCGCGCCGGCATGCCGTGATGGCCGCGGATGGCGCCGAGCGCCAGCGCATCGAGGCCCTTGCTGGCACGCTTGGTCCAGTCTTCGCGGTCATCGATGCGCGGCGCATGCTTCTTGCCGGAACCATGGCATTCGATGCATTTTGCATTGACCACGCTCTCGGCGCTGCGGTCGGACATGGCCGCCGCGGTCGGCGCCGCAGCACTTTCGGCGGCCTTTTGGGCCGCCTGCACGGCGCCGGCGCCGATTGCGAACGGAATCGCCAGCAGCATCACGATCTTGCGTTTCATGAGTGTCTCCAGGAGTGGAAAAGTGTCGGGTTGCCGAAGATTGTAGTCCTTCGACACCCGCCATTCATGGCAGATAAAAGTCGCGTATCGGCACATAACCGGCCCCACTGGACGGCGGAATCCCTGCGCCACCGGCCGTCGCCGCACGGGCGTTCAGAGCGGCCGCTGCACCCAGTCGAGCAGCGGCTGCCACTGCTCGAGATCCTTTTCCGCACGGCTGACCGCCAGCTCGAAAATGCTCATGCCATGGGCGGCGGCCTGCACGTAATTCTGCGTGTCGCGCAGGTGGGCCACCACCGGCAGGCCGGTATCGGCGAGAAAGCGTTCCAGTTCCGCCGCGGCGCGGGTGCGCGCATCGACGCGCATGGCGACGATGGCGACAAAGGCTTCATGCTTGCGGATTTCCTTTTCCTCGGCCAGGGCGTCGAGAAAATGCCGCGTCGCGAGAATGTCGAAAATCGACGGCTGCAGCGGCACGATCACGCGCCGCACCAGCTTCAACACCTGGCCCAGCTTCTTGCCATGGAGGCCGGCCGGCGTATCCAGCACCACGTGCGTGGTGTCCTTCGGCGGCCGCGCCGGTTGCTCGGGAGCGATCTCCCAGGTTGCGATATGCGGCAGCCCCGGCGGGCGCAGCTTCAGCCATTCGCGCGAGGACTGCTGGCGGTCGATATCGCCGAGCATGACGCGTCGGCCCTGGTGCGCGAAAAACGCCGCCAGATTGGTCGCCAGTGTCGTTTTGCCCACCCCTCCCTTGGGATTGGCGATCAGAAAGGACTCCATGAGCGTGGACTCTACCACCGGCGGCAAAGACCCTGATCCTGATATGGATCAATTACAGAACGGTTGCGCACGCCTAGCCTGCACAACGATATAAATCTTGAGGGAAACATCATGTACTTATTCGACCTGTTGTTCGGCAAGAAGGAAACAACCACCGCCCCCGCCCGCGAGCCGGCGATCGTCAATACGCCCCCGCCGGCGCCGGAAGGCAGGGCCGGCAATGCACCGGGAACGTACATCCATCACGATGCCGACCTGATCTTTTCGCTTAAGGAGGACCACCAAAAGCTGCTCAAAACCTTCCAGTCGATTGGCGCCGCCAGTTTCGCCGGCGAACTGGGCAAGGTGCAGAGCCTGATGGGGCAGTTCCAGACATTGATCCAGGATCACCTTCTCAAGGAAAACGTGCGCCTCTACGTCTACCTCGAACACCTGCTAAAGAACGACCCGGTCAGTCACCAGATGATGCACGGCTTCCGCCACGAAATGGATGGCATCGGGCGGGTAGTGGTGGGCTTCCTCGAAAAATACAAGTCCATCAGCCAGCATCCCGAACTGGCAGAGGCCTTCTCGACCGACCTGCGCGGGATCGGCGAAGCCCTGGTGGCGCGCATCAAGCGCGAGGAAGACATCCTTTACCCGATGTATTCGGCACCGAACTGATCTCTCGCCGGAAGGCCGCTCAGCCCTCGCTGCAGGCGGCTTCCCCCAAGCTCAGGGCGCCACAGCGAATATGCGCCAGCAGATGGTCGGCCGACATGGGCTCGCCATAGAAATTGCCCTGGAACAGCTGGCAGCCGGCTGCCCGCAGGAAAATGCCCTGCTCCGGGGTCTCGACGCCTTCGGCCAGGACTTCCATGTTCAGGCTCTTGCCCAAGGCCACCATGGCGCGGGAAATCGCCTGGTCGTTCCGGTCGTCCGGCAAATCGCGCACAAAGGCGCGATCGATTTTGAGCCGATCGAGGGGGAAGGTCTTCAGATAGGCCAGTGAGGAATAGCCGGTACCGAAATCGTCGAGCGCGGTGCGGACACCCATCGCCCTGAGCCCCGCCAGGACGCTCGCGGCACCTTCCGGATCGACGATCAGCAAGCCTTCGGTGATCTCCAGTTCGAGCAGGTGGCTGGGCAAACCGGTTTCGTCGAGAATGTCCTGCACCGTAACCAGCAATTCCTGGCTGCGGAACTGCCGGGCCGAGAGATTGACGGCGACCGGCAGATCCTGCCCCAGGCGCCGGCGCCAGCTCTGCGCATCCTGACAGGCCTGGCGCATGACCCAGATTCCGATCGGCAGGATCAGTCCGGTTTCCTCGGCGACCGGGATGAACCGTACCGGCGAGACCGCACCCAGTTCGCAATTGTTCCAGCGCAACAGGGCTTCGACGCCGATCAGGCGCCCGTCGCCGGCATCCACTTGCGGCTGGTAGTGCAGCGTAAATTCCTGGCGTTCCACGGCCAGGCGCAGCATGCGCTCCAGCGTCAGCAGTTGCGCGCCCTCCGCGTTCATGCCTGCGGCGTAAAACCGGTAACCGCCGCGGGATTCCCGCTTGGTGCAATACATGGCCGCTTCGGCGTTTCGTTGCAGCGTACCGGCGTCGAGCCCGTCGTCCGGATGGAGCGCCGCGCCAATGCTGATCGATACGTGCAGCGCATGTTGATCGACCAGGATCGGCGCGACGAAGGCCGCCAGCAGCTTCTCGCAAATGGCATCGACGTTGCGCCGCGAGTGGATGTCCTCGAGCAGGATCGAGAAACGGTCGCCACCGAGGCGCGCGGCGGCATCCTGGCGCCGCAGCACCTTGCGGATACGCTCGGCGGACTCGGTCAGCACCTGGTCGCCCACCGCGTGGCTGAGGGAATCGTTGATCAGCTTGAAGCGGTCCAGGCCGATCTCCAGCAGGGCGAATTCCTGCTGCGAAACCCGCGAATTGGCCACCGCCCGCTCCATGGCGAAGACCCACGCGCCGCGGCTCAGCAAACCGGTCAGCGAATCGAAGGTGCGCAGTTGCTCGAGCTGTCCTTCGGCTTTCTTGCGCTTGCTGATATCCACGATCATGGCGATGTAATTGGTCGTTTCGCCCTGCGCGTCCTTTGCCGCCACGATCGACAGCAGCGCCGGATAGGTATCGCCGTTCTTGCGCAGGTTCGAGACTTCGCCTTCCCAACTGCCCGACTGCAGCAACTTCGCCCACATCCCGGCATAGAAGCCGTCATCATTCCTGCCGGACTTGAGCATTCGCGCATGCTGTCCCAGCACCTCGGCCCTGTCGTAGCCGGTAATCCGAGTGAATGAACGATTGACATCGACGATATTGGACTGCGCATCGGTAATGACAATCGCCTCGACGCTGTTGCCGAATACGGTCGCGGCAAGATGCCTATCCTTTTCCACCACTTTCCTGCCGCGCCTTGCCTGGACAAGCAGCATGCCGCCAAGCAGAAAGGAGGCCAGCGCCGACAGGGTGCTGACAGTCAGTCCGATACCGGCGTGATCCTGCAAATCGCCGGCGCTGTGCCTGACCGAGCGGCTGATGATTTGCTCGAGTTCTTTCATGGCGTCGATTTTTTGCGACGACACCCGAAACCACCTCTCCGCACTGGGCAGGATGTCGGCCGCCGCCAGGCTGCTGTGCCCGACAGCGACGACGCGGCGACGGATCACATCCCCTTCCCGCACGAAGGGCTGCGCCAAGATGGCCTCGAAGCCGGCTTTGGCATCCTCCTCGGCAAACTGCAGGAAGCGCTTGACGGACTGGTCCTCGATGGCGCGAATGCGGTGAAGGGCAGCGATACGGGAAAAAGACCCGAAGTCGCCCGAGGACAGGATGGCGGTCAGCAGCGCGCGCTCCTGGCCGGCCATTTCCTTGGCCTGCAGGAAGGCCATGAACGCCATCTGGGGACGCAACGTGCCATCGTCCGTGACGAGAGTCGAACTCATCGCATCGAACAACATGTCGATCATTGCCGAGTAGCGATCGACCGTCACCTCGCGGGACAGGACCAGCGTACCCACCCGCTGGCGCAGATTCGTGATCTGTTGCAGGTCGTTAAGTGCGGACGTGTGCCGCGCCTCCAGGTAGGACAGCAGGTGTGCGTCGCGCAGCAGGGTCCGCTCCACCGCGCCGAGCACCCGGTCCGTCAGCCTGCCCTGGCGCACCAGATCGTCAGCGAACAACCTACCGCCGGACGCGATGTAGCCGCTGGACAGTCCCCGCTCATTCTGCAACTCGTGCAACAGGTAGCTATTGCCGGCGTTTACCTCGGCCCAGCGGTAAACCGTCCGCGCCCGCGCCATATCCTCCAGCTTGTCATGGATGTCGTGCGCACAGAATAGCGACAGAACCATGAACAATGCCGCCAGCAGGCCCCGCGAGCCCTGCTTGACCAAGCGCAGGGACGCGGCGTGCGAAACCAGGCTCGTCATCAATGGCGCAGCATTGGTCATAGACCACTACAATTTTATGGTTATACGTCATTGTAGCGGCTGCGGCGGGCCGCGGAATTGATCTGGATTAGCTTGGCTGGAAAATCCGGCCGATTCAGGGCAGCAGCACCGTCGAGCCGGTGGTCTTGCGCGCCACCAGGTCGATCTGCGCCTGTGCCGCGTCCTTCAGCGCATAGCTCTGGTTGACCTCGATCTTGACCTTGCCCGATGTAACGACGTCGAACAGCTCGCCGGAAATCGCCAGCAAATCGCTGCGCTGCGCGATGTAGGTGAACAGCGTGGGCCGGGTGAAGAACAGCGAGCCGCGCTTGGCCAGTTCACCGCTGTCGAGCAGCGGTGCCGGGCCCGACGCCGCGCCAAACAGCACCATCATGCCCAGCGGCCGCAGGCAGTCGAGCGAGCCCATGAAGGTGTCCTTGGCGATCGAGTCGTAGACCACCCTGACGCCTTTGCCGCCGGTGATGTCCTTGACCCGCTCGACGAAGTTTTCGCGCGTGTAGATGATGGCGTGGTCGCAGCCGTGGGCTTTAGCCAGCGCCGCCTTCTCGTCCGAACCGACCGTACCGATCACCGTGGCGCCCAGCGCCTTGGCCCACTGGCAGACGATGAGACCGACGCCGCCGGCCGCGGCATGGATCAGGAGGGTATCGCCGGGCTCGACCCTGCAGGTGCGACGCAGCAGATATTGCGCGGTCATGCCCTGCAGCATCATCGCCGCACCGGTCTTGAAGTCGATCGCGTCGGGCAGCTTGACCAGGCGGTCGGCCGGCATGTTGCGCACCTCTGCGTAGGCGCCGATCGGGCCGCCGGCATAGGCGACGCGATCGCCGGCCCGAATTCCCGTGGCATCGGTCACCGCGCTGCCGACGGCTTCGACCACGCCCGCGCCTTCGAGGCCGATGCCGGAAGGCAGCGGCACCGGGTAGGCGCCGCTGCGATGATAGATGTCGATGTAATTGAGGCCGACGGCGTGATGCCGCACGCGCGCCTCGTTCGGCGCCGGGTCGCCAACGGCAACTTCTTCCCAGCGCAGGACTTCGGGACCGCCGGGGGCGTCAAAGCGGATGGCATGGCTCATGGGTGTCTCCTGGTTAGGCCAATTCGAATGGCAAGGCACGCAAGCTACCCCGCCCGCGCCGAAATTTCAACCCTGGCGGCCGCAGTGCCAAGGCGGTGCCAGGACCCGGCCGGGCGCCAGCGTAAGAGTTGGCGCTGGCGCTACGGCGTTGAGCCGGCGGCCTTGTCGCTCAGATGATTGGCGTCGACGACCGCCAGCGCGGTCATGTTCACCAGGCGGCGCACGGTCGCGGTGGCGGTCAGGATATGCACCGGTTGCGCCGCGCCGAGCAGCACCGGGCCGACCGTAATGCCGTCGCCCGAGGTGGCCTTGATCAGGTTGAAGGAAATGTTGGCGGCATCGACATTGGGCATGATCAGCAGATTGGCCTCGCCCTTCAAGCGGCAATCCGGGTACAGCTTTTCGCGGATGGCCTGCGACAGAGCCGCGTCGCCGTGCATTTCGCCATCGACTTCGAGACCCGGCGCGCGCGCCTCGATGATGGCCCGCGCCGCGGCCATTTTCAGGGCGGAGGCCGAGCGCAGGCTGCCGAAGTTGGAATGCGACAGCAGCGCCACCTTGGGTTCGAGGCCGAAGCGGCGCACTTCCCGGGCCGCCATCAGCGCGATCTCGGCGATCTGTTCGGCAGACGGATCTTCATTGACGTAGGTGTCGCAGAGGAACAGCGTGTGCCGCGCCAGCAGCAGCATGTTCATCGCCGCGAAGCAATGCGCGTCCGGCGCCAGCCCGATCACGTCATTCACGATTTTCAGATGCTGCGCGTGACGGCCGACCACGCCGCACAGCATGGCATCGACATCACCGCGCCTGAGCAGCATGGCGCCGATCAGCGTCGGGTCGGAGCGCAGCGCCCGTTTGGCGCTGCCCGGCGTCACGCCCTGGCGTCCCATGAGTTCGTGATAGCCCTGCCACAGCTCCTGGTAGCGCGGATCGGAATCCGGATTCACCACCTCGAAATCGCGTCCCGCCACCAGGCGCAGGCCGGCGGCCTCGATGCGCTTGCCGATCACCTCGGGACGGCCGATCAGCACCGGCCGCGCGAGACCTTCGTCCCTCACCGCCTGCACCGCGCGCAGCACCCGCTCGTCCTCGCCTTCGCAGTAGATGACCCGGCGCGGCGCCTTCTTCGCCGCAGCGAAGACCGGCTTCATGATGAAGCCGGAGTGATAGACGAAGCTGTTCAGCTTGTCGCGGTAGGCATCGAAGTCGGCGATCGGCCGCGTCGCCACGCCCGACTCGGCCGCGGCCTTGGCCACGGCCGGGGCGATCTTGACGATCAGGCGCGGATCGAAGGGGCGCGGGATCAGGTATTCGCGGCCGAAGGCCAGGCTCTCGCCGCCATAGGCCTGGGCCACCACGTCGGAAGCCTCGGCCTGGGCCAGTTCGGCGATGGCGCGCACCGCGGCCAGCTTCATCAGTTCGGTGATGGTGGTCGCGCCGGCATCCAGCGCGCCGCGGAAAATGAAGGGAAAGCACAGCACGTTGTTGACCTGGTTCGGGTAGTCCGAACGCCCCGTGGCGATGATCGCGTCATCGCGCACCGACTTGACTTCCTCCGGCGTGATTTCCGGCGTCGGATTGGCCAGCGCCAGAATCAGCGGATTGGCGGCCATCTTCGCCACCATCGCCGGCTTGACCACGCCGCCGGCGGACAGGCCGAGGAACACGTCGGCGCCCGCCATGATGTCGGACAGCGTGCGCGCCTCGGTCTGCTTGGCGTAGCGGTCCTTGATCGGGTCCATCAGCTTGGTGCGGCCCTGATAAACCACGCCTTCGATGTCGGTGACCCAGATGTTCTCGACCCGAACGCCGAGATTGACCAGCAGGTCGAGGCAGGCCAGCGCCGCGGCGCCAGCGCCCGAGGTCACCAGCTTGACCTCGTCGATCTTCTTGCCGACCAGGGTCAGGCCGTTGAGGATGAAGGCGCCGACCACGATCGCGGTGCCGTGCTGGTCGTCGTGGAACACCGGAATCTTCATGCGCTCGCGCAGTTTCGATTCGATGTAGAAGCACTCCGGCGCCTTGATGTCTTCGAGGTTGATGCCGCCGAAGGTCGGCTCCATGGCAGCGATCATGTCGATCAGCTTGTCGGCGTCGGGTTCCTGCAGTTCGATGTCGAAGACGTCGATGCCGGCGAACTTCTTGAACAGCACGCCCTTGCCTTCCATCACCGGCTTGGCCGCCAGCGGCCCGATGTTACCCAGGCCAAGTACCGCCGTGCCGTTGGTCACGACGCCGACCAGGTTGGCGCGCGAGGTGAGCCGGCTGGCCATGGCCGGATCATCGACGATGGCATTGCAGGCCGCGGCCACGCCCGGCGAGTAGGCCAGCGCCAGGTCGCGCTGGTTGGTGAGGCCCTTGGTCGGCACCACCGCGATCTTTCCCGGCGTGGGCCACTCGTGGTATTCGAGGGCGGCGGCGGAGAGATTCTCTTGTTCATTGGACATGGCGGGTACCCGTGGTTCGGACGAATCGCGGAATCATAGCCCCGCATGGCTGACAGCACCATTACGGAAATCCACGAGTCCGGTCCGACCGGTAGAATCCGCCCCATTCCATCCGGGGAGGCAGCATGAAGCGCGTCGTATTCAATCAAAAGGGCGGTGTCGGCAAAAGCACCATCACCTGCAACCTCGCCGCCATCGCCGCCGCGCGCGGCGCACGCACGCTGGTCGTCGACCTCGATCCGCAGGCCAATTCGACCCAATACCTGCTCGGCGCCGCCGCCAACGAGCTGAAACTCACGGCCAACGAGTTCTTCGACCAGATGCTGAGCTTCAAGCTGCGTCCGCTGCCGACCGAAGACTTCATCGCCGCCACGCCCTTCGAGAACCTCTCCATCCTGCCCTCCGGCCCGGCGCTGGAGGAACTGCAGGCCAAGCTCGAATCGCGCTACAAGATCTACAAGCTGCGCGAAGCCCTCGACGCACTCGAAGGCTACGATGAAATCTGGATCGACACGCCGCCGGCGCTGCACTTCTACACCCGCTCGGCGCTGATCGCCGCCGATGCCTGCCTGATCCCCTTTGACTGCGACGAGTTCGCCCGCCGCGCGCTCTACAGCCTGCTCGACAACGTCAATGAAATCCGCGCCGACCACAACGCTGACCTCGAAGTCGAAGGTATCGTCATCAACCAGTTCCAGGCCCGCGCCAGCCTGCCGCAGCAGATCATCAACGAACTGCGCGAGGAAGGCCTGCCGGTGCTGGCCTCCTTCCTCTCGTCATCGGTGAAGATCAAGGAATCGCACCAACAGGCCAAGCCGATGATCCACCTCGACCGCAGCCACAAGCTGGCGCTGGAGTTCGGCGCGCTGTTCGACGAACTCGAAGCGGCGAAGAAGGCGCGGGCCAAGGCGGCGGCGAAAAAGCGCGCCTGAGGACAGCGTGCGATACAAGCCGGGCGCGCCACCAAAACAAATGCCCGCGGTCGCGGGCATTTGTCCATAGGAGCCGGAGATATGTCAGGCCGCAGCTTTCATGGGCGCAGCCGGCGTTTCGCGTTTGCTTGCGTTCAAGACCTCGACCGCGACAACCTTCCCGGCCGCGTCAAAGTCCAGGATGATGCCCGGCTGGACCTCCTCCGACTCGATGATCTTGCTTTCGGTCAGCCGCACATAAAGCGCGTCGACTTCCGGGTCATACTCGATTTTCATAGCTTGCCTTTCATGCTGCGGTCAAAGAAGACCGTAACGACATGGGGCGGGGTCTTGGTCTGATTGAAGATCACGCGCAACACACGATAGCCGAAATCGGCTATCGGTCGCAAGGCGTGCCGCAATTCGGGATCGTCCGGGTCAGGTTCTATGGCTTCCGGCTGGGCCATGGTCTCGGCAAGCCATTCGGGGCGGATTTCCCGCTCCCGAATGACGTCTTCCGCGTGCTTGCTCAAGCTGTAATTCATGCCGGCAGTCTAGCCCGAAAGCGTTTCTGTTGGCACAACGCCAAGGTGCGCCGTGATTAAGGGCCGACTCTCAAATATTGCAGGGACTCGCCCCGGCGGGCGAGGTACTTTCTTGCTGCGCGGCAAGAAAGTACCCAAACGGGGTTGGCAAACAAGGCGCCCCGCCTCCCCGGCCTTGCGGGCGGAGGGCGCGCCGGAGTCTCGCCCGTTCGCTCGGCGCACGGCCAAGCAGTTGGCCGTGCGAAACTCCGCGCTCACCCCTCGCTGCGAAAGCTTCGCCGGGCCGGCCGCTAAACTAGCCGGCCGCTACGCGGCCGTCGTCGGACAACGCGGCCGGAATTCCCCGGCGAACCTTCCTCGCTCGGCGGGTCAGAGGGAATGAAAGCCGTCGCGCGTGTCAGGCCGACCCGCAATCGATTCAAACCCAAACCCTTGCGAACGAGACCTGGCGACTGCAAGAGACGGGCAAGAGACACTCGGGTTTTGCTGCTATCCGGCAGGTCAGTGCCCGTTGCTGCCATTCGACGGTCGGATGGTTCGACGACAGGTTCCTGGGTAGACCGCATGCCTTTACACACAAGTCATTTAGCATGAATGCCTCGCATATACTCGACCCCGACGACGAAATCCCTGACGCGCTGCAGGCCAAGCCACAGAGTTTTGACGCCCGGCTCGCCATCGCCTTTGCGGCCGAGGAACCCGC
>JAXMJU010000219.1:0-11045 GCA_034376265.1 Sulfuritalea sp.
CTGATGCAACTGCACGCGCAGCAACTCGCGCCGCGCTCCATCGCACGCACCCTCTCGGCCTGGCGCAGCTACTACACCTGGCTGGCGCGACGCGGCGCCATCGCGCTGAATCCCGCGGCCGGCCTGCGCGCGCCGAAACGCCCGCGCAGCCTGCCCAAGGCGCTAGGCATCGACCAGATGGCGGCCCTGCTCGACCGCCCGGCCGCGGGCGAGACCCGCGACCCGCTGCTGCTGCGCGACGCCGCGATGTTCGAGCTGCTGTATTCCTCGGGCCTGCGCCTGGCCGAACTGGTGAGCCTCGACTGGCCCGGCGGACTCGATCTGGGCGCCGGCGAAGTCACCGTCACCGGCAAGAGAGAGAAGACACGCAAGGTGCCGGTCGGCGACCAGGCACTCGCCGCCTTGCGGGCGTGGCTGGCGCTGCGCCCGCAATTCGCGCCGGACCATCAGCCGGCGCTGTTCACCGGCCGCCACGGCACCCGGCTGACGCCGCGCCAGGTGCAAAGCCGCCTCGCGCAGTGGGCGCAACGCCAGGGCGTCGGCGTCCATGTCCATCCGCACATGCTGCGCCATTCCTTCGCCTCGCATATGCTGCAAAGCTCGGGCGACCTGCGCGCGGTGCAGGAAATGCTCGGCCACGCCAGCATCGCGGCGACGCAGATTTATACCCATCTCGACTTCCAGCACCTGGCGAAGATCTACGACGCGGCGCATCCGCGCGCGAAGAAGACCTGAAAGGACGGCGCACGCCGGTTTCGGCGGCGCCCCGGCGGCCGGTCTAGAATGCAGGCTCAGCCCCATTCACGCATCCCGCCCTGCCATGTCCCTGCGAATCGGAATCAACGGCTACGGCCGCATTGGCCGCTGCTTTCTGCGCGCGCTGCAGGAATCCGCCCTGCGCGACCAGCTATGCGTGGTGGCCATCAACGAGCCGGCCGACATCGAGAGCATGGCCTACCTGACGCGCTTCGATTCGACCCATGGCCGCTTCCCCGGCAAGGTCGAGGTCTGCGGCGAAACGCTGTGCATCGACGAGTGGTGCATCCAGGTGTCGCACGCCCGCGCGCCGCAGGATGTGGACTGGCGTGCGCTCGACCTCGACATCCTGGTCGAGGCGTCCGGACAGTATGCAAGCCGCCGCGAGCTCGATGCCTTTCTCGACGCCGGCTGCCCGCGCATCCTGCTCTCGCACCCGGGACACAGCGCCGAGGACGTCGATCGCACCATCGTCTTCGGCAGCAACCAGGAGTCGCTGACGGGAAACGAACGCATCGTCTCCGCCGCGTCCTGCACCACCAATGCCATCGTTCCCGTGCTGGCGATGCTCGACGCCGCCTGCGGCATCGAGCACGCGATGATGACCACGCTGCATTCGGTGATGAACGACCAGCCGCCGATCGACGGCTATCACCATGCCGACTTACGCCGTACGCGTTCGTCGATGCAGTCGATCATCCCGGTCGCCACCGGTCTGGCGCGCGGCGTCGCGCGCCTGCTGCCGCAGTTGGCCGACCGGGTCGAGGCCAAGTCGATCCGCGTGCCGGTGACCAACGTCTCGGCCATCGACCTGGTGGCGATGCTGACGCGCCCCGGCACGGTCGCCGAAATCAACGCCAGCCTGCGCCGCGCCGTCGAGCAGGGCTTCCCCGGGCAGATCGCCTACACCGAGGAGGCGCACGCCTCGGTCGACTTCAACCACAGTCCGCATTCGGCGATCATCGATGCCAGCCAGACGCGCATGAGCGGGCCGCAACTGGTGAATCTGCTGATCTGGTTCGACAACGAATGGGGCTTCGCCAATCGCATGCTTGAACTCGCCGCCTTCTGGGGGCGCCGGATGCAGCCGACAGGCGCGCTTGCCCAAGCCGGGCGCCGTGCCGCCAGCGTCAACTCTTGAACCCGGCCCGGCCGCATCAGCCGCCCGCCAGCGCGCGCAGTCCGAGCAGCACCGCCATGCCGGCGATGAAGGGCAGCCAGGGATTGCGCGACAGCAGCGCGGCGGCAACGGCGGCGATGACGCCGGCAAGCTTGGGATTCAGCGGCGCGAAATCGCCGCCGACCACCAGCACGTCGGGCACCACGATGGCCGCCAGCGCCGCCGCCGGCGCATAGCGCAGCGCGCGCTGCAGCACCGAGGGCAGGCGCACGCGGCCACCGAGGACGATGAAGCTGGCGCGCGGCAGCGTCGTCGCCAGCCCGATCAGCACGAATGTCAGCCACAGCGTCGCCCCGTCACTCATGTCACGTTTTCCTTGGCATGCCAGTGCTCGGCGGCAAAGCCGGCGACGATGCCGACCACGATGGCGACGATCAGCCCCAGGCGCAGCGGCATGCCGCGCAGGAGCACCGCCGTGGCGCCGCTGCTCACGGCGGCGACCAGCATCGGCCGCTGCTTTGCCAGCGGCACCAGCAACACCAGCAGGGCGATGGTGGCCATGAATTCCAGCGACCAGTGTTTCGGGATCGAGCCGGCGGCGAATACCCCGACCAGGGCAAAGGCCTGCCACAAGGCCCAGGACCAGAGCGAGGGCGCCAGGTAGTAGCCGAGCCGCCAGCGCGGGTCCTCGACCTTGAGCATCTGCTCCAGACAGCAGGCGAACACGCCGTCGGTCAGCAGGTGGCCGGCAAACCAGCGCCGCGGCGTGCCTACACCGCGAAAGCCCTCGGCGATGGCGGCGCTGAATATGATGAAACGCAGATTCAGCGCCAGCGCCGTGACCACGATCAGCCACAGCGGCGCGCCGATCCCGATCAGCGGCAGCGTGCCGAGCTGGGCGGTGCCGGCGAAGACGATGAGGTTCATGCCCATCGCCTGCGTCGGCGTGAAACCGGTGCTGATCATGGCCATGCCGGTGACCATGGCCCAGGGAATCAGGCCCACCGACATGGGCAGGAAGCTGTGAAAACCCTCGCGGGCACCGGCGCGAAACGACGAACTTGGCATGACGGGGGATCGCTAACGAATCCCCCGCATTGTATTGAGATTC
This sequence comes from Sulfuritalea sp., assembly GCA_034376265.1. GTDB lineage: Bacteria > Pseudomonadota > Gammaproteobacteria > Burkholderiales > Rhodocyclaceae > Sulfuritalea. Next base: position 2,988 of record JAXMJU010000219.1, read on the forward strand.
GTCGCCGTGCCGCCAACGCCAACTATCGGCGAGCGGACCCTACCTGAAGAATCTGGCGAGGGAACGGCTGACCCAGCTGCCCTCCTTGCGGTCCCGCACGATGCCGTTGATGTTGGCCTTGACGTCGGCGATGTAGGCCATGTCATCGCGCTTGATGTGGTGCAGCAGCCAGGTACTGAGCATGCCGAGCAGCTGCATGGCGATGTCTTCACCGGCGTTGTACTTGGCCTGATAGGTCGCCAGGCGCTTGACGAACATCTCGTGTATCGACTTGTGGGCCTTGGCAAACCGGTAGCCGGCATCTTCCTGCAGGCTTTCCTCGAAGGCAAAGTGCGACAGGCTGTAATCCACCAGCTCGTCGAGCACCAGCCCGACTGCCTGACGATCCTGGGTCTGGATGGCACGCTCCATCTGGTTGATGTATTCGACGATTCTTTGATGCTGGTTGTCGATCACGTCGATGCCCGTGCTCAAGTCGTCGCTCCATGCAATTGCCATGTCTTTCCTTTCGCTCAATTCACTGTTGCAGTTCTGCCGGTACGCCGCTCGTCTGCAGCAACTCCACCGGGCCGGGTCGACCAAAGAGATAGCCTTGATAGGTGTGGCAGCCCTGCCGCACCAGGAGGTCAAGCTGGCTGCTGGTCTCGACCCCTTCCGCAACCACCGGCAGGCCCGTGCTGCGCGCCAGGGCAACGATGGCCGTGGCGATGCTCGCCTCGGACTGGCCGGCGCGCGGCGTCGCCCCCGTCACTCGAATCCTCCGATGTAGGGGCAATACAGCCGGTCATCGCCGAGGATATGCTGGCGCAGCCAGTCGCGCAAAAAACCCAGGATCTGGGCACCGAGCTGGGTCCGCCGATGGTAGGTGAATTCTTCGCGCAAGTTGTCGACCCATTTGACGAAGTCCTGATGAACGCGCCGATGGTCTTCGAGGCCGGGATAGCCTGCGGATTGCATCAGTTGTTCCTCGTACTCGAAATGAAAGGCGGCGTAGCTGATCAGCTCGTCGATGATCATGGCGATCACCGGGCGATCGTTCAGGCTTTCCGCGCTGGCGAGCTGGTTGATGGTATCGATCAGGATGGTGTGCTGCTCGTCGATATACACGTTGCCGACGCTCATCGAGTCCGACCACTGGACGATCGAAACCGCTTCGCGTTCCCGGATGACGTCGAGGAAGGCCTGGGTCACCAGGGGATCGAACTGGGTGCCGGTGGTCTGGCGGATGCGCCGAATCGCCTGCTCGGTGCTCCATGGATGTTTATAGGGGCGGCGCGAGGTGAGCGCGTCGAAGACGTCGGCCAGGGCGCAGATGCGTCCGGCCAGCGGGATGTCCTCGCCCGCCAGACCGTAGGGATAGCCGCTGCCGTCGAACCACTCGTGATGGGTCAGGGCAATTTCCGAACCGATGTGCAGGTAGTGGCTGCCGGCCATCATCAATCCGGCCTGTTTCAGCATCTGGGCGCCAGTGATGGCATGCAACTGAACGTGGGCGCGTTCGTCCTCCGTCAGTGGCCCTGCCTTGAGCAAAATCCGGTCAGGCGTGGCGATCTTGCCCACGTCATGAAGCATGCTGGCGGTTGCGGCATTGTCGACGAACTCATCATCGACAATGCCGCGGAACTGGCCAAGACGATGCAGCTGCCGGGCCGTCTGACCGACCAGACGGGCCACCCGCAACACATGGACGCAGGTATCGGTATCCCGATGCTCGGAGAAATTCGCCATCGCCACCACCGTCGCCTTGGCGTTGCGCCGCACGTCTTCGAGTGCCCGGCTTTCGCGCGTGATGTCGAGGTAGGTGTAGACGTAGCCGCCTGACGCCAGCGGAATCGAGGAAATGCTCAGCACCGTGCCATTGGGTCGCACCCGTTCGAAACGCCGCGTTTCCTTGCAGCGCATGCTTTGCATGCGCTTTGCCATGAAGCTCTCATGGGCTCCGCTGTCGAAAAACTCGCCGCGTTCCAGCAGCACCTGGAGCAGTTCGGCATAAGGCCGGCCCATGAAGCGCTGGTCGTCGTCCTCCAGCCCCAGCAGTTTCCGGTAAGCCTGGTTATAGCCGCGCACCACCAGCTCGTCGTCCAGCCACAGGTAGCCCTGGTCGATGGCTTGCAGCACCTCGACCAAACCGCTATCCGTACTTGGAAACTCGTCAATCCCCAATACCGCTTCGTTTGGCATCGTCGCACCTGCTGACCTTCTGCCGGACGCTGGGTCAGACCGGACCGCCGGAGGGTGAAAATTCTGCAATATGCCAATTGTAGAGAGGGCCGCCGCGCTTGGATATTCCGGTATCCGCTTACTGCCGTTACCGGTAAACACTTAATTGGCGCCGGGTCGCGGCAAGTCCGGCGGGCCGCTAGGAGTTGGACACCAGGCCGTTGCGTATCGCGTAGCGGGTCAGGCCGACGACACCGTCCACATCGAGCTTGCGCATGATGTTGCGCCGATGCACTTCGACGGTAGACAGGGCGATGCCCATCTGCTTGGCGATTTGCGACGAAGTCAGGCCTACCGCCACCAGTTGCAGCACCTGCACTTCGCGCGCGCCCAGCTTGGCGACGGCGGGCGGCCGTTCCTCGTGTCGGCTGAACATGGCTTCCTTGAGAGCCTCGGTGGCATCCGGACACAGATAGGACCGATTCCTGCGCACCGCCTCGATCGCCCGCAACAGTTCGACGCCAGCCGCAGCCTTGGTCACATAGGCCGCGGCGCCCGCGTTCAGCATGTCTGCCACGTAGCCGCGGTCGGAGAAGGTCGACAGGGCAATCACCTTGATCAAGGGCAGCGCGGCGGTAATCTGCCGTGTGATTTCGACGCCGCTCAGGCCGGGCATGCCGATGTCCATGCAGACGATGTTGGGCGCGGTTTCCCGCGCCAGCGCAAACACTTCGAGCCCGTCGCCAGTCTCGGCAACGATCTCGAAATCCGCAGTCCGTTCCAGCAGGATGCGCAATGCCTCGCGAAACATCTGGTGATCGTCGGCCAGCAGAATGCGCACGTTCACTGGACTACCCTCCCCCCAGCCCCCTGCCCAAGGCAGGGGGTGACGGCGGTTCGCTGCTGCGCAGCTCCGCATGTTGGCTGCGCCTCCCTTGGGACGGCCCGGCGGGCGGCGCGGCCTCCCTCGTCGCGGGCAGATCCACCGTGATCCGCGTTCCATTTCCCGGCGCCGATTCGAGCCTGAAGCCGCCGCCGGAGAATTCGGCCATTTCCCTCATGGTGATGATGCCCAGGCCCCCGGTATGGGTCGTCTTGCCCAGGGCGGCCGGATCGAAGCCGGTGCCGTCGTCGCTGACGATCAGGCTCACCCGCGGGCTGTCGAAGCACAGGGAAACCACGATGGCACGGGCACGGGCATGTTTGGCGCAATTGGTCAGCGCCTCCTGCACGGTGCGGAACAGCACGGACTCCAGCTCCGGTGCCAGTCTCGCCGCCGGCAGTGCGCAATCGAAGCGGACCGCGACGCCGGTGCGCCGTTGAAACTGTTTGATATAGCTCTCGAGCGCCGCCGCTAGACCCGCATAGTCGAGTACCGGCGGGCGCAGATCGGAGCAGATTTCGCGAATGCTGGCCGTCGTATCCTCGATCAGCGCGCGCACGTCCTCGATGCGCTCCGACAGCAAGGGCGATGGCTCCTTCAGCATGGTTGCCGTGATGACGTCGAGATTGACGCCGATGGCGGCAAGGTTCGGGCTGGTGCGATCGTGCAATTCGCCGGAAAGCCGGCGACGGGCGCTTTCCTGCACCACGACCAAATGCCGCGACAGTTCTTCCATGCGTTTCTCGCCGCGCTTGCGTTCCGTGATGTCCTCCTTGACGGCAATGAAGTGGCGCACCACGCCATCGTCGTCGCGCAGCGGAGTGATGGTCTGGTCCTCGAGGTAGGTGGATTCGTCCTTGCGGCGATTGATCAGTTCGCCACGCCAGACTTCGCCGGCCAATATGGTGCGCCAGAGCGCGCGGTAGCCTTCCGCCGCCTGCGCACCCGACTTGATCAGCTCGCGCGGATTGCGACCGATGGTTTCCTCCATGGTGTAGCCGCTCAGGGCGCAAAAGGCCGGATTGGCCCACTCGATGGCGCCGCCGCGGTCGGTAATGATGATCGAATTGGCCACCGCCTCGAGCGCAGCGCCCCGCAGGCGCAGTTGCTGCCCGTCGACGTCGTGCTGGCGGGTGGCCCGCTCCATGCGCACGAAATACACACTGGCCAGGGCCAGGGCCGCCAGCAGCACCGTCGCCACCACGGTCGTGGTGCGCCCCGCTTCGCGGCGCCAGCCGGCCAGGCCCCTATCCTTGTCGAGATGCACCACGACCAGAAGTGGGTGGGCAGGGGACCCGCGATAGGCGGTCAACACGTCGCGGCCATCGGCCAGCCGCTCTTCGAAGCGGCCGAACTCTTGCGCGCCGATGCGACTGGCCAGCTTGTCGCTGTAGCTCAGCACGCCGGGCGTCCGCCCGCGATCCGACGAGAGCAGCAGGACGCCGTCGTAGCGCAGCAGCTCGATGACTCCGGCATCGGCGGTGAGGCTGTGGGCGTAATAGTTGAGGAAATAGTCGGTATTGATCGAGGCCAGCACGGTGGCCCAATCGCCCGGACCGACGGCGATGTCGCGCAATACCGGGATCAGGCCCTGGCGCTCGGGTGCCGCCGGTCGCTGCGGCGTGGCAGCCCGTCCATCATGGAAATCGCGTCCGACCCAGGGCGGGCCGACGCGAAGCACGGCCCTGGGCTCGGTCGCCGGCGGCAGGAAATCCGTGCGCGCGATCCGCACGCCGAGGTTGCTCATATCCGAACTGGCGGCGATGACGCCGTTGCCGTCGAGCAGTGCCAGCGAGCGCAAATAGGGCGCATGGCGCAGCGCGGCGGCAAGTGCGGCGCCGGCCGGTGTGTCTGCGCGGGACGTCGCAAGGGCATTGGTCATGGTCAGGTCGATGACATTGAAGCTCTGGGTCAGGTGGTTCTCCAGGGCATGGGCATACATGGCCGCGGCGTCGAAATGGCGATTGATCGCCTCCACCCGCAGCCGCCACAGGGTATAGGCGGTGGCGCCGATGGCGCTCACGGTCACGATCAAGGTCAGCAGGAGGAAGGACGAACGCCGGCTGAGGCCGCCTTTGTGTTGCATCGCCTGTTTAACGTGAAATACATTGCCAAGCGCGACTTGTCAGGTTCGAGCGCAGCGAGCTGATTGATAGCCTCCCCCGCGAGGGGGAGGATGGGAGGGGGTGGGGCCACTTGCCAGCTTGAGGCGCTGCAACGTCAAGGTATTTCATGGTGCGGGATGGTTAATCGAAGCCATGAGCGCTAGTCCAAAGCCGCTATCGGCTCCAGCTTGTGGCGCCGGGCCGCGGCCAGCAGGCGGCCGTCGCGCTTGATGGCGGCAACGAAGCTGTCCACCCGCGCCAGCCAGCGTTCGTCGCCGGGCGCCACGGCATAGGCATAAGGCGTCGGGTGGTAGGCCGTGGGTGGGGCGATCAGGCGCGCCCAGTCGGTGGTTTCGAGCATGCGCCGGCTGAAGGGATAGTCGGTCATGAAAACGTCGGCGCGCCCGGACTCGACTTCCTGTTCGCGGCCCTGGGGCATCGCGGTGACCAGCAGCTTTGCCGCCTGGAGCTTCTCGCGCATCACCGGTTCGTGGTAGGTGCCCTTGGCCACCGCAACCACCACGCCGGGACGGTCGATGTCGGCCCATTCCGTGACCCGGCGGTTGCTGCGGCTGGTAATGGCGTAGATGTCGCTGACCAGGTGCGGTCGGGTAAACCGCAGCCGCTGCGCACGCGCCGGTGTCACGCCGATGGCAAACATGGCGATGTCGCAGCGATCGCGACTCAGGTCGTCGATCAGCGTGGCGAAGGTACTGTCCTCGAAGCTCACCCGGACGCCGAGGTCCTTGCCCAATTCGCGTGCCAAATCGATGTCGATGCCTGACAGCTGCAGGGTCTTCGGATTGCGGTAGGAGATGCCGTAGTAATCCGGCCAGATGCAGACGCGCAGTTCGTCGGCGGCCAGCACCCGGTCCAGGCGGCTGGACTGGGCGCCGGCCGGCGCGCTGAGGAAACAGGCCGCAAGCGCGACGAGGGAAACCCGCCTCATGGCATCCGGCATGCCATCGTGCCGTCAACGCCGGCCTGCGGCAAGCCTTCGCGGAAAGACGCTGGTCGGGCAGGCGGGAAGGGCGGCAAGCGGGCGGGCGGGATGGGCGTCATAAGAACATTATATTTAAATGAATCCCGTTCGCCGTGCCTGGCCTGCCCGTGTCTGGCGACGGCGGCGTTGAAGTCCTGGCAGAGCTCGCGCGTCGGATCGCAGGCGACGTTGGGCAGGCTGAGGTCGGCGGCCTGTGCGCCCGGCGAAGCGAACCAGGAATTTGCGGATTGGATATTCCCGACTCCGCTATGGGCCGGCGCCGCCTCGCGCCTGCTTCAGGTTTGCGCCAAGTGGCCTTCGGCAAGGGCGGCGCGATACACCTTCAATGCCACCTGCGCGTCATCGGCGGCATAGAGCATCTGGCGCTCGGTCAGGCGCGGATGGGCCCAGTTGGAGGTGGTGGTGCGCTTGGATTTCTGCATGCGGCGGCCGAGGTAGCGGGCGACCGCCGTTTTCGCCCCCAGGGTCTGCCGCGGTCGGTCGGAGGGCAGCGCGCGCGAAAGATCGAGCACATGCTGCACCTCGATGCCGAGGCGCGCGCGCAACTGCGCCAGGTCGCTGCCAAGGCCGAAGCCCACTTTGAGGATATGCCGCGATTCGAGGATTTCCTGCAGACCGTGGTGATGCAGAGGGTGATCCATCGGCGCCCTGACCGGAAACAGATAAACGCGGTCGGCCGTCGCCAGCTGGATCAGGTGCGGCCCGGTCGACACCTCGCCCTTGGCGAAGGTCGGCTTGGCCTCGGTATCGAAGCCGAGCACCGCCTCCGCCAGCAGCAGCCGGCAGGCGTCGGCCGCGGCGGCCGGCGCATCGACCAGCACCACGTCGGCGATGGCGATGCCCTGATAGGGCGGCAATTCGGCAACCTGGCCGGTGTCGGGGAGAGTGTCCAAGGTGTCGTGTGTGCTTGAGTAGGCCGGCCCGGCCGCTGGAACCGGATTGCTGCGGCGGTTTGGTGGCATCGAAGTCTATAGGATCATCGCCGCAACTCGGTTTACAATCGCAGATTCCAACGTGTACGAGTTCCCGGGCATGTCCGAAACTGCATTCTGCTACCACTGCCGGCAGCATCATCCGAAGACGGAGATGCGCCAGATCGAGACCAAGGCCGGCAAGCGCTGGCGCTGCATCCGCAGCATCGAGGCCACGCGCCAGGGCCAGGCCGCGCGCGAAGCCTACGGCCGCCAGGTTTCCGAGATGAACAAGTCCGAGGCGCAAAGCCGGGCGCGACTGTCCAAGCCGATCGTCGTCTGACGGCGGCCCGCCCGCATCGGCCGACCATGATGCTGCGCGGGTTTGCCCTCCTCCTGCCGGCCCTGCTCGCCGCCTGTGCGCCGCTGCCAGCGGGCCAGGGGCGCGGCGCACTGTGGCAGCCTTCGCCGAACTTCGACCAGCGCCGGCCGAATTTCGTCATCCTGCACCAGACCAGCAATGACAACGTCGACACGGCGCTGGCGACGCTGACCGATCCAGAGCGCAAGGTCAGCGCCCACTACCTGATCGGCCGCGACGGCAGCGTCCTGCAACTGGTCGATGAAACCGCCCGCGCCTGGCATGCCGGCGAATCGCGCTGGAGCGGCATGAGCGATCTCAACTCGGCCTCGATCGGCATCGAACTCGACAACACCGGCGCGGAGGAATTCGCCGAGCCGCAGATCCTCGCCCTGCTGGCGCTGCTCGACGAGCTGCGCACGCGCCATGCCATCCCGGCGGCCAACTATCTGGCGCACGGCGACGTCGCGCCGACGCGCAAGGTCGATCCGAGCCGCCGCTTCCCCTGGCGCAGACTCGCCGCACAGGGCTTCGGCCTCTGGTGCGACGCGCCGCCGGCGGCGGCCCCGGCCGGCTTCGACGCGCAGCTCGGCCTGCAGGCGCTGGGTTATGACGTCGCCGTCGCGGCTGCCGCG
>JAXMJU010000220.1:0-6077 GCA_034376265.1 Sulfuritalea sp.
GTGGAAATGCACGGCAGCGCGCTCGGCAGCGACGCCTGGCAGTCCGTCGCGCTCGATGCCGCCGGCCGCCTCAAGCTCCAGCCCAGCCAGCCCGGCCTGATCGAAGTGCGCGTCACCGCCACCGACCGCGACGGCTTCGTCGCCACGCAGACCCATCTGGTTCGCGTCCGCGACGCCGCCGACACCACCGCGCCCGCCCTCGCCTGGGGCGGCGCGCTGGCCGGCGCTACCGCGAACAACCAGCCCGTCGACATCAGCGCAGTCACGACGCTGCAAGCCGGCCTCGCCGAACAGCAACTCATGGGCTATCGCCTGCAAATCGCAGCAGTAGGCAGCAACGCGTGGCAAACCCTCGCCAGTGAAGACACCGCCGCCATCGCACTGAGCCAGGCCATCAGCCTTGCCAGCCTCGATCCGGCCACGTTCGCCAATGGCGTCTATCAGCTCCGTCTCACCGCCTGGGATCTGGTCGGCCGCACCAGCGAGATCGACGCCCGCATCGTCATCGACACAGCGCAAAAGACACTCGGCACGCAAACCACCACCGATGCCACCTACACCCTCGCCGGCCATACCTTGGCACTCACCCGCACCTTCTCGCTCGACTCCCTCCCCTTCAAGGGAAGGGCCGGGGAGGGGATGGGGCAAGAGGGGATGGGGCAAGCAGACTTCGGCAACTGGCAACTCCCGCTGCTCGATACCCAACTCACCAACGACCAGCCCGCCACGCTCGACAGCGGCGCCACCGCTCCGTGGAGCGAAGGCGCCCGCATCTGGCTCAGCATCCCGGAAAGCATCTCCACCAGCAATGCCGCGACGCTAAGCCTGAGCTTCACGTTAAGCACCACCACCGAACGCCTCGGCAACGACCCCGGCGCCCCCACCGTCGTCCACCCGATCTTCACCACCAGCCAAGGTTGGCAACTGCAAGCCCACACCACCGCCACCCCCACCGTTCCAGAAAACCTCACCCGCATCGGCAGCTATCTCTACGACCAGACCACCGGCCTGCCGTGGGTGCCCACGAGCTACACGCTCACCGCGCCCGACGGCAGCCAGTACAGCCTCGATGCCAAGGGCAATGTGACCGGCGTCACCTTCGCAGATGGCCAGCAGTGGATCGTCTCGGATGCCGGCATCGTCGCCCTCGGCGCCGATGGCAATGCGCAGCGCATTGACTTCATCCGCGACACCCAAGGTCGCATTGCGCGCATCAGCGGCGTACAGACGGGGCAGAGCGAGGCCGTAAGCACCGTCTACCGCTATGACACCTCCGGCCGCCTAACCCAAATTCGCCGTCTCGCCAGCGCTGACTTTGGCACCCCCATCGCCTACGACGACCAAGGAAACCTCTTTACCGATCCAATCACCGCCACACTCGGCACCGCCAGCGCCTGGCTCGGCAACAGCACGGCCAATCAGTGGAGCGGCACGCTTGACGAGGGTGGCACCAATGCCACCACCACGCTCGCCTTCACCCTCCGCGAATCCGAGGTTGCCGCCACCATCCACGCACCCGGCATGCAAGGCGGGGTCATCCTCGCCCTCGAAACCGATCTGCCCGCCGACGCCACACTCGACATTACCGGCGCCACCGTAATCGGCACCGCCACCTTCAACGGCAAGCAAACCCGCCTTATTCGCGTCACCGAGGCCGGCACCCACCTGATCCGCATCAGCGGCAACGGCGCCGCCAGCCTGCGTTTGACCATCGCCGGCGACCTGAACCGCGACGGCAAGGTCGATGGCGCCGACAGTCAGGCATGGCAACAAGCTGCCGTCGGCAGCGACCTCATTGGCGACATCAACGGCGACGGCCAGCAGACCAGCGCCGACCGGCAGGTGCTGTACGCCAACACCGGCTTCAAGGTCAACCTCGCCCCCGTCGCCGCTACCACCCTGCCGCAATTCAAGACCCACACTGATCTCGCCACCGATGTAGCGCTGGCCGGGTCGGCCACGGCCAGCCCGGTGGTCGAAGACTTCGAAGGCGACACCGTCTTCTGGCGCGTGTTGGGCAGCAGCCACGGCGGCGCCCGTTTCGATGCGGCGGGCCAAACCCTGCAATTCACCCCCGAAGCCGGCTACTCAGGCCCCGCCAGCATCACCGTGCAGGCCGACGACGGCTACAGCACGAGCGCGCCGATCACTCTCAATGTCAGCGTAAGTTCTGCGCCCTTGCGTGGTCTCTCGATTCCCCGCCTGCCCGTCATGAACCAGGGCAGTACCGCCACGCTGCAAGTGACTGGGAACTTCACCGATCAAACCGGAGTTTCACTGCCTGCGACATATTGCCAAATCCTTTCCGACACGCCGGTTGTCGTCTTCGTCGATGCCAATGGCGATGTTCATGCGCGGCAGGCAGGCATCGCCATCGTCACCGTAAAGGCTGGGCAGTACTCCGTGCAAAACGTCATCACGGTGGGCGTTTTGCCTACCGCTCCCGATGTAGACCGCTTCGGCAATGAACTGAATGTATATCCTCGTTCAATAGATCTGGCCGAAGGTGTCGGTCGGCGGCAGATCGACGTCCACAGCCTGGACGGCAGCGCTCTCGGCGAGGACATCGGTGCAGTTGCCAGTGGTACCCGCTATTTCATCAGCAATCCGGCAGTCGCCGACATCACGGCGGACGGCCTTATCCTGGCCAAGGCTGGCGGCACCGCAACAGTCACCGTCATCAACGGCGGACGGCAGGGTACGCTGCAATTGCAGGTTCGGGCTGCCACTGTCGGCCCGACGATAGCCACGGTGGCTGAAGGCGTCGTTACTCAGGATGTCGATGGCAACACCCTGACCATAGGCGCCGATGGCCTTACCAGCGACACCCTGGCATCCATCAGTGCGCTCGACCTGAATGCCTTGGCGACACCATTGCCCGCTGCCGAGCAGCTACACGCACTGGCTGCGGTCAAGGTAGACCTGAGCGGCGTTACATCGCGAGTACCCCTGCAACTGGCGCTCAATGTCGCCGCGCCGATTGATCCCGCCACGGGCGAACCTGCTGCGTTACCTGCCGGCAGCGAAGTTTTCTTCTGGCAGGAAGGCGTCATCCGCGACGCCAACGGCGTCGAGCACCAGACCTGGTGGCTGATGGATAACGGCGTCATCGGCAGCGACGGCATGGCTCGTACCTCCAGCCAGCCTTATGCGGGCCTCTCAGGCGGCGGCAACATCCTGGTGACCAGTGCGCCCAGCATCGACGTCCGCACCGGCGCGGCCAAGGTTTCAGGCACAGTCGTCAATTTCGATGCACTGTGGTCTTCGCTCGCCCATGCCGCCATCATGCCGACGGCAGTGATGGGGATGGGCGCCTTGGCTGCCTTCGATGCGATGAGTTTCGTCGAGGGGGTTTCCTACACCATCGCCGGTTCCTACCAATTGCAGATTCCCAAGAGCGCGCTGACGCCCAATTCCACGGTGAGCATCCCGGCACCGCCCAGTCTTCCCGCCGCCACGCCTGCGATCACCGGCGTGCAATACAACCCGAGCACTCGTCAACTCACGATCAGCGGCCAGAACTTCATTCCCCCCAACCAATCTGCCAGCCTGTTCAAGCTCAAGCTTTGGCTGGTGCCGGCCGGCGATCAGATTGGTCACGCAACGCCGGCTGGAACCGCGCCCGAGAACGGCCTGATCTGGCAGGCGTTCGACGTTGCTCCCGCGGCGGACGGGACGCTGCGTATCACCCTGCCGGATGGCGTAGCCCTGTCCCAGCACGACATCTACATCGAGCGTTCCGCCAATGTTTCGCTGCCGCCCGGCGCAGCGGGTGGGCAGTCTGGCAGTGTGGTGCCAGCCAGCGACTCGGCGTTGCTCGATCTATACAACAACACGCGGGCCCTGGAAGCACCGACCTACAGCGCTCTGGTAGCGGTCGCACCGGATGCACCGTCGCAGGACACCCTGGTTGCCACCGCGACCAGCATCGATGTCTTCCAGCCGGCCACCGTGTTCGATCCGAACGCCAATCCGCAACCGGTGCTTGTCAAGACCGTCACCACCGATAACTTCGGCAACGCCCTCGACCTGAAAGGCTCCTACACCAAGCAGATCGCCTTCAGCGACGACGGTTCCCTGGCTTATATCGCCGGCCGCAACAACAAGATCTACGTCTTCGACACCCTGACCCAGGATGTCGTCGCCACCGTCCAGTTGACGGGAGCGGCGGCTCCCATCAGCAGCCTGGTGGCAAGCGACGGCTGGCTCTATGTCGCCGAGGGCGCCAGTTACAGCACTGGTGCCAGGCTGTCGCGCATCAACATCGATTCCGGTCCGGGCTATCTGAAGCAGCGGCAGGTGCTTTCGATACCAGGCGCTGCGAGCGCTTACGGCTATCGCGATCTCGTCATCAACAGTCACCGCTACCTCGCGGTTACTGCGCCGGCCGGGCTCATCGCGGTGAGCACTTCACCGGCGCTCGCCGCCGGTAACGTGTATGTCATCGACTTGTATGGCATCGACCGCAATGGCGCCATCGATGCCTCCGCAGTGGCACGGGTGGATCTCACCGCCTATCCGGGGGGCACGCTGGGCAAGGGCCCGCTCTACATCGCCAGCGGCGATAAGCCCGCCCAGTTCCTGGTCTCGAACGCCAAGGACAGCAACCGCGGGACTGCCGGCATCACCATCAAGACCAACGCCGAGAATGGCAATCTTCAAGCCCTGAGCACGGTTGTCGACCCCGCTCTCAAGCCGGAAAATGTCCCCAACTGGTCCGATGCCAGATTTCAGCAGAACATCCAGCGCGCCGCCGGTTCTGTCATCGTCACTTACAACGGCACCACCTATGCCTTGGTGGCCGACTACAACTTCTTCTTCAACGATCCTCACTACATCTACGACAACAACATTCTTGGTCAGCAGATCGGCGGCAAGATCGGCATCGTGCAGGACCCCTTCGGCGAGAAAGGTGCACCGGTGTACCTCGGCGCCACCACCCCGATTCCCGACGTTGCCCTTGATCAACTGATGCTCGACCAAAAAGGCATGTTGTACGCTTCTGGCTTCGTGGTGGATTATTCCGAAACCTATGCCAAGAACTTCTATCGTTCAGTGTTCGTCTGGAACACCAGCCAGTTGGTCCAGGCCGCCCTCGACGCCCAGCAGGCCGGGCGCAAGCTCACGGTGCCGATTGACCGCAATGGCGCCGGGGGAGCCAGCAGCCAATATTCCGCCGTCACGCCGGCGCGCTACGACACCACGCCCGACGGCAAGCTTTTTGGGTGGATTTATGGCATGGGCACCTATTCGAGCAAGCAAGCGACACCAACCCTGACCTTGCAGAATCTGCCGAACTTGGAAGCCTTGGCGCCAGGCATTTATGCCGCGGCAAAGGATAACGCGGTCCAAGCCCACCAGCCGCTACCCAAAGACACGTCCAACGGCACCTTGAACACAGCGGCAATCCTGACCGGTGCCGCGCTGACCGAGCTCTGGGCTGGTACCGTTGGCTCGCTCCAGGCGCTGTTTGGCGTGGATAACTCCGCCATGGTGGCTCGGATGAACGAAGCCCAGCAGGTTATGGCAACGGTCGACTTCGACCTGGGCTCCCGTACCGCGGGCGGCGATGACAAACTGGATCATGTGGCGGCGGCGGGCAGCCAGCTCGGCGCCGTCGCCGGCAAGGTTGTAACAAGCCTGATTACCGGCGCCACGCAAATCGTCACGAACTTCGTCGGATACACATTGCGCGTCGGTGCCCAGAATGCGGCCTTGCTCAACCCCGATGTTTCAATCGGCCCCATGCCGGCGACGACTCCTTTCTTGAAATTTATCGACAGCGGCACCACCATCGACCAGCAGATTAACTATGTGACGAAAGCGTTTTTTACCACCCTCGCTGACGGTGCGGTGGCTTTCGTGAAAATGGGCGCCGATCTCGCGTTGGGGAAATGGGAATCGGCGACCCAAAATGGTGCCGACGCGTTGACGGTACTGTTGGACGAAGCCGCTACGCGGAGGAATCCCCTGTTGCGGCACCACGAATTAATCTGCACCTTCATCCCCTCAATTCCGAGGGAATGATTCTGCAATATTTCGTGAGGATAAACCAGCATGACGAACGACATCTCCAC
>JAXMJU010000221.1:0-6856 GCA_034376265.1 Sulfuritalea sp.
GCCACTGCGCGTGCTGGATCCACGCAAGGCACCTGCCATGGAAAGCGGCGGCGGCGAGTTCGGGTGTCAGCTTGCCCTGTTCCTTGATCGAGGCGAGGATCACGGCGCGGCGGTCCTCCAGCTCGCGCAGGTAGTTGAGCCGCTCCTCCAGATTGCGCAACTGCGTGTCATCGAGGTTGTCGGTGACTTCCTTGCGATAACGCGAAATGAAGGGCACGGTGGCGCCCTCGTCGAGCAGTTGCACGGCGGCGGCCACTTGTTGTGGGCGGACGCCGAGTTCTTCGGCGATGCGTTGCGCGATGCGCGAGTCTAGGGAGGGCGGCATGGATTTCCTGAAAGCGGCAGACAAGGGCGCGCACCTTAACGGCACGCGCCGGGCTTGGCAAGACTTGACAGGAAGGCGGATTGGGGGCGCGGGTTTCGCGGGCGGCGCTTTGGGGTATGAGTGAAAAGGTGTCGCGGCGCAGTTGAAACGAGAGATGTTGTTGTGTAGGATTAAATCCTACTAACCCCATGGAGGCTGCTATGCGTACAACCCAACAATTCAGCATCACCCTGCCGAATGAAATGGCGGGGCTGGTCAAATCGATGGTCGCCACGGGCGCCTATGCCACGGAAAGCGAAGTATTTCGCGATGGACTTCGGGCGCTGATGGCGCGCGAACGTGCCATGGAGCGCTGGCTGCATGAACAGGTGGGGCCCGCCTATGATGCATTGAAGGCTGATCCGTCCCGTGCCGTCAGCCCCGATAAGGTGAGGGCGCGGATTGCCGTTGAACACAAGGCCGCGACTCGCAAATCGAAATGAGACATCGAGTTGTCTTCTCGCCAGAGGCGGAGGATCAACTCGCCGCGCTATACGGCTACATCGCGACAGCGGCCTCGCCCGGTATCGCCGAGCGCCATGTCAATGCTATTGTCACCTACTGTGAGGGCCTGGATACATTCCCGTTGCGTGGCGCCAAGCGTGACGACATTCGCCCGGGTTTGCGCATCACGAATTACAAGGGACGGACGGTGATTGCGTTCGCTGTGGAAGCCCGGCAGGTTTCCATCATGGGTGTGTTCTACGGTGGGCAGGATTACGAAACGGCACTTGAGGGGGATATAGAGGACGAAGGCTGATCCGCCGTTGGCGGCGTCTGCTGTCGGTTACGCATTTCGATTTGGAATGAACCCGACCACTTTCTGATGCTGGTTCGGTGTGCGCGACGGTTGCAGGATGGCCTCGGCGCGAAACAGGCGTCCCTATCGCCGTCCCGCCAGCGCCAACTTTTGACGGGGAGCGACAGGGGGCATCGTCGAATCCGTCTCGTTCGCGGTTATCGCCCCTATGCCCTTTCGTCGGATAGCCAGGTGGCATCGATTCGGATAGAGTGGTTCACTGGTCAGCGATGCAGCAAATTGTTGCCTGGCCGTTTAATTATTTGGGGCAAAGGGAAATTTCCCAGCGGCATAGATGTTTCGCCGTCCTGTCAGCGCCGACAACTAGTTCAGCGTGCGCGCCAGCTGGATGCGGAATTCGCGCACCAGATCGTCGTAGTGCGGGTCGCCGCCGAGCAGGGTGAACAGGTCGAGCATGGTCTTGCGCGCGGCCTGGTCCTGCCATTGGCGATCGCGACGCACGATTTCCAGCAATTGCTCCAGCGCCGGGCGGTAGTCGTGGGCCAGGGCCAGCGCATGGGCCAGTTGCAGGCGCGCATCGAGATCGCCGGCATGGGCGGCGATGCGCGCGGCGAGTGCCGCCGGGTCGGCGCCGGCTCCGGCGGTGACGAGCTTGAGCCGGGCCTGCAGCGCACCGAGCCGGGCCATGTCTTTGGCCCGATGTTCCAGCGGGTCAAGGATGGCGCGCGCCGCCTCCGGCTTATGCTGTTCAAGATGGATTTCGGCCAGATCGAGCTGCACGGTTTCGTTGGCCGGGTCGAGCTGCAGTGCGTCCGCCAGTAGCGAACAGGCGACTTCAGCCTCGCCGCGTGCCCGCGCCTCGCGCGCCGCGACCCGCAGCGGTTCGGCCGGGGAGGGCAGCAGGCCGTCGATGAAGGCGCGAATCTGCGCTGCGGGCAGGGCGCCGGTGAATTCATCGACCAGCTCGCCATTGACGAAGGCCTTGACGTTGGGAATGCTGCGCACACCATAGCGCGCGGCGATTTCCTGGTTCTGGTCGGAGTTGAGCTTGGCCAGGATGAAGCGTCCGCCATATTCGGCGGCCAGCTTTTCCAGGATCGGCTTGAGGATGCGGCAGGGCGCGCACCATTCGGCCCAGAAGTCGACCAGTACCGGTGCATGGTGCGAGGCGGCGAGGACTTTGTCCTGAAAGTCGGCGCTGCCGACGTCGAGCGAGAAAGGGTTCATGGGTGAGGAAGGTCCGAGAAAAAGCAGGCGTCCCGGAGTTTCTCAGGCTTGCTCCCGCAAGGCAATTGCGCATCGGCAATCGGCCTGGCCGGGATACGCGTCAGGGTATAATCCGGCGCCTTGGATTTCCATCCCGCCTCCTACTCGCCCCGGTCCGTCCATCATGGCTGAATTCCTTGCCCTGCGGGGCTCTGCTGCGTTTTCGGCGCCTCGTCTGGCGCGCCTGCAAAAGTCCCTCGGCGACACCGTATCCGGCATTGGCCTGGCGGCCGAGCACTGGTATTTCATCGAGCTGGCCGCGCCCCTGACTGCAGTGGAGACGTCCCGGCTCAAGGACTTGCTGGGCATCCCGGCGACGCTGCCGGCGCCACCGGCCGGCGAACTCCTGCTGGTCACGCCGCGCCTGGGCACGATCTCGCCCTGGAGCTCGAAGGCCACCGACATTGCGAGGAACTGCGGCTTTGCCGCGGTGAAGCGCATCGAGCGCGGCACCGCCTACCACGTCTCGGGCAAGGTCGCGCAAGAGTTGGCGCTGGCGACACGGCTGCATGACCGCATGACCGAATCGGTGCTGGATTCCGTCGCGGCGGCGCAGGCCCTGTTCCACCATGTCGCACCGCAGCCGCTGGCCAGCGTCGATCTGCAGGGCGGCGGGCGCGCCGCGCTGGTCGTCGCCAACCGCGAACTGGGCCTGGCGCTGTCGGAGGACGAGATCGACTACCTGGTGGAGAACTTCGGCAAGCTCGGACGCAATCCCACCGACGTCGAACTCATGATGTTCGCCCAGGCCAATTCCGAACATTGCCGGCACAAGATCTTCAACGCGAGCTGGACCGTCGATGGCGTAGACCAGCCGCTGTCCCTGTTCGGCATGATCCGCGAAACGCACAAGGCGCACCCGCAAGGCACCGTGGTGGCCTATTCGGACAATGCCGCCGTGATAGAGGGCGCAAACATTCGGCGCTTCTATCCGCGCGCCGATCGCGGCTACGAGTACGGCGACGAACTCACGCACATCCTGGCCAAGGTCGAAACGCACAATCACCCGACGGCGATCTCGCCTTTTCCGGGGG
The DNA here is from genome assembly GCA_034376265.1 of Sulfuritalea sp. Taxonomy (GTDB): domain Bacteria; phylum Pseudomonadota; class Gammaproteobacteria; order Burkholderiales; family Rhodocyclaceae; genus Sulfuritalea. The sequence goes on from JAXMJU010000221.1 coordinate 3,425, forward strand.
CTGCGACCGGCTCCGGCGGCGAAATCAGGGATGAAGGCGCAACGGGACGCGGTTCCAAACCCAAGGCCGGCCTCTGCGGCTTCTCGGTGTCGGACCTGAAGATTCCGGGTTATGTGCAGCCCTGGGAATCGAATTACGGCAAGCCCGAGCGCATCGCCTCGGCGCTCGACATCATGATCGAAGGCCCGATCGGCGCGGCGGCCTTCAACAACGAATTCGGCCGGCCCAATCTTGCCGGCTATTTCCGCAGCTTCGAGCAGGAATTCAATGGCGAGATGCGCGGCTACCACAAGCCGATCATGATTGCCGGTGGCATGGGCAACATCGCCGCCGAACACTCTTTCAAGATCCGCTTCCCGGCCGGCAGCCTGCTGATCCAGTTGGGCGGCCCGGGCATGCTGATCGGCCTCGGCGGCGGCGCGGCGTCCTCGATGGCGACCGGCGCCAATACCGCCGATCTCGATTTCGCCTCGGTGCAGCGCGGCAACCCCGAGATCCAGCGCCGCGCCCAGGAAGTCATCGACCGCTGTTGGCAGCAGGGCGCTGCCAACCCGATACTCGCCATCCACGACGTCGGCGCCGGTGGCATTTCCAATGCCATGCCGGAACTGGCGCACGATGCGGGTTGCGGCGCAGCCTTCGACCTGCGCGCGATTCCCAGCGAAGAACCGGGCATGAGCCCGCGCGAAATCTGGAGCAACGAGGCGCAGGAGCGCTACGTGCTCGCCATCGCGCCCGAACGTCTCGAAGAATTCCGCGCCCTCTGCGAGCGCGAGCGCTGCCCCTTCGCCGTGCTCGGCGTCGCCACCGACGACGGGCAACTCACGGTGAAGGACGAGCATTTCGGCAACAAGCCGGTCGATATGCCGATGGAAGTGCTGCTCGGCAAGGCGCCCAAGCTGCATCGCGACGCGCAGCGCCAGCCGGTCACGATGCCGCCGCTTGATCTTGCTGCCATCGACCTCAAGGAAGCCGCGCTGCGTGTGCTGCGCCTGCCGGCCGTGGCCGCGAAGAATTTCCTGGTCACCATCGGCGATCGCAGCGTCGGCGGCTTCACCGCGCGCGACCAGATGGTCGGCCGCTGGCAGGTGCCGGTGGCCGACGTCGCGGTGACCGCGATGGGCTATGACACCTTCCTTGGCGAAGCCTTCGCCATGGGCGAGCGTACGCCGCTGGCCCTGCTCGATGCCGCGGCCTCGGGTCGCATGGCGGTGGGCGAGGCGCTGACCAACCTGGCCGCGGCCGATGTCGGCGCCATCGGCCGCATCAAGCTCTCGGCCAACTGGATGGCGGCGGCCGGCCACGGCTTTGAAGATGCCGCGCTGTTCGATACGGTAAAGGCGGTCGGCATCGACTTCTGCCCGGCGCTCGGCGTCGCGATTCCGGTCGGCAAGGATTCGCTGTCGATGCGTACCAAATGGGAAGAGGGCGGTGCAGCGAAGCAGGTCACGGCGCCCCTGTCGCTGATCGTCACGGCTTTCGCCGCAGTGGACGACGTGCGCCGCACGTTGACGCCGCAACTACGGCCCGACGCGGAGGTCGGCGAAACCGAGTTGCTGCTGATCGACCTCGGTCAGGGACGCAATCGCCTCGGCGGTTCCGCACTGGCGCAGGCGTATGGCGTCAGCGGTGATGCCGTGCCGGATGTCGATGCCACCTTGCTGAAGGCTTTTTTCGGTGCGATCCAGACGCTGAGCCGCGACGGGAAAATTCTCGCCTACCACGACCGTTCGGATGGCGGCCTGTTCGCCACGGTCTGCGAAATGAGCTTCGCCTCGCATGTCGGCGTTTCGCTCAATCTCGATGCATCTGCTACGACCCGCTGATGAACGATGTCGACGGCAGCGAGCGCTTTCCGCAGATCGCCGGCCGCCTGCGCGACCGGATCATCGCCGCGCTGTTCACCGAGGAACTCGGCGCCGTGCTGCAGATCCGGCTTGCGGATCGCACTGCCGTGATGCAGACCTTGCGCGATGCAGGCCTCGGCGCGTGCACGCATGCCATCGGCACCACCAACACGGCCGATGCGATACGCATCTGGCGCAACGCCAAGGCGGTATTCGCCGCTCACCGCAACGAATTGCAGCGCACCTGGAGCGAAACCAGCTTCCAGATCGCCCGTCTGCGCGACGATCCCGTCTGCGCCCAGGAAGAATTCGATGCCTTGCTTGATGCCGAGAATCCGGGCCTCAGCGTTCATCTCGCATTCAATACGTCCGCGACAGCGGACGCCGATATAGTCACCCCCGCCCTCGGGGCGGGGGCAGGGAGGTGGGGGGGCAATGCCTTGCGCGGAATCGCTATTCTGGGCCAACGGCCCAGAATAGCGATTTTGCGCGAGCAAGGTGTGAACGGCCATGTCGAAATGGCCGCCGCCTTCGAGCGCGCCGGCTTCGCGCCTTACGACGTGCACATGTCCGACCTGCAGAGCGGCCGCCTGCATCTGGCCGATTTCAAGGGCTTTGCCGCCTGCGGCGGCTTCTCCTACGGCGACGTGCTCGGCGCCGGGCAGGGCTGGGCCAAGTCGGTGCTGTTCAACAGTCGCCTGCGCGACGAATTCACCGCTTTCTTTTCTCGCAGCGACAGCTTCGCGCTGGGCGTCTGCAACGGCTGCCAGATGATGGCGCACCTGGCACCGATCATTCCCGGCGCCGAGGACTGGCCGACTTTCCAGCGCAACCGCAGCGAACAGTTCGAGGCGCGTGTGGTGATGGTCGAGATTCCTTCCTCGGCCTCGATATTCCTCGGCGGCCTGGCCGGCTCGAAGCTGCCCGTGGTGGTCAGCCACGGCGAAGGCCGCGCCGAGTTCGCCGCCGCCCAGAGCGGCAAGCCGCTGATGGCGATGCGCTACATCGACAACCGCGGCGTCGTGGCGACGACTTACCCGTTCAACCCGAACGGTTCGCCGGATGGCATCGCCGGCGTAACCACGGCCGACGGCCGCTTCACGATCATGATGCCGCACCCGGAGCGGACCTTCCGCAGCCTGCAGATGTCCTGGCAGCCGCCGGGCCTGGGCGAGGATGCGCCCTGGCTGGAGATGTTCCGCAACGCCCGGCGCTGGCTGGGCTGAAGCGCCAGAAGTCGGCGCTGGCGACACGCCGTCCGGCAATAAAAAACGGGGCCGTAGCCCCGTTTTTTATTGCTCTTACTGAGCTTTTGCGATCAGCTGCAGCTTACCGAGCACAGTGTGGTCGTCGTCTGCGTGGTCGTCGTCGTCAGCGTGCTCGAGGTTTGCGTGTCGACGGCGGTGGTCAGGGTGTCCACCGACTGCGACAGCAGCGTTGCCGCCGCGGGTGCGGCTGCCATCACCGTCGGATTGCTGGCCACCGTGTCAGCCGCTGTAGCCACTGCTGCGGCCAAAGTCGGCAGGGCGGCAACGACGGTCGGGTTCGACGCGATACTCACGGCATTGCTCGCGATCTGCGCCAC
>JAXMJU010000222.1:0-10498 GCA_034376265.1 Sulfuritalea sp.
AGGACGGCGCGCCGGCGCCGTGGCGCGCAGCCCATTCGGCGGCGCGCGCCTTGACCAGCGGATGCTGGGCGAGGCCGAGGTAATCGTTCGAGGCGGCGTCGATCAGCACGCGCCCTTGCGCGTCCTGCAGGCGCCCGTCGACCATCTGCAGCGGACGCAGGCGCCGCCGCCGCGCGCCGGCCTCCAGCGCGACGAGTTCCTGCTGCAGCAACTGGTCGAGAGCGGGGTTCATCGCAGAGTGAGCGCGCGCTCGGCGAGCACGGTGCGCACGGCCGTGCTCAGCGTCGCCAGGTCGCCGGCGTCGATGACGAAGGGCGGCATCAGGTACAGCAGCTTGCCGAAGGGCCGCAGCCAGACGCCGAGTTCGATGCAGCGCCGGCGCAAGGCGCCGAGATCGACCGGGCCGCTGAGCTCGACCGCGCCGATGGCGCCCTTGACGCGCACCGCGGCGACGCCGGGGATATCGCGGCAGGGCGCGAGCTCGGCCGCGAGCTGCGCCTCGATCGCGGCGACCTGGGCCAGCCGCGGCTCGGTCTCGAAGAGGTCGAGCGAGGCGTTGGCCGCGGCGCAGGCGAGCGGGTTGGCCATGTAGGTGGGGCCGTGCATCAGGGCGGTGGCCGAGTCGTCGGAGAGGAAGGCCTCGAACACATGGCGCCGCGCCACGGTCGCCGCCAGCGGCAGCGTGCCGCCGGTCAGCGCTTTCGACAGGCAGACGATGTCCGGAACCACGCTGATCAACTCGCCGGCTTCCTCGCAGGCGAACATCCGGCCAGTGCGGCCGAAGCCGGTCATGATCTCGTCGGCGATCAGCAGTACGCCGTGGCGGGCGCAGGCTTCGGCGATAAAGGCCAGGGTCTGCGCGTCGTGCATCTGCATGCCGCCGGCGCCCTGCACCAGCGGCTCGATGATCACGGCGGCGACACGCCCGCCGTGGGTTTCCAGCAGAAGGTCGAAGGCGCGGCGCAGGTTTTCGTCGCTCGGCAGCTCGGCCATGATCTGCTCCGGTAGGGTCCCGGCGAACAGCGTGTGCATGCCTTCCTCGGGGTCGCACAGGGCCATGGTGGCGAAGGTGTCGCCGTGATACGCGTGGCGGAAATACACGATGCGCTGCTTTTGCGCCTGGCCGCGGTTGCGCCAGTACTGGATCGCCATTTTCAGCGCGACTTCGACCGCGACCGAACCCGACTCGGTGAAGAACACGCGCTCCAGGTCGCCCGGCAGCAGCGCGGCCAGGCGTTGCGCGAGACGCGCTGCCGGCTCATGCACCAGGCCGGCGAACATCACATGCGGCAGCGTCGCCAGTTGCGCTTCTACGGCGGCGCGGATGTGCGGATGGTTGTAGCCGTGGCAGGCGGTCCACCAAGATGAAATGCCGTCGATCAGTTCGCGCCCGTCGGCCAGGCGCAGCCGCACGCCTGCGCTGGCGACCACCGGCAGCGGCGGCGCGGCGGTCTGCATCTGGGTGTAGGGCAGCCAGAGATGGGCGAGGCCCGGGGTCAGCCAGTCGGACATGGCGAGCGGGGAAGGTGTGCCGGCTAGAATGGCGCGGCGGAGGAACAATGGGCGCGAATTTTATCACCGGCACCGGCACCGATATCGGCAAGACCTGGCTTGCCTGCGCCCTGCTGCGCCACTGGCGGGTCGCGGGGCGGCCCGTGACGGCGTTCAAGCCGGTGCTCTCCGGCTTCGATCCGCAGCAGCCGCAAGCCAGCGATGCCGGGGCCTTGCTGGCGGCGCTGGGGCGCGAGGCCAGCGCGGCGGAACTCGATGCCATCGCGCCCTGGCGCTACGCCGCGCCGCTGTCGCCCGACATGGCGGCGGCGCGCGAAGGGCGGCGCATCGATTTCGACGAACTGGTCGCCTTCACCCGCCGGGTCGTCAGCGCCAACTCCGGTCCGACCCTGGTCGAAGGCGTCGGCGGCGTCATGGTGCCGGTGGACGACAGGCATACGGTGCGCGATTGGATCGCCGCCAGCGCCCTGCCCTGCGTGCTGGTGGCCGGCAGCTATCTGGGTAGCCTGAGCCACACCCTGACCGCGCTGGAGGCTTTGGCAAGAGTTGGTGCTGGCGTCACGGCGATCGCCGTCAACCAAACGCCGGACTCGGCCGTTACGCTCGATGCCACGCTGGACAGCCTGGCGCGCCACGTCGTCGGCATCCCGCTGGTGTCCATTGCGCGCGACAGTCCGCGGGCCGGGGTCGCCCGCCTGGCGGGGATGCTGTGCCCCGAAACCGTCCAGGCCGTATACTGCGCCCCCTTGAGTCCCCTTTAGTTACGGCCGCTACGCTTAACGCCGTAAACCCGGCGTTAGCCTTCACTGAAACTTTGTTTTCCCCCGGATGAACCATGACCATCAAGTCTGACAAGTGGATCCGCCGCATGGCGGAGCAGCACCGCATGATCGAGCCCTTCGAGGCCGGCCAGGTACGCGAGGCCAACGGCCAGAAGATCGTCTCCTACGGTACTTCAAGCTACGGCTACGACATCCGCTGCTCGCGCGAATTCAAGCTGTTCACCAACATCAACAGCACCATCGTCGATCCGAAGAATTTCGATCCGAATTCCTTCGTCGAGGTGAATGCCGACTTCTGCATCATCCCGCCTAATTCCTTCGCCCTGGCGCGCACCGTCGAATACTTCCGGATTCCGCGCAACGTCCTGACCATCTGCCTCGGCAAGAGCACCTATGCGCGCTGCGGCATCATCGTCAATGTGACGCCCTTCGAGCCGGAATGGGAAGGCTATGTGACCCTGGAATTTTCCAACACGACGCCGCTGCCGGCCAAGATCTACGCCGGCGAAGGCTGCGCCCAGGTGCTGTTCTTCGAATCCGACGAGGTTTGCGAGACTTCCTACAAGGACAGGGGCGGCAAGTACCAGGGGCAGGTCGGCGTGACCGTGCCCAAGATGTAGAGCAAAGGCGGGAGCCCCGCCGCAGGGCCGCCCCAAGGCGGGGCCAGCCAGTAACATGGAGTCCGCGCCTTTGCGGACAAACAACCGTTACCCCCTTCCGCGGGAAGGGGGCTAGGGGGTAGGTACAAAAAATGCGTTTTCACTTTCCCATCATCATCATCGACGAGGACTTCCGTTCCGAGAACGCCTCGGGACTGGGCATCCGCGCGCTGGCCGACGCCATCGAAAAGGAGGGCATGGACGTGCTGGGCGTCACCAGCTACGGCGACCTCTCTTCCTTCGCACAGCAGCAGAGCCGCGCCTCGGCCTTCATCCTGTCGATCGACGACGAGGAACTGGCCAATCGCGCCGAGGAGACCATCGCCGAACTGCGCGCCTTCGTCGAACAGATCCGCTACAAGAACGCCGAGATCCCGATTTTCCTGCACGGCGAGACGCGCACCAGCCGCCATATCCCGAACGACATCCTGCGCGAGCTGCACGGCTTCATCCACATGTTCGAGGACACGCCGGAGTTCATTGCCAAGCACGTGATGCGCGAGGCCAAGGCCTATCTCGATTCGCTGCCGCCGCCCTTCTTCCGCGCCCTGGTGCATTACGCGGCCGACGGTTCCTACTCCTGGCACTGCCCTGGCCATTCGGGCGGCGTCGCCTTCCTCAAGAGCCCGGTGGGCCAGATGTTCCACCAGTTCTTCGGCGAGAACATGCTGCGCGCCGACGTCTGCAATGCAGTCGAGGAACTCGGCCAACTGCTCGACCACACCGGTCCGGTGGCGGCCTCGGAGCGCAACGCGGCGCGCATCTTCAACAGCGACCACCTGTTCTTCGTCACCAACGGCACCTCGACCTCGAACAAAATCGTCTGGCATTCGACGGTGGCGCCCGGCGACGTGGTGGTGGTGGACCGCAACTGCCACAAGTCGATCCTGCACGCGATCATGATGACCGGCGCCATTCCCGTGTTCCTGATGCCGACGCGCAACAACTACGGCATCATCGGCCCGATCCCGCGCGAGGAATTCCTCTGGGAGAACATCCAGAAGAAGATCGCCGCCAACCCCTTCGCCACCGACAAGAACGTCAAGCCGCGCGTGCTGACCATCACGCAAAGCACTTATGACGGCATCCTCTACAACGTCGAGGACATCAAGCAGATGCTCGACGGCAGGATCGACACCCTGCACTTCGACGAAGCCTGGCTGCCGCACGCGGCATTCCACGATTTCTACGGCGACTACCACGCGATCGGCGCCGACCGGCCGCGCTGCAAGGAATCGATGATCTTCTCCACGCAGTCCACGCACAAACTGCTGGCCGGTTTGAGCCAGGCCTCGCAGATCCTGGTGCAGGATGCCGAGAACAACAAGCTCGACCGCGACGTATTCAACGAGGCCTACCTGATGCATACCTCGACCTCGCCGCAATATTCGATCATCGCCTCCTGCGACGTCGCCGCGGCGATGATGGAAGAGCCGGGCGGCACGGCCCTGGTCGAGGAATCGATCGCCGAGGCGCTGGATTTCCGCCGCGCCATGCGCAAGGTGGACGAGGAGTGGGGCGTCGACTGGTGGTTCAAGGTCTGGGGTCCGGACGACCTGTCGGAAGAGGGCATCGAGGAGCGCGAAGCCTGGATGCTCAAGGCCGGCGAGCGCTGGCACGGTTTCGGCAACCTGGCCGAGGGCTTCAACCTGCTCGATCCGATCAAGGCCACTATCATCACGCCGGGACTCGACGTCGATGGCGAATTTTCCGAAGACAACGGGATACCCGCGGCGATCGTCACCAAGTATCTGGCCGAACACGGCGTGATCGTCGAGAAGTGCGGCCTCTATTCCTTCTTCATCATGTTCACCATCGGCATCACCAAGGGCCGCTGGAACACCCTGGTCACGGCGCTCAGCAGTTCAAGGACGACTATGACCGCAACCATCCGCTGTGGAAGGTGCTGCCCGAGTTCGTCGCCAAGCACCCGCGCTACGAACGGGTCGGCCTCAAGGATTTGTGCACCCAGATCCACGCGGTGTACAAGGCGCGCGACATCGCCCGCCTGACCACCGAGATGTATTTGTCCAACATGGTGCCGGCGATGCGTCCGGCCGACGCCTTCGCCAAGATGGCGCACCGCGAGATCGACCGCGTTTCCATCGACGAACTGGAGAACCGCGTCACCGCGGTGCTGCTGACGCCATATCCGCCGGGGATTCCGCTGCTGATTCCGGGCGAGCGCTTCAATGCCACCATCGTCCAATACCTGAGATTTGCCCGCGAGTTCAACGAGAAATTTCCCGGCTTCGAGACCGACATCCACGGCCTGGTCAAGGACGGCAGCAACGGCGCCGTGCGCTACTACGTGGACTGCGTCGCCAACTGATCGACGCGTTCCGCACACTGCGTTGTGGGCGGCGCCCGCGGTGATTCCAGTTTCATTCGTAGCGTTGCTTCCGGTGGCAGGCTCCTGCGCGCAACTCATGGTGGCAGACAGTAGCGAATGCCGCAATTCGCCTATACCTGCCGGTCAGCCCCGGCTTCGTCCGATGTCTCTTGCGTGCCCTGAACCGCCTGATGAATAATTCATGCGCAGTGACCGGCCATCTCCCATGCCTGACGGTCCGAAATCATCTCTGACTCGGAACCACAGTCACATCCCCAGCATCTGGAAATCAAGCGCCGTAATCGCACTGGTACTGGTGTGGAGCAGTACCACCAGATATTCCCCACTGCTTGTGCCGATGACCGTATTGCTGGTGGCCGTGTCCGTACCGTTTCCTTGCGAAAAAGTTAGGTTGTCAAAGGTTAACCCACCCGTCAGCCCTATCTGGTCGATTCCATCCTCGAAGTCATAAAGGACGTCGGCCGCGGCAAGAGTGCTGCCGCCATCCCCGGCGGCAATTACGAAGCTATCGGTTCCGGCGCCGCCGACAAGCCGGTCCGCTCCCGTTCCGCCAATCAGGATGTCCGCCCCGGCCCCGCCCAGCAGAGTGTCATTGCCACCCAGGCCGTCCAGCTCGTTGTGGCCCCGATTACCACGCAGCAGGTTGTCGGACGCATTACCCGTGCCGTCGCTGTTCAAGTCGAAAGTGGTGGTCTTCCTGCTGAAGAAGCCACCGCTGCGCACGGTGATGGAACCGGTGAGGAAGAGATTTTCGACATTGTCAGCCAGGACGTGGCCGACCTTGGCACTGACACTGTCGAACCCACTGTCGGCCAGTTCGGTGATCTGGTCAAATCGATGGTCAACGACATAGACATCATCGCCAGGGCCGCCCAGCATCAAGTCGGGACCCTTGCCACCGATCAGGATGTCGTTGCCGTCGCCGCTGTCCAGGGTGTCGGGGTTACTCGTGCCGATCAGCACGTCGTTCGTCGCGGTGCCGGTGATCGCCGGCAGGGTATTGACCACCAGGGTAAAGGTATCGGTCACACTGGCTCCGCCGCTATCGGTGGCGGTCACGGCGATGTCCAGATTCCCCAGATTCTGATAGGTCGGCGTGCCGCTAAAGCTTCCGCTGGCGCTGTCGAAGTGCAGCCAGGCGGGAAGCGCATTGCCATCGCCCAAACGCGCACTGAGGCTCAATGAATCGCCGCTATCGGCATCGCTGAAACCGCCCGTGGCCAGGGCGTGACTGAACAGGAAATGGGCGGCGGTGCTCTGGTCGGCGATGGGAGTGGCCAAAACTGGGGTGTCGTTGGCGCCCGTCAGCGAGATGGTCAGCGTACTCGATGCGCTGGCGTTGTGCTCATCGGTGATGGCGTAGTTCGCCACCACGTCGGTCGTCACACCCTGCGCCAGTTGCTGGTAGGCGGCGTTGCCCGCATCGAAGCTGTAGCTGCCGTCGTTGTTGAAGCTCAGTCCCGCCGGCATTGTCCCGTTCAGCGCGTAGCTGAGAACCGCCCCGCTATCGACATCGCTGTCGTTGCTCGCGACGCTGCCCGTGATGAGCGTGTCTTCGTTGCCGCTTTCCGTGTCAGCCACGGCCACCGGCGCGACGTTGGTCGGCGTCACCAACAGTACTGCTGTCACGATATTGCTGGCATGGTCGATGGCAGCGCCGTCATCGACCGCATAGCTTATCGTGCGCGCGTCGGTCGAGGGATTGTCACTCGAGTTGAAATACGTCACCGCGCGCAGCGCTGCCTGGTAGGCCGCCAGCGTGTCGGTGCCGCTCAGCGTCAGCACCCCGTCCGCTGCGTCGTAGCTGCCGACGATGTTCACCGTATTGCTGAAGCCGAGGACATCTTCGGTTGCGTGGAAATTGCCGGTGATCGATACCGTCGCTCCAGCCAGCGTGGCGCTATCGATATCTGCAATCAGCAGGGCCGCGTTGATCGGCGTCGCTGCCTGACTTTCCGTGTATTGCGTCGAACCATCGCCGTTCAGATCGCCCAGCGCTACCCAACCAGGATAGGAACCGCCGCTGGCAAAGATGACCGCTGTAGCGAAGCCGCCAGCGCCATCTCCCGCCAGTATCCCGACATCGTGGCTGTTGAAGTGGGCCGCGACGATATCGAGCTTGCCGTCACCAGTCACATCGCCCAGCGCCACGGTTTGCGGCGACCAACCACCGCTGGCAAGGGTGACCACGGCGGCGAAGCCGCCCGCGCCGTCGCCGACCAGCACACCGACATTGTTGCTGTATATGTTGGCGACGACGATATCGAGCTTGCCGTCGCCATTCACATCGCCAAGGGATACTCCCATCGCACTGTCGCCACCGCTGGCAAACGTGGCCGCCGCCGCGAAGCCGCCGGTGCCGTCGCCAAGCAGCACGCCGACCGTGTTGTCGCCACTATTGGCTGTGACGACGTCGAGCTTGCCATCGCCATTCATATCGCCCAGCGCCAGGTAGTAGGGATTGGTGCCGCCGCTGGCAAAGGAAACCTCCCCCGCAAAGTTACCTGCGCCATCGCCGGCCAGCACGCTGATGCTATTGCTACCCCGATCCGCGGCAACGATATCGAGCTTGCCGTCTCCAGTCACATCGCCCAGCACTAAATGCTGGATCGTAGAACCGCCGCCGAATGTCACCGGGGTTTCGAAACCGCCCGCGCCGTCCCCAGTCAGCACACCGAAGTCGCTCCAATTGAGTGCGACGATATCAAGCTTGCCATCGCCATTCACGTCGCCCAGCGCCACGTCACGGGGATAACTGCTGGCAAAAGTAACCGTCGTTGGGAAGCCGCCAACGCCGTCGCCGACTAGTACGCCGATGTTGTAGGCGTCCCTGTTGGCGGTGACAATGTCGAGCTTGCCATCACCATTCACATCGCCCAGCGCGAGGGTCAGGGGCGAAGATCCACCGCTATTGAAGGTGGTTGCCGCGGCCAATCCACCCGCGCCATCGTCTGCCAGCACGCTGACGCTACCGCCGCTCCAGTTGGCGGTAACGATATCGAGTGTCGGACTGCCGGCGGGAATAGACAGGGTCGGGGCATCATTCACTGCCGTGGCGCTGATGTTGAAGCTCTGCGCGGTGCTCGTGTCCACTCCGCCGTTGGCGGTGCCACCACTGTCGGTGAGCGCCAGCGTAATCGCCGACGTGCCATTGACATCGGCCGCGAGTGTATAGGTGAGGGTGCCGTTGGCGGACACCGCCGGGGCTACGGCAAACATGCCCGGATTGGTGTTGCCGGTGACGTTGAAGCTGAAGGTCTGTCCGGACTCGTTGGCCGGTCCGGGACTGAAGGCCGTCGCCCAGTTCGTCACGGTCTGTGCTCCGGCGTCCTCGAGCACCGTCAGATCGGAGCCTTTGGTGAAGCTCGGCGCATCGTTGACCGCGATGATGGTGACGCTGCTGCTGGCCGAACTGGACAGGCTGCCGTCCGATATGCTCGTGGTAAGCGTTCTCGCCGTGGTGTTGTCGGGTGCTGTCTGGTAGGTGATGCTGCCCGCCGTGGTGAAATAGTTGTCGAGCGCGACAGGTGTGCCGCTGAAAGTACGCGCGCTGGCCGTGCCGCCAACGGTGACGCCGGTGCCGGCATTGCCCGTAATCGTACCGTCGTCTATCGACAGCGTTACCGTAAGCGCACTGCTGTCCACGTCGGCAAAAGGTGTGCCCGTGTACAGCAAATTCCCCTCCACCTCTTCGGTCACCGTAAATGAGGCAGGTGCGTTCGCCGTCGGCGCATCGTTCACCGGCGTCACCGCCAACGTCACCGTCGCACTGTTGCTGGCATGGTTGGCGGCAGCGCCGTCATCGACCGCATAGCTTATCGTGCGTGGATCGGTCGAGGGATTGTCACTCGCATTGAAGTACGTCACCGCACGCAGCGCCGCCTGGTAGGCCGCCAGCGTGTCGGCGCCACTCAGCGTCAGCACTCCGCCCGCTGCGTCGTAGCTGCCGACAATGTTCGCCGTATTGCTGAAGCCGAGGATATCCTCGGTTGCGTGGAAATTGTCCGTGATCGTTACGGTGGCACCGTTCAGCGTGACGCTGTCGATATCCGAAATCAGCAGCGCCGTATTGATCGGTGTCGCCGTCAGGTTCTCGATGTAGTGCAACTGGTGGATATCACCCAGCGCCACCGCACCGGGACCAGAACCGCCAGAGACAAGGGTAAGCGGCGGCGCGAAGCCGCCGGCACCGTCTCCCAACAGTACACCGACGTTTTCGCCCCAGAAATTGGCCGTGACGATATCGAGTATGCCATCGCCATTCACATCACCGGTCACTATGGTAGGACCGGAACCGCCGGAGGAAAAAGTGATGGCCGGGGCGAAACCGCCCGCACCGTCGCCGGTCAGTACGCCAACGTTGCTGCTGTAAACATTGGCGACGAGGATATCGAGTGTGCTATCGCCATTCACATCGGCCAGTAACAACCGGTTTGCATCGTTGGAAGAAAGACCTCCGCTGGCAAAGGTAACTGCCGGCTGGAAGCCGCCAGCGCCGTCGCTCACCAGCACAGCGACGCTGTTCTCGTAAGCATTGGAAGTAACGATGTCGAGCTTGCCATCGCCATTCACATCGCCCAGCACCGCGTGGCTGGGATAGACACCGCCGCTGGCAAAGGTCGCCGCCGCGCCGAAAGCGCCGGCGCCGTCGCCTGCAAGCACGCCAACGTTGTTGCTGCCGAAATTGGGAGTGACGATATCGAGTTTGCCGTCGCCAGTCACATCGCCCAGCGCCACCGAATAGGGATTGGCTCCACCGGAGGCGAAGTTGACCGCCGTTGCAAAGCTTCCCGCGCCATCGCCCAGCAGCACGCCGATGTTGTCGTTGGTGCGATTGGCGACGACGATATCAATCTTGCCATCGCCATTCACATCGCCCAGCGCCACTCCGTGTGGATTGGAACCACCGGTGGCAAAGCTGGTCGCCGCCGCGAAACTGCCGGCACCGTCGCCCGCCAGCAGGCTGACGAGGCCGCTGGAATAATTTGTGGTGACGATATCGATCCTGCCATCGCCATTCATATCTCCCAGCGCCACCGCGGATGGATTGGAACCACCGCTGGCAAGCGCGACCGCCGCTGCAAATCCGCCGATGCCGTCATTTGCCAGCACGCCAATGTTGTTGCCGTACCAATTGGCAATGACAAGATCAAGTGCGGGAGCAACCACGACCGGCGCATCGTTCACCGCGG
>JAXMJU010000223.1:0-22905 GCA_034376265.1 Sulfuritalea sp.
ACGCGGTCTGGCGATTGATCGTCAGGCGGTGACAGAACTGGAACGCTTCGATGGCAAATTCGTGGTGCATAGCAACGACGACACGCTCACGGCGGAAGACATGGCGCTGGGCTACAAACAGCAACAGCGGGTGGAAGAAGCTTGGCGGACGATGAAGAGCGGGCTGAAGATGCGTCCGGTGTTCCACTGGGTGCCCCACCGCATTCATGCCCACATCGCCATCACGGTGCTGTCCCTGTTGCTTGAGCGCACCATCGAGCACGCGTGTCAGGATACGTGGCGCAATATCCGGGATGATCTGAAACGGGTCCAGCTGGCGCTATTGTCCAGCCCCAACGGTCGCGTTTGGCAGGTGACCGACCCTTCGTCGGATGCCGCTAACCGATTGAAGGCATTGAACATCAAGCCGCCGAAGCCCATCCTGAATCTGGATTGAGCGCGCCCCCCCCCCCGCCTAGATACACACCGATTTCGGCGACCTCGCCGAATGCCGTGCGTGATGCCGCTTTGCGAGGGGGGGGTTACTTGGCGGTGTCAAAGTCGGGTCTGCTTTGAGGAATATTTCCGAGCGGCGGCTTCTGGCCGAACTGCGACGATTCGGTGTCCGGCTCAACTCGCCCCGCCGACTCTCAGTTGTTTCCCGAGGCGGACCGGTCTTCTTCCATCCCCGCCGGCATCAAACGCTGCCTATAGACGGGCAATCGCAGTTGTGGGTAACCACAATGTCAAGGGTGAATCTGGTAGCCGCTCGAATTCATAGCGTTCATACCAGCCCCGCGCATGGTCATCCTTGGCGTCCACAATGACGCCGATCATTCCAATCTCGACGGAAAGCCGCAGGCAACGCTGTAAGGCATCCGCCAGCAGCAACTCACCTAGTCCTTGCTTCTGATGGCGCATTTCAACGGCCAGGCGAGCAAGGCGTGCAACCGGAAGCGGGAAGTTGGGGAATCGGTTCAGGTGCTTGGCAGGCAGGTTCTCCTTTCGGATAGCCGACATGGCCAAGCTGTAGAAACCGCGAACAGTTGATCCCTCGACGGCAACGTAGGTGCGGCTTACATTGGCATCGGCATGCTGGCGAGCAAACCGCCGAAGGTATTCATCCAGTGCTTCAACGCCGCATGAAAATGTGCGGCGGTCATGAGTCGACGCCAGCACTTCAATGCTGATCGAGGGAATGGAAGTCAACGCTTGTCTTGCTGCCAGTCGCGGTGACGTTTCATTGCAGCGGACAACTTCGGCCTGGGTTTCTCGGCATTGTCCAGCGCTTTCGCAAAGGCGTTCCAGTCACGGGAAGTGAGAGTGATCGTCTCTTTCTCCGCCAAGATCTGCCTGGCTCGTTCCTGAGCAGTGCCGAGCAGGAAAGCGCTTACCGACATCCCTGCAGAAGATGCCGCCCGGACAATCAGTTCCTTGATTTCCGGCGATGTGCGCAAATCGATGCGTTCGTAGGGTTGGGCAACAGTAGGCATGATAGGCTCGCCTTCATTACGGAAGAAATACGGCTCATTGTAGTGCAGTGCGAAACGGCACGCAATTCAAACCGTACAATTGACGTATTGGTGGCGTCAATTGGTGGCGTGACGGAACGTCGGGAAATGGCCGAACCGAAACCTCCATCCAAGCGGGTTCCAGGCGCGCAACGCTCACACGGATCGTCAGAATCGGAACGACGCCTTGGCGGATGTAACTTTGCCGGCATTGAGCTTGAGGTCGCAGGTATGGCGGGACATGTTCGGGTCCGTGGTCACGCGAAGCCATCCCTCCCATTCAACGATTTCCAACCCGCTTCTGGCGGCAAGTTCCTTTGCCGCAGACACAGACTTGCCGATCAAATCCTGACTGCAGAAGTCTTTAACGGTCTGGCCGCCAAATCGCACGTAGGCAATGACGGCGATATAACTTGCAAGGTAAGCAAACATCGCAACGAACAACACAGCCCACAAAACCTTCTTCGTGCCGCCGCTTTTTACGGTTGCGGATTGGTCAGTTTTTTCGGACGGTGGCGCGGACATGGACGAAACAGCGGCGGTGCGCCGCCCTGAATCCGTCATCCCCAGCCCAGTTCGCCGCGCACGATGGCGGCGCCGGCCGCCAGGGCATGCAGCTTGCCGCGGGCGACGGCGCGCGGCAGGGGCACCATGCCGCAGTTGGTGCAGCCGATCAACTGGTGCGGCTTGACCCATTGCAGGGCGCGGCGCAGCGTCGCCGCGACTTCTTCGGGCGTCTCGATGCGATTGCTGGCGACATCGATGGCGCCGACCATGACGTCCTTGCCCGCCAGCAGGCCGATCAATTCCATCGGCACGTGCGAGTTCTGGCATTCGAGGCTGACCTGGTCGATGCCGCTCGCCGCCAGCAACGGGAAGGTCTGCTCGTACTGGCGCCATTCGGCGCCCAGGCCCTGTTTCCACTTGATGTTGGCCTCGATGCCGTAGCCATAGCAGATATGCACCGCGGTCTTGCAGGGCAGCCCGGCGGCGGCCCGCTCCAGGGTTTTCACGCCCCAGTCGCGAACCTCGTCGAAGAACACGTTGAAGGCCGGCTCGTCGAACTGCACGATATCGACGCCGGCCTCGGCCAGTTCGCGCGCTTCCTGGTTGAGGATTTCGGCGAAGGCCCAGGCCAGCTTCTCGCGGCTCTTGAAATGATCGTCGTAGAGCGTGTCGATCATGGTCATCGGCCCCGGCAGGGTGAATTTGATCGGCCCGCCGGTGAGCAGGCGCAGATGCCGCGCGTCATCGACGAACACCGGCTGCCGGCGCGACACCGGGCCGACCACCAGCGGCACCTCGGCGTCGTAGCGGTCGCGGATGCGCACCGTCTTGCGCTTGTCGAAATCGACGCCGTCGAGGTGTTCGATGAAGGTCGTCACGAAATGCTGCCGGGTCTGCTCGCCGTCGCCGACGACGCTGATGCCGGCGCGCAACTGGTCGTCGACGGCAAGGCGCATGGCGTCCAGCTTGGCCTGCTGCAGCGCCTCGCCGGACAACTGCCAGGGCGCCCAGAGCTTTTCCGGCTGGGCCAGCCAGGCCGGCTTGGGCAGGCTGCCGGCGATGGCGGTGGCAATCGGTTGGGTCATCTCGTTCTCCTTGTCATGGACGGCGCGACAGGGGCCGCTCCCGGTCGCGGCAGGCGCGCGGAGCGCGCGACCGGACGCCGGGAATTATCCCCCGAACAGGATTTGCTGCGACGAGGACGAGCGCTAGATCAGCCGCATGCCGCGCAGCACCACGATGCCGGCGCTGGTGGTGAAGAGCGAGCCGGCCGTGGTCAGGGCGATGATGTTGGCCGCCAGCGGCGCGTTGCCGCCCATCGCCCGCACCATGACGTAGCTGGCGGCGGCGGTCGGCGCCGAGGACATCAGCAGCAAAACGCCGAGCTCGATGCCGCGAAAACCCCAGAGGATGCCGCCGGCCACGAACAGCAGCGGCACCGCGAACAGCTTGCCGGCGGCGGCCAGCACGGTATCGCCCGGGTCGTGGCGCAGGCTGCGGAAATCCAGCGCGGCGCCGGTGCACAGCAGGGCCAGCGGCAGCGTCATGTTGGCGAAGTACTCGCCCGATTGCAGCACGATGGCCGGCAGGCGCAGGCCGGCAATCGACACCGGCAGGGCCAGCACGATGCCGATGATCAGCGGATTGGCCGCCACCGAACGCAGCACCGGCGCGATGCCCTGGCGCCTATGCAGGGAACGGTTGAGCGTCAGCACCGCGAGGACGTTGAACTGGATGGTGACCAGGCCGACGTAGAGCGAAGCCGCGGCGAGGCCGGCCTCGCCGTAGGCATTGACGCAGTAGGCGAGGCCGATGATGGCCATGTTGGAACGGAACATGCCCTGCACGATGACGCCGCGATCGCGCTCGGCCTTCACCGCGTACTTCGCCAGGAGTTCGCTCGCGCCCCAGGCCAGCAAGGTCGCGGCGAGGCCGAAACCAATCAGCGCAAAATTGGCCGAGGTGTCGAGGCGGGTCTTGGCGACGCTGATGAACAGCAGCGCCGGCAGCGTGACGTTGAACACCAGCCGGCTGCCGCCCTCGATGAAGGCTTCGCTGATCATGCCGATGCGGCGCAGCCAGGCGCCGAGGCCGAGGATCACGAAGATCGGCCCGGTGACGCCTAGCGAGAATTCGACGGTGGCGAGGAAATCCGAAAACATGTGCCGCAGGCGCGCCGGATGCAGGGCGGGCAAGTATGGCACAGGCGCGGCGGGCGTCCGACGACCCAATTCGTAAGGCTCTCCCCATTCGCCGGGCTCTCATTTCGACGTTGAATCCTGCTTTACCAGACGCTAGGATTCGGACATACGCATCGACGCTTATGAGGACAAACCATGACCGAGGCGGTCCGCTGGACCATCAAGGTTTCCCCGGAAACCGATCATTCCCTGCGCGGATTTCTGGGCGCGCAAGGAATGAAGAAAGGCGATCTGTCCAAATTCGTCGAGGATGCCGTGCGCTGGCGCATGCTCGACCGCACGGTGCAGATCGTCAAGGACCGCAACCGCGACATGCCGGCCGAGATGCTCGAAGCGATGATCGACGAAGCCGTCCGCGAGGGTCGCGCCGCGGCGCAGGACACGGCCCGCTGACGGGCCATGCGCGTCGTACTCGACACCAACATCCTGCTTTCCGCCCTTATGGCGCGCGGCACGCCGCCCGATCCGAATGACGACTATCTGCTGGGGCTGTACCAGGCGGCCGGTGCCGACTTCCTGGCCTCTGGCGACAAAAGCCATCTGCTGGCCCTCGAACGCCACGAGGGCACGCGCATCGTCATCGCAGAGGCCTTGGTGGATTTGCTCGGCAGATAGCGGGACATCATGGCTGCCGCACCGGGGTGCGAGCGCCAACTTTCCTCAGCGGCGCCTCGACCACGCAGGAGAGGTTGTCGGTCAGGAGGCCGGCGTCTCATTTACCCATGCCCAAGGCGTAAGGCAGCCCAGTTGCGATCTGCGGGAAATAGGTAATCAGCAGTACCACCAAAATCAGGGCGGCGAGATAGGGCAATACACCGATACTGAGCCGCTCGACGGATACCTTCGAGATGCGCGAGGCGACAAACAGGTTGACGCCCAGCGGCGGGGTCAGCAAGGCCATTTCGTTGGTGATCACCAGAATGATGCCGAAGTGGATCGGATCGACTCCAACCAGATGCAGCATGGGCATCAATACCGGCACCAGCACGATGATGGTGGACAGCGTTTCCATGAACATGCCGAGGATGATGAGCACGCCGATGATCAGCAGCAGGATCACCTGGGGATCGCGGGATATGGCCAGCACGGCGGTCGCCAGACGCTGCGGCGCCTCCTCGTAGGTCATGATCTTGCCGAACAGGGTCGACGTGCCGACGATAATGAGTACCGCCCCACACAACATCGCGCCCTCCAGCAAGGCCTTGTACAAGTGAATGGGTTTGAGCGCGCGGTTGATGACAATGCCGACAAACAGCGCATAGACAATCGCCAGCACCGAGGCTTCAACCGTCGTGCATAGCCCGGAATAGATTGACCCCAGAATTACCAGAGGCGTAATCAGGGAGAAGAAGCCCCTGCGGCAACTGCGCAGGAAATCCTTCAGGTTGAACGGCGGCATCTCGGCGTCGCCGCGGAAGCCATGCTTGCGGGCAATCGACCAGGCGGTGAACGACATGGCAAAAGCCACGATGAATCCGGGTATGAATCCCGCAGTGAACATCGCGGTAATGGACACATTGGCCAGGATCGAATAAATGATCATGGGGTTGCTCGGCGGTATGAGGATGCCGATGGTGCCGCCCGAGCAGGAAACCGCCCCTGCATACTCCCTGCTGTAGCCGCAGCGGATCATGGCCGGCACCAGCAGGGTGCCAACCGCGGCCACGGTGCCCGGTCCGGAACCGGATATCGCCGCAAAGAAGGTGCAGGCAAGAATGGTGGTGATCCCCAAACCGCCATGCATGCGGCCGACCAACTGTTTGACGACATCGACGATCTGGCCCGTGATGTTGCCGTACTCCATGATCGAGCCGGCGATGACGAAGCAGGGAATCGCCAGCAGCGGGAAAATGTTCAGGCCGTCGAAAATCGAGTTATGTATGACGGCCATCGGCAGATAGCCGCCAAACACCAGGGCGGCGGCCGAGGAGATCGCCAGGCTCATGAAAATCGGCATACCCAACAGAAACAGCACCGCCAGGCTGACCAACACGATGGTCAAGGTCGAGATTTCCATCTCAATTTCCCGCCATTTCAGATTGTTCCCGCACCAAGTCGAGCAGGGTTCCCTGCCGCCAGCGAATCACATAGCCTTCGGCAATGCGCCAGCTCATGAGAACAAAACCGAGAGGAATGATCAGTTCGACGTAGCCCCTGACGATGCCCAGGGTCGGGGACAATTCCGGATACGCCAGCCCACCCTTGACGACCTCCCAGCACCACCAGGCAATAGCCAGATTGCAGGCGATCCACAGGCTGTCGGTAAAAATTCTGATCGCCAGCCGGTACTTCAGCGGCAAGAGCAGAAACTGCGCCGTGATGCGGACATGGGCGCAATGCTTGGCGACCAGCGGGGCTGCCGAAAATACCGTCCATAAAAAGGCAAACCGGCTCAGTTCTTCGCTCCAGGCGACACCCGAGCCGGTTATCCAACGCACGCCCACTTGCAGAATGAGGCAGGCAACCATGGTGCCAACACAGGCCACGCTGAACACTTCCTCAAAATTGTCATACAGCTTTCGAGCCAGCGATGGCTTGTCCATGGCTTCCCCCTCGTTGCCGCGATGAATTCTTATTTTTTGGACATGATGGTCACGGCCTCATCGAGCATCGCCTTGCCGCCGACCTGCTCGTAAAACTTGGGCCAGATGGAGCGGGCCTTCTCCTGCCACACCGGACCATCGGTGAGCACGCTCAGCTTCATGCCCTTGTCGAGGCATGTTTTCTTGGCCACGCTGTCCTGCTCGGCTGCCCATTTCCATTCGGCGGTCGCCGCATCTTTCGCCGCTTTGGTGACCAAGGCCCGGGTATCCGCATCCAGTCCCTTGTACCAGGCATCGCTTACCAGCACCGGCCCGACCCAGAGCATATAGGGCAGTTCGGTGATGTGCTTCTGGACTTCCCAGAACTTCTGGTCGCGATTAACGGTGTGCGGGTTTTCCTGACCGTCGATGACCCCCTGTTGCAGGGCATTGAAGGTTTCCGACCATGCCAACGGATGCGGCTCGACCCCCCAGGCCTTGAACGATTCGAGTTGCACGGCCACCGGCGGAACACGGATCTTCAGTCCCTTGAGATCGTCGATCCTGGTGATGGGGCGCTTGGCATTGGTCACGTGCCGGTAGCCGCCAATCAGCCAGGACAAAGGGCGGGCGCCACTTTGCGCCGCAATCTTGTCGCTCACCTTGCCGGTGAAGGATTCATTTCCCAGGAGTTTATAGGCAGCGCCGATTTCCGGGAACATGTAGGGCATGTAAAAGACGTTGGCCTGGGCAGCGAAAGGGGTCAGATTGCCGACCGCGAGTACCGCCAGGTGAATTTCCTGATTGCGCAACTGGCGGACATTCGCTTGTTCGTCGCCCATCGAGCCGCCGTAGAAAGTCTGGACCTTGATCTTGCCGCCCGACTCGGCTTCGACAATCTCCTTGAACTTGTTGATGGCCGTCGTATGCAAACTCCCCTCGGGATTTGCCGTGGCGGCGCGGATGGTCATGGCCTTGTAGTCCGCGGCGCAGGCCTGGGTCATGCCAATTGCAACAAACAGTGCGGTAACAACATGCTTCAGTGGCTTCATGGTGCATCTCCTCTTATTGTCACGAGCTACGTACCGGATACGGGACATCCGAACCGGGAATCTCAACAGGTGTAAATGGATTTGGCGCGATCTACTCCGGCTTGAGCAATACCTTGGCGGCGGCAGTCTTGCCTTGGTGCAAGTCGCTGAAGGCGGCCGGACCGTCGGCCAGCGAGCGCTTTTCCACCCAGGCCAGATCGCCGAACACACCGCGCTGCAGCGCACTGACGGTCGCGCGCATATCCGCCAGGGTGTAGGTAAACGTTCCCATCAAGGTAATTTCCCCCAGGGTGAGTTTGCGCATGTCGATTTCGCTCTCCCAATCCTGCAGCCCGACATGCATGATGACGCCGCCCGCCTTGACGGCGGCGAACGCCAGCTTGCGTGTGGCCGCCGCACCGACGCAATCCAGCACCAGGTCATAGCTGGATTCGGCCAGAGCCTGGGTGGCGGTGTCGATCACTTCGCAGCCCACGTGTTCGGCAATCGACCGGCGGCGCATGGCGTTGAGCTCGACCACCGCCAACTGATCGACCCCGTAGTGTTTCAGCAGCAGCGCGCCCAGCATGCCGATGGCGCCGCCGCCAAGCAGCAGCACCCGCCCTTCCTGAAGCGGCCGGTGCAACACACGCTGCGACAGATTGATCGCGTGGAGCGCCGTTGCCGCCGGTTCGGTGAGGGCCGCGGCATCGCTGTCGAGGCTGTCCGGCAACTTGATCAGCGATGCCGCTGGAATGCTCATGAATTCGGCAAAGGCCCCCGGCCGGGTCATACCGACCATGCCGCGCTGGGTGCACAAGTTGCTGCGTCCCTGCACGCAGTTGTCGCAGGTGCCGCAAGTTATCGACGGATTGCCCGAGACGCGATCGCCGGTAATCAGCGAAGCGTCCCGGCTTTCGACCACCGCGCCGGCGAACTCGTGCCCCAGCACCAGTCCAGGCTTGCGCCGCGGATCGTGGCCGTGATAGGCATGCATGTCGCTGCCGCAAATCCCGGCCGCTTCGATCCTGATGATGACTTCACCATCCTCGGCTTCGGGGTAGGGCCGATCTTGCAGGCAGACTTCGTTGGGTTGGGTATAGACCAGGGCGCGCATGATTTCTCCTTACTTGGCTGTGTAGCCGCCGTCGAGCATGATGGTCTGGCCGGTGATGTAGGCCGAAGCTTCGCTGGCCAGGAACACCGCGACGCCGTAGATGTCCTCCATCACGCCATTGCGGCCGATTGCCGTTTGTGCGGCATGCTTGCGCACCAGTTCCGCGTCATTGAATACGGCTGCCGTCAATTGCGTCGGGAAGAATCCGGGGCCGATGGCGTTGCAGGTGATGCCGTGAGGCGACCACTCCTGGGCAATCGCCCGGGTCAGCTGGACCACGCCGCCCTTGCCGGCGCCATAGGGTGCGCTGTTGGCGAAGGCCCGATAGCTTTGCAGCGAAGCGATATTGATGATCCGCCCCCAGCCCCGTTCCTTCATGCCCGGCGCCAGCGCCTGGGTCAGGAACATCGGTGCCGCCAGATGCATTACCAGTTGCGTGTCCCAGGATTGCGGTGTGACTTCCATGAAAGACTGGCGCAGATTCACGCCGGCGCAATTGAAAATAATGTCGATGTCGCCATGGCCCGTCTTGAGCGTGTCGGCCAGTTGTTGTATCCCGTCGTGAGTCCCCAGATCGGCGGCAAGGGTATGCGACACCGTGACGCCGGCCGACTCCAGCTTGTCGGCCGCCGCGGACAATCCCTTGCCAAGCGCCGCCAGAATGACCGTTGCGCCTGCCTTGCCCAGCGCATAGGCGATGGCTGCGCCGATACCGCTGCTGCCGCCGGTGATCAGGGCCTGGCGGCCCCGTAGGTCGAACAGCGAAGAAACGTCGTTGTGGGTGTCCGTGTTCATTGTCTGCCCCTCATGCCTCAACCGGCGTGCCGAGATCGAACGTCTGGCCCGGATAGTATTTGCGCAGGCGATCGTCGGCCGTGCGCGCATGGGCTTCCATGCCTTCCAGTCGGCTGATGCGTGCCGTCACCTGCGCGATCTCGCGATTGGCCTCGCGGGTCAGACGCTGCCAGGTGAGGACTTTCATGAATTTGTGTACCGACAGGCCGCCTGAATAGCGCGCCGCGCCCATGGTCGGCAGCACGTGGTTCGGACCGCTGGTCTTGTCGCCGAAGGCCACCGTGGTCTCTTCGCCGAGGAACAGGGAACCGTAGCAGGTCAGCGTGGCCAACCACCAATCGAGGTCTTTGGCATGAACCTCGAGGTGCTCACTGGCGTACTGGTCGGAGATAGTGGCGATTTCATCGCGCGTGCTGCACAGAATCACTTCGCCATAGTCGCGCCAGGCCGAACCGGCCGCGTCCGCCGCGATGGGGGGCAATTTGGCAATCAGCTCCGGTACCAGGCGCATGACTTCCCTGGCCAGAGGTTCGCTGGTCGTGAATAGCCAGGCAGGCGATTCGTGCCCATGCTCGGCCTGGCCGACCAGATCACTGGCGACAATTGCCGGGTCGGCAGTCTCGTCGGCAATTACCGCGACTTCCGACGGACCAGCGAACACATCGATGCCGACTTTGCCGAACAGCGTGCGCTTGGCTTCGGCGACAAACTTGTTACCCGGGCCGACCACGACGTCGGCCTGCTTGCCGGTAAATAGACCATAGGCCATGCTGGCGATGGCCTGCACGCCACCCAGGGTCATGATGACGTCGGCGCCGGCCGCCTTGAACGCATAGAGCAGATACGGGTGCATGCCGCCACCGCGATACGGACTCGAACACGCGATGATGGTCTTCACACCGGCGGCCTTGGCGGTCGCCACGGTCATGTAGGCCGAGGCAATATGCGCGTAGCGTCCCGAAGGTGCGTAGCAGCCCACCACGTTGACCGGTATCACGCGCTGGCCGGCGGTGACGCCGCGATGCAGCCCGGTGGAAAATTCGAGCATGCTTTGCTTCTGCGCGACCGCAAAGTCATACACCTGTTTCGAGGCGAATTCGATGTCGCGCTTGACCCCGGCGGGTATATCCCGGGTGGCGGCGGCAATGGCTTGCGGCGACATGATGATGTCGCCTTCCCATTTGTCGAGCTTGCGCGAGTATTCGCGTACCGCGGCCTCGCCACGTTGCTGAATTTCGGCAAGCATTTCGGTGACAACCTGCTGGGCTGTCGCTGTTTCTGTCGCCGGCGTCTTGCTCGCTTTCTTCAAATACGTAACTGACATTGCAATGTCCCTTCAAGAATGAGAATGAAGCCTTCCCGCGATGCCGAGACCGGCTTTTCTGCTTGCGGTTACTCCGGCCTTAGGCGCTTTCATAGAGCCGGGTCAGGACGAACTCGCGGTGACCGAGCGCTTCGGCTGCCGTGAGTCTGCCATTCGCGGTGCGCAGCATGCTTTCGAGCAGCTTGTCGCCCGCTTGATCCAGATTCATTTCGCGCTGCAGCAGGCCGGAAGTGTCGACGTCGACATGTTCGCTCATGGTGCGTACCGTCCTCGGATTGGCGCAAATCTTGATCACCGGCAGAATCGGGTTGCCGATGATGTTGCCCTGGCCGGTCGGGAAGAAGTGCACCACGTAGCCGGAGGCTGCGCAGAGCGTCACCATTTCCGCCGCCGCCGACGAGGAATCCATGAACCACAGGCCCGGACCGGTGGGAGTTTCCGCCTTGTCGAGGACGCCGTCGACCACGCACTTCTTGCCGATCTTCTGGATGTTGCCCAGCGCCTTTTCTTCGATGGTGGTCAAACCGCCGGCGATATTGCCCTTGGTCGGCTGCGAGTCCGAAAGATCGGACGTCTTGTGCTGGTTGATCACGTCCTGATAGTGATTGAACATGGTAATGAACTGCTCCTTCACCGCCGGCGTGCGGCAGCGCGCCGCGACCAGATGCTCGCCGCCGGTCAGTTCCGTCGTCTCGCCGAAGACCAGCGTCGAACCGACGGCATACAACTTGTCGAATGCGTTACCGACGGTCGGGTTTGCGCCGCAGCCGGAAGTGGTGTCGGATTCGCCGCACTTAGTGGACACCCACAGTTCTGACACGGGGCAGGTTTCGCGCTGCTTTTCCGAGGCCCATTGCACCAGCTCGCGCGCCGCCTTCGACGCCCGCATGATCGTGTCGTGGTCGCCATGCAGCTCGATGGAAAAGCCCAGTACCGGCTTGCCGGTCTTGGCAATGCCGTCAACGATGAGCTTGGTCCAGCCCTCTTCGATGCCGATGACCACTACAGCGGCGACGTTGGGGTTGGCGCCGGTGCCGATCAGGGTACGGAAGTGTAGGTCCAGATCGGCACCGAACTGGAGTCTGCCGTAGGGATGGGGCAGCGCCATGGTGCCCTTGATGTTGTTGGCCACCGCCTCGACTGCCGCATTGGAGATGTCATCCACCGGCAGGATGATGACGTGGTTGCGAATCCCGACGCGGCCGTTTTCGCGCCGGTAGCCCTGAATGGTGGTGTCGTTGCTAATCATGATCGTAGTCCTCGGATTGGATGCCTGGAAAGGGTCACGTCGTCGCCTACCAGCGCTTGGTCTTGACGTTATGGACGTGCAGATATTCGCCCGCCTTGATCGGGGCGACAGTACGGCCGATGTCGACGCCGTACTTGATCACCGTCGCGTTGTTGCCGAGATCCTTGAGCGCAATCTTGTGTCCGATCGGAATCTCGTTGAGGGTCTTTACCTCGATGGTCCTGTCCTGCTCCATGACCCAGCCGGTCAGCGTCGCGCCGGCTTTCACGCCCTCGACGACGATCGTGCCGACCGAGTCGCCGTCCTCATGCACCAAAAAGTCAATCATGCCCATCTCCTTGTCTGATAAACCGCCACATACAGGCCGTAGGCGAATCCTAGACAGGCGATTCGTTCAAGTCAACTGGATGACCTGTATGACTAAGGTGATTTAGTCTAGACGGCAATTTGGTTATACTCGCCCCGGAAAACAGGCGAGGAAAACATCATGGTTGAGCAATTGGTCGGCTTGAATCCTTCCGGGGCCCTCCTCTACAAGGAGGTCAAGCGCAAGATCATCGAATCCATTCGCAATGGCGAATGGAAGCCCGGCGAGGTCATTCCGTCGGAAAAAAAACTCTGCGAGCGCTTCGCCGTAAGCATGGGCACCATACGCAAGGCGGTCGACGACCTGTCTGGCGAGGGCTTCCTGATACGGCAACAAGGGCGTGGCACCTTTGTCGCCACCCACAACCAAGACCGCTACCTGTTCACTTTTTTCCATGTCGTGCGCCAGGACGGCCACAAGGAATACCCGAAGGTCGAACTCATGGAATTCGGCAAAATCAAGGCTGACCCCCTGGCCGCGACAATGCTTGGCCTCAACCCAGGTTCGCGCCTGATTCGTTTCGTCAACAGGCTCGAACTCGGTCGCACGCCGGTGGTGATCGACGAAATCCTGCTGCCGGAACTAGCATTCTCGCGGCTCACCGAAAAAACCTTGCGCGAGCGCCCGGCCACCCTCTACCAGCTTTATCAGGAAGCCTTCGGCATAACCGTGGTGCGCACCCAGGAAAGAGTCAGGGCAGTGAGCGCGGATGCCTTCAAGGCCAGCCTGCTCGCGGTGAGGGTCGGCGATCCGCTGTTGCAGGTCATTCGAATCGCATTTTCCTTCAAGGATCAGCCGGTGGAACTGCGCTACTCATACGTGCTCACGCGAGCCTACGAATACTGTTCCGATTCGAAGGTGGCGTCATGAGGCGGACGAAGTTTCCATCGGCACCTTAGGTTTTCACAATCACCATGAGCAAGCTATCCATCGCACGCCTGAACGAAATTGCGGCGGCTGCGCTGATGCGTGCCGGCGCGTCGGCCGAGATGGCCCGCGTCACCGCTGCCGCCCTGGTGACAGCCGAGGCGCAGGGACTCGCTTCGCATGGCTTGTCGCGCGTGGCGCAGTACGCCGGCCACCTGCGCCATGGCCGCGTCAATGGCAATGCCATGCCCCGCGTGATTCGCGCCAAAGCCGCCGCCTGCCTGGTGGATGCCGATGAAGGTCTGGCCTTCCCGGCCTGCGCACTGGCCGTCAAGGAAGCGATGGCGCGCGCCCGCCAATGCGGTGCGGCCTTTGCCGGTGTCACGCGCAGTCACCATTTCGGCGTCGCCGCCTATCATCTGCAACCGGTTGCCGCTGCCGGCATGGTCGGACTGGCCTTCGGTAACTCGCCGGCGGCCATGCCGGCCTGGGGAGGCCGCCGCCCCATCTTCGGCACCAATCCGGTCGCCGCTGTGTTTCCGCGCCGCGGCCAGCCGCCGCTCGTGATCGACCTGTCACTGTCGGAAGTCGCCCGCGGCAAACTGATGGTCGCCGCCACGACCGGCACGGCCATCCCGGCCGGGTGGGCGCTGGACAAGGACGGTAAGCCCACCACCGACCCGAAGGCTGGACTCGAAGGCATGATGCTGCCGGCTGGCGGCGTCAAGGGCGCGATGCTTGCCCTGGTGGTCGAACTGCTTTGCTGCGCGCTTACCGGTGCGGCGTTCGGCTTCGAGGCGGATTCGTTCTTCGCCGACGCTGGCAACCGCCCGCACATTGGCCAGGCCTTCCTGGTCGTGGACCCGGAAGCGCTCGCGAGCACCGAGGTGTTCGCCGAGCGCATGGAGACCCTGATTGCGGCGATGCTGATCGATCCCGAGGTTCGGCTGCCCGGCTATCGCCGCTTCGAGCTGGAGCGTCGCGCGCAGGCCGACGGAATCGAGGTGGCCGTGGCACTGGTTGACCAGCTGGAAGCGCTGGCCGCCATCAGTCGGGAATCGTAAGGGCTGAAGTCGGGGGTTTGCGCCGCAGCGAATTGATCCAGGATTTCTGGCAGATGCTGCGGCGCTGTTGTTGCAGGTGATCGCGGATGGTCTGGCGCACTTCGGCCAGTTGCGACTGGCGTTCCGCATTGATCGTCTCGCACAGGATCAAATGCCAGCCGAGTTCGGATTCGACGGGTTCCGACAGCGCCGCCGCGGGCAGGGCGAAGGCTGCGGCTTCGAGCTCGGGGTAGAGCTGGCCGCGCGGCACGTTGCCGAGCAGGCCGCCGTTCATCGCGGTCGGGCATTCGGAATGCTTGAGCGCCTGTTCGGCGAAGCGCTCCGGGTTCTTCAGCAGACGGGCGCGGATCGCCTCGATCGTGCCGCGTGCGGCATCGCGCTCGTTGCCGGCCAGTTGCTCGCTGATGGTGATCAGGATATGGCGCAGCACGCGGGTTTCGGCGCGGCGAAAGCGCTCCTGGTGCATGAACCAGAAGATTTCGACTTCGGTAGCGCTGACCGCCGGGGCGCGAGCGCCAACTTTCTCCAGCAGCGCCTCGACCCGCATGTCGCGCAGGACGGCCTGGCGCAGCGCGGCCACGTCGAGGCCGACGCGATCGAGGTCGGCGTGGTAGTCCGCTTCGCTGGCATAGCGGCCGCGGATTTCCTCCAGGCCGGCGGCGATCGAGGCTTCCGGCAGCGTCACGCCGGCGGCTTCGGGCGCGGCCAGGATCAGGGTCTCGATTTCCTGCTGGCGCATCGCCACGTTGCTCACGCGCCGCAGTTCGTCGGCCGCCAGCGCTTCGAACGGCTTGGCGAACAACTGAGCGGCGATCTTGAGCGTCAGGTAGACGCCGCCCGGTTCATTCATCGCCGGGCTCCTGCAATGAGGATTCGGGCACCCGCAGCGGATTGCCCGGCAGGCAGTCGAAATGCACGTGATACAGCGCGCCCTGCGCCTCCGAGCGTTCGAGGTTCAAGACTTCGCCGCGGCTGCCCGGCGGCACCCGGACTTCGCCGCGGATGGCCAGCGCGCGCGCGGCGCGGACCTTCTGCCGCACCTCGAAGCGGCTTTCGATCCAGGGTTCGTCGAGACCGATCAGTTCTTCCTCGCGGCAGCCGACCACTCGCCCTTCGTCGAGGAAATGCACCGAGTAGATGATCTGGTCCTGGAGGAAAGTGCCGACATTGCGCACATGGCCGATGCGGCCGCGACGCACCAGCAGCTCGCCGGTGCTGATGCCGGGGAAGGTGCCGTCATTGCGCACATTGCGCGTTACGCGCACGGCATCGCCATAGTCCCAGCGCGGCAGCATGATTACCTCGTCAGCGACGAGAGTGGCAGGAAGGAACTGCCCTCGGCCTTGCGGAACACCGCGAGCACCTTTTCCTGCTGTGCGCTGGAGCCGACGAAATCATCGTAGGCGCGCAGCAGCCAGCCGCGCCAAGCGACGTATTCGGGCGCCTTGCCGGCCTCCTGCTTGGCCAGGTAGTCGTGGTAGCGCTGCAGGATGTGCAGGCGGTTGACCTGGACCACGCGCGCGTCGAAGGGAATCTCGAAGTAATCGAGAAATTCCTCGGCGCTGCCCAGGTCGGCCAGATCGTCTTCAAAGCTGTCGGCTTCGCATCCCATGATGTGTACTCCAGTCTCAGTATGAAATTTCGGCGGCTTCCTGCTCCTGCCGTGCCGCGATCACGGCCAGCAGCGGTGCAGCGCCCAGGGCATCGCGCTCGTCGACTTCGGCGATCTTGGCCAGGCGCAGGCGGGCTTCGTCGAGCCGGCCCAGGCGCAGCAGGATCACCGCCGAGCCCTTGAGCGCCAGCAGGTGGAAGCGCAACAGGCCCATCGAACGCATCACCGCCTCGCCCAGCGCGACGTGGCCGATGCGGCTCCAGCCGCCGACCAGGTGCAGGCGCCGCGCGGTGACATCGAGCGCGCGCTCGGCGACGATCAGCGCGTCTTCCATGCGGTGCTGGTAGAAGTAGTAGCGGTAGAGCGCGACCAGCACCGACAGCTGCTCGGGCGCCAGGAAGTAGGCGCGCAGCAGGTATTGCTCGGCGGTCACATGGCCGTAGTCATGGGCGGCCTGAGCGATCAGCGCCTCGACTTCCGCCAGGCAGGGCTCGTCGAAGTAGAGCCCGTCCTCGCCCAGTTCCAGCAGATCGAGGCCCTCAGCCACGGCCATGCTCCTCGCAACAGAGTTCGCCGGCGGCGCAGGCGATGCAGCCCGCCACCTTGATCGGAGCAGGCTCTCCGCGCAGAGTACGCACTTGCGTTTCGAGCGTGTCGATGCGGTCGAGCAGGCACTGGATGGCCTTGCCCACCGGATCGGGGATCAGGGGGTGGTCGCGGTTGATCGCCGTGCCACCAGCGCCGACTTTCAACGGCGAAGCCGCCGCAACCTCGCCGACCAGCCACGCCGGGATGCCGATCGCCGTGCGCCCCGCCGGCACTTCGCCGATCACCACCGAATTGGCGCCGACCCGCGCGCCGTCGCCGTGATCGATGAAGAAGCGGCGGCCGATCGTGGCGCCGGGATGGATGTCGACATTGGTCAGCAGGCGCGCGAGCCAGCCCAGCCAGCGCGCGCTGAAGCGCCAGCCACCGTGCCACAGCAAATGCGCCAGACGGTGCATCAGCATGGCATGGAGGCCCGGATAGGTCAGCAGCACTTCGCGGCGCGAACGCGCCGCCGGATCGCGCTCGAAAACGCAGGCCATGTCCTCGCGCGCCAGCGCCAGCAGGCTAGGCGCGGCTTCGGTGTCCGCCATCGGCAGCGCCGGCGCAGCGAGCAGCTCGCGGCTCACGAGCCTGCTCCCAACAGGGTCAACAGATCGGCATCGGACGGAGAGTGCTTGGCGTTGGCGACGAAGGCCCGCACCCGGCGCAGCAGATCACGCGCGGCCGAATCCGACAAGGGATGACCGAGTTCGGCCATCACCAGTTGCACCGCCCGCGCCCCCGAATGCTTGCCCAGCACCACGCGCCGCCGGCGCCCGACCAGGCCTGGATCGAAGCCTTCGTAATTGGCCGGATCCTTCATCAGGCCATCGACGTGAATGCCGGCCTCGTGCGTAAACGCGCCCTCGCCGACAATGCTCTTCTGCCAGGGCAGCGGCCGCCCCGAGGCAAGCGCGACGCGGCGCGATATCTCCGGAAAGCCCTTCAGTTCGATGCCGGTGGCGATACCGTGGCAGACATGCAGGCCGAGCACGACTTCCTCCAGCGGCGCATTGCCGGAGCGCTCACCGAGGCCGTTGACCGTGGTGTTGAGGTGCGTGGCGCCGGCCTTCGCTGCCGCCAGGGTGTTGGCCGTGGCCATGCCGAGGTCGTCGTGGGCATGCATTTCGATTTCGAGGTCGCAAGTTGCGCGCAGCGCGGCGATGCGCTCGAAGGTGCTGAAGGGATCGAGCACGCCCAGCGTGTCGGCAAAGCGAATGCGCCGCGCGCCGGCCGCCTGCGCCGCCTCGGCGATCGCCGCGAGCAGGTCGGGATCGCCGCGCGAAGCGTCTTCGGCGCCGACGCCGACCTCGAAGCCGAGACCGCGCGCCAGGCGCACATGCTCGCCGATGGCGCGCAACAGCCAGGGCCGGTCCTTCTGCAGTTTGGAGCGCAGGTGCTGGTCGGAGGCCGGCACCGAGATGTCGATCATGTGCGCGCCGAGCTTCGCCGCCAGTACGATGTCCTCGTGATGCATGCGGCTCCAGACCATCAGCCGCGCCTTGAGGCCCAGCGCGGCGACGCCGCGGATGCCCTCGCGCTCGGCCGCGCCCATGGCCGGGATGCCGATCTCCAGTTCCGGTACGCCCAGCGCATCCAGCTCGCGCGCGATGGCCAGCTTTTCGTCGAGGCTGAACGCCACCCCCGCCGACTGCTCGCCGTCGCGCAGGGTGGTGTCGTTGATGACGATGTGGGGGCGGAGTGTCGCATTCATGATGGTCAAACCATGAATAGCAAGGACAGTGCCGACTAAAAACTCACGTTAACTCAATGAGCTAAAAAGCATGGGCGGTGGATTGTCGGGTTTGCGACGAGAGCAAGACTCGTCAAAAGAAAGTCCGCGAGGGGGGCAAATCCTGAGAATCACGAAGGGTGCCGGCACATCCCAGATGTCAGTAATAGAAATTCCCGGTGCATCGGGTAACGAATCAGGATCACCCAACTCGCTGGCGCAGCTTACGTTCCAGCACATCGGACGCATCTAGCGACGCGACCATGTCATTGGCCGCATTCATCAAGCGGCTGAGATCGCGTCCGGGGATGTCCGATGAATTCTGAAACACTACCATCGAGTTAAACTGCACCTGCGCTGCCGTAATGTGCTGCAAAACAATCGTCGCGAGACGTGCTTTGTCACGATTCGGAACGCCAAACAGGTATAAGGGCTGAGCGCCACCGTCGATGTAGTAATCCACCGGGTAGTCCGCCGCGTTGGCTACGTCCTCGACAATGTAGCCTTCGTGCAGACGATCTTCGTCAACCACCGCTTTCAATGCCTCGCGCAGGTCTTCGTAGAACGTGCTTTCCACGCGCAAACGGTTCAGAAAGGTGAGGTCATGGAGGCGCGTCAACGTCTGTCCAAACCGGAAAATGCCATGCCCGAGTTCCGAAAATGGCGCCTCGACATAGAACTCGCCGTCACTTTCGTTTACCGCCCCTTCAGCAAGAATCTGCTGGAGCAGTCTTCCACGCGAGCCGTCACGAAACTTATCAACGTCGTTTTCGTAGCTCATATGCATCAACGTCGACCCCATGTCGCTGATCCGAATCCCGCCAGTGGGCAACTGTTGTACATAGAGTGCATAAGCGTCGCCATCCGGGAACGCGAAAGGCGTGTCCACGCGCCACAATCCTTGGCGTGTTTCACTAACTCTCGCTTGCGCGCAGAGCGTCTTACACAACAGGTCTTGCAATTCTTGGGAGTTCATGGGATCTCAAACAAATCGGCTTCATCGGGTCGCGTATTCAATCCAGCGATACTGGCCAGTCGAGTCAGATGATGCAATGCACCTTCCAATGTCCGGTATTCGGTGGCCGACTGGGCAAACGATTCAGCCTTGCGACCGGAGACAATGTAACGCTCGGTTGCGATGTGAACATGGTATTGCGCACCAAACTGCTCGCGCTCAATTGCATTTCCGTGTGTGTGATCGGCCCCGTTGCAACGCACAAGGATGACCTCCTCACCTGTTTTGGACTTCCAGCGCAGGCCCACGGAAAAACTCTCTGCAATGACAGTACTCTGCCGGGTGAATAGCACGAATTCGTGCCGCCCATCGGTGCTACGAACCTTGTAGTCGCGACGCACATGCTTGCCGTCAGTACGTGATCTACCACCAGGGTTCTCGACATGCTTTGCGCAATGGAGCAGGTCGGCAATCTGTACATCAGTCAGGCTGTCTACCGCCATGAAAAACGACTCCTATTGCACCAAATTATCAAACCGACTTTCCACATCATCCTGGCGCACAGGTAGTAAAACGCTGGCTATACCAGAAAATGACCCTATGACACTTTGTCCTCTTACACAGTACACTATCGCTCAACTGGGCTAACAGAGCGCCACTTGTGTCATATCTTACCCTGCATCAAGAAATTCAAGCGGATCACCGAAGTTAGCTTGAATTGATATCAAACGACGTCGTCGCAATGTGCCAAGGCCCATAAGTGGTAAGTCTTGCAATGACTCTCCTGCCTCTAGGTCTCCGCCCTGCCGATCGCAGCCAGACGTTTCAAAGACCGACGCGCCTCCTTCAGCAAGCCGTCCCAGTCTTCGGGCGGATTGCCGCCGTCGAGCATTTTGCGGAATACGCGATAGGCATCATCGCCGCTCTCGTGGGCGCGTTTGCTGTCTTCGTCATTGACCCAGGCATAGACGATGACGCGCTGCGCGGCGTGGAAGCGAAAGAACAGACGGTACTGCTGGTAGAACTTGGCGCGGCACCAGTGCTTGCGATCATCGCCCAGGCTGCCGCCTTGGCGGTATTCCGGGCGCGCCGGGTCCTGGGGAATGACTTCGAGCACCAGCTTGGTGATCGCCGCCAGGCGCTTGCTGCTGTTTTTCTGCCGCCAAGTCTTGGCGTCTTTGGCTTTGAGGCCGACCACCTTGGCGATCAGCGCTTCCACTTGATCGAGAAACAGGGGATGGGCAAACAGACTCCAGCCATTGACCACCAGCGGGGCGGGAGTCTGCGTCATTCGTCGGCGGGGTCAAGTGCCGCATCGAGATCGACCGCGACGCCCTTGCTCAGGGCGCGCATGCGCTTGGCCAGTCCGGCATCGAGGGCGCTGACACGCTGCGGATGCGTCTTGATGTCTTGCGCCAGAAAATCGAGGAACGAGCCAAGCACGGGATCGTCGCTCGCATCGGCACGTTGCAGCAGTACCGAGCCGTCGCTTTGCACCAGGTAGCGGATACGGTCCCGCTTGCCCAGCTTGAGCACACGGCGCACGCCGTCCGGCACGGTTGTTTGATAGCGATCGGTGAGTGTGGATTCGAGTTCGATGGCGGCAGGCATGGCGTAATCCTTTGCACGGCTGAGGCGGAGTGGGAAATGGTAATGCACACGCATTACCACGTCAATCTGCATGCCACAAAACCGGACAACTCACGAACTCATGACATCTCGCGCGGGGCGGCGCTTGCTCCGCCCCGCCGCCGGGAGTATGGTGATCTTTCCGCCCGATGCGGCCCGCACGGCCAGGTGTGGGTTGGATTTGGGCGGGATGCGGGAATACAGCGGGGGACGACATGAGCATCGAGCGCATCACCCTGACCCAGTTCATCATCGAGGAACAGCGCCGCATCAAGGGCGCCAGCGGCGACTTCTCGCTGCTGCTGAGCGACATCGTCACCGCCTGCAAGGTCATCAGCCACCTCGTCTCGCGCGGCGGACTGCCTGCCGCCGACGAGGATCCGCGGCACTTCCTGGAGCGCGCCGCGAGCGACGCCATCGTCAAATCCACGGTGTGGACCGGGCGCCTGGCCGGCCTTGCCTCGAAATCCAACGATGCCGTGACGCCGATTCCGGCCCGCTATCCGCGCGGCAACTACCTGCTGGTCTTCGATCCGCTCAACGGTTCGGGCAACCTCGACATCAATTTCATGTCCGGCACCATTTTTTCGGTGCTGCGCGCACCGGCCGGCACGCGCACGGTGACGGACGCCGATTTCTTCCAGCCGGGCAGCCGCATGGTCGCCGCCGGCTTCATGCTTTATGGCGCCTCGACGCGGCTGGTGCTGACCACCGGCAACGGCGTCAATGTCTTCATGCTCGATCGCGAGATCGGCGAATTCGTCCTCACCCATCCGCGCGTGGAGATTCCGGACAATGCCGCGACCTTCGCCATCAACGCCTCCAACGAGCGCTTCTGGGAGCCGCCGGTGCGGCGCTACGTCAAGGAATGCCTGGCCGGCAAGACGGGGCCGCGCGCCCGCGATTTCGGCATGCGCTGGGTGTCCTCGCTGATCGCCGAAGCCTATCGCGTGCTGGTCAGGGGCGGCGTCTTCCTCTACCCGGTGGACGAAAAGACGCGCGAGCAGGGCGGCCGCCTGTGGCTGCTGCATCAGGCCAATCCGATCGCCTTCATCATGGAGCAGGCCGGCGGCGGCGCGATCACCGGGCGCGGCCGCCTGCTCGACGTCGAGCCGACCGAGCTGCACCAGCGCACGCCCCTGATCTTCGGCTCCAAGAGCGAGGTCGAGCTGATCCACGGCTACCACCAGGATTACGTCGAAGGCCGCGACAACGACAACTACGACCTGCCGCTGTTCGGCAACCGCTCGCTGTTCCGCAACGAATAGCCGCTCCTGCTTTGGGGCCGGGCGTAGGGCAATCGCATGAAGCGGAAAGCGGCATCTCCTCCCCCATCAAGGGGGAGGTCGGGAGGGGGATGGGGCACTCCGCTGGCGTGTCACCACTCGTTTGCCCATCCCCACCCCAGCCCTCCCCTTGACGGGGAGGGCGTCCGGCGCTTCATGCGATTGCCCCGCGGCCGGGCGGTGCGCGGTCAGCGCAGTGGCGTGGCACTATCATTGAGCCATGTCCGCATCGCCCGCCCCGTCCCTGCGCGTCCTCTGCGTCATCCCGCCGATGACGCAGCTCAACACGCCCTATCCCTCGACCGCCTACCTGACCGGTTTCCTGCGCTCGCGCGGGGTCGCCGCGGTGCAGGAGGATCTCGCCCTGGCGCTGGTGCTGCGCCTGTTCTCGGGCGAGGGATTGAGGGCGATCCGCGCCTGCATCGCCGACTTGCCCAGGCAGCAGCGCACGCCGCGGGTGCAGGCCTTCGAGCGCGAGTTCGAGCGTTATCTCGCCACCGTCGAGCCGGCGGTGGCTTTCCTGCAGGGCCGCGATCCCTCGATCGCGCATCGCATCGCCGGGCGCAACT
>JAXMJU010000224.1:0-16628 GCA_034376265.1 Sulfuritalea sp.
GCGGGCGTCCCGGCGTCTGTCGTCGCGCGTGACGGGGGTCCGCTGAACAGCAGCCACACCTCGCCGACGCCCCTGTGGCGGATCAGGACGCCGCCGCAGGCGACCGGAATTCCGGCCACCAGGGCGGTTCCGGTCTGGACGCTGGCGGCGGCGATGGCCGCGCCGTAGTCGGGCAGCTCGAGCATCGGCCGCAACGCCGCCTGTGCCTGCTGCAGCGCGAGCGCCAGCAGGTGCTCCGGCGCGAACGGCACGAACTCCAGATGCGCGCGACCCGCCGAACCGGCGGTAGTCGGTTCGGCTGTCGTCGCGCGTGTCGAAAGATTCCCGTCTCTCATTTTTCTTTCCCTGTCGGGCCGTTCCGGCCCTCCTCGCCTCTTGCTCAATCCTCGGTTTCGACGCTCGGCATCAGCGCGACGATGGTCGCCGGCGCCGGCCCGTCGCCGCCGAGCAGCAGGTCGCCCTCGCGGCTCCAATGCACCCTCGGCGTCATCTTGAAGTCGCCGGAGGCCAGCGCCGGCGGCTTGCCATAGGTGGCGTGCGCCGCCAGCTCCTTGATCTCCTTCAGCGTCGCCTCGTCCTCGCCGGCGAGCACGCCCAAGGTGCGGTAGACGCGCAAGCCGAGGCCGTCGATGCGCTTCTTGCGGCCTTGCGAGGTGCCGGCCGGATGGCGCGGATTGAGCCGCTGCGGCTGCAGCCGCCACTTGCACTGCAGGCCGAGATGGACGATCGAGGCCGGCTTCGACAGCGTCACCGCGCCGGCGCCGGAGACCACCGCGTCGTCGAGGCGGCCGCCGTCGCCCCATATCTGCACCGTTTCCGCCACCAGGTGGTCGGCGCCGGTGACGCTGGAGACCTTCTTCCTGACGTTGCCGCCGGCGGCGTAGGCGGTGAAGGCGGCGCCGTTGATGGTGGCGCCGCTGTCGTCGTTGAGCTCGGCGGTGGTCGCGGCGACGCCGGCGAGCGTGTAGGTGTTGCCGTTGAGCTGGGTCATGCCCTTGACGTCGGTGATCCTGACCACGTCGGCGTTGGCGAGGCCGTGGCCGGCCGGCAGGGTGAGGACCACCGGGTTGGCCGCCGTGGCGCCTTCGAGCGCGATCGGGTTGTCGAGGCTGAGCGCGCTGTCGACGTGGATGGCGTCGGCCTGGTCGACGTCGTGGTCGAACGGCTCGCTCATCACCTCCATGGTGCGCGCCGTGGCGCCGTTGACGGTGCGCTTGACGGTGATCCACACCTCGTCGAAGTCGGCGCCGGGGATGACGGCCACCGATTCGACCGCCACGGCGCCGCCCTGGAAGACGCCGCCGACCGGCTCGCGCGCCCACGCCACCACCTCCTCCTCGCGGCTGATGACGCCGGCGATCAGCAGCCCGTCGCCGCGGGTCGCCCACGCCAGCCGCCACGGGTGGCGCTGGAACGCCCAGGTGGTGATGCCGGTCAGCGTGATGTGCTCGGCCAGCCGCGTCAGGTCCGGCGAGCGCATGCCCTCGATCTCGATCGAGAACTCGAAGGCGTGGACGCGGCGGCCGAACAATTGCACGAACAGCAGGTCGTCGGCATCCAAGGGCTCGAGGTCGGCGCTGCCGACGGCGGTTTCCTTCGAGGCGTTGATGTTGGTCGGCGTCAGCGCCGCGCGGTCGGTATCGCCGGTGAGCCGGATCTCCTTGCCGGTGGTGCCGCTGATCAGGCCCTTCTTGGAGGCCAGCCACTGCGGCGCGTTGACCGCGTCGCCGGCCAGCGACAGCGACAGCGGGTCGTCGTCGGCGACGCCCGGCGTGAAGTTGTGGAAGTCGCCGGTTTTCGAGGCCTCGTTGCGCTGCGGATCCTCGATGGCGGCGCCGTCGAAGGCCAGGCGCTCCTGGTGGTAGACGCCGTGCCGGGGGAAGCCGGTGGTGTCCGACCACAGGCCGAGCCGCCAGACGGTCTTGGCGTTGATGTTGGTCAAGGTCGCGCGGACGTCGAAGGTAACCACCGTCGTCGAGGTCACCGACTTGACGCGGCCCCAGCCCTGCACCGTGCCCTCCTTCATGCGCACGGCGCGGCCGACGTCGGTCGACAGGAACCCGCGGCCGCCGTTGATGCCCTCCTTCGAGGACGCGGTGAGGGTGATGCCGTAGCCGGTGGCGGCGGACGGCGTCAGCGTCGTCGCCGTGGTGTTCTCGGGCAAATACGGCCCGTCCTCGAAGTCGATCTGCTCCAGGCTGAAGGTGGAATCGCCGTAGCGGGTGAGGTCGCGCGGCCAGTATTCCGGGTGCTCGTAGGTGGCGACGTCGTTGGACTGCGTCTTCTTGATCGAATAGAGATCGGCCTCCAGATACGGCGTCTTCAGCTCCAGCGGCTCGTTGTCGAGGAAGCGCACGTTGTCGATCTGCACGGTCTTGTTCTGGTGGTCGCCGCGGGCGCGGAACTGCACGTAGACGGTGGCGGCGTTAGGAGTGAAAGCGACCAGATGCGTGCCGGGGCCGCGGATGAAGTCGTCGATCAATTCCTCGCCGGTCGAGCTGGTGCCGACGCGGAATTCGACGCGGTCGCCGGGCAGCCCCTCGATGTCGAACGCCAGCACGTGCTCCTTGGCCTGGTCGCCGGCGGCCACGGTGACCGCCTGCTCGGCCCAGCCGACGTCGCCGGAGGTGGCGCCGCCGGGGGTCAAATTCAGGCGGTCCAAGGTGGCGTCGTGGCTGATCGAGGCGCCGGCGCCGATCGAGCGGTCGGTCCAGCTCGTTATGCCGGTCGGGAAGTCGCCGTTGGTTATCGCCGTGCCGACGTCGGCGACCACCACCCGGGCGCGGTCCTTGTAAAAACGTATGATCTGGTCGCCGAACTCGAGCAGCAGCGCCGCCGTCGCCGAGTGGCGGAAGTCGACGGCGCGGCCCTTGACGGAGTTGGATTTGAGCCCGCTGACGTACTGAAATCCAGGCCGGCGGGTCGGCGGCCCGAACGCGGTCGGGATCATGTTCTGCAGCAGCCGGCAGGAATCGTTGTAGCCGTCGAGGTCGAAGCGGCCTTCCATCAGCGGCGACCACTCGCCGCGATTGAATTGCGTCAGGCCGAGCTGCTCGCGCGGCATCAGCGAACCACCCGCCGCGCCGGCAGCCGTCGGCGCGGCTGTCGTCGTTCGCGACTCAAAAGTTGGATTGCGCGGGTCATGCCTCGGCCTATAATCTGGCGATATCGAACTCGTCGGTCTCGACGTCGTCGGGGGCGCCTTCCTGGCCGTCCTGCGCCTTGCCGTCGGTCTTGAAGTCCTTGTAGTGCTTCATCAGCGCCTCTTCGCGCCCCGATTTGCCGGTGATCTTGTAGGCGCTGAAGGCGGCGAGGCGCAGGCCGAGCGCGAACGCGAAGCCCGGCGACCACAGGCCCGGCTCGGTGACCCGCTTGATGAAGCTGAAGTAGAGCGGCGAGCCCAAGTCGGTGAGGATGCTGCGGCCCTGCACCTCCCACTTGCTGGCGAGATCCGGCTTGGCCGCCAGCTGGTCGATGACCTGCCAGACGCGCAGGCAATAGGGGTTCTGCGGCAGTGGATAGGCGTAGTCGTAGCGCACCGTCGGCGTGGTATCGCTGGCCGCCACGGCGGCGTATTCCATGGCGAAGTTCCACGGGTGGTCGGCGAGCACCGCGTCGCGGGCCATGTCGAACAGGTCGCGGATGGTGGTCGGGTTCTCGGAGCTGTCGTCGGGGTCGTCGGCGGTCGGCTCGCCCAGCAGCGTCAGCGCGATGTTCATCACCTCGAGCTTGCTGGCCATGGTCGAACCTCCGTCTTACCGTATCTTCAAACCCGCCGGGCCGGCGCTTCCGGGCGACCCGCCGAGCCGGCTACCGTCGGCTCGGCTGTCGTCGCCCGGAGAACAAGGTTTCCCGCCGGCTGTCGTCGCGCGTGTAGAACTAGTCGCCGTCCGTGTAGCGCAACGCCACCGCGATGGTGCCGGCGGCGGTGCCGACGGTGTTGCCAGTCGCCGTCAGGTCGTAGAACTTGCCCGGGTCGCTGGCCAGGGCGAGCAGCTCCCAGATCGCCTTCTCGATCTTCGAGATGTTGGTCGCCGTCGCCTCGTACAGGCGATCGGTGAGCGCCGACGCCGACGACAGATCGACGGCCGACGCGAACAGGTCGGCGTCGACCACGGCGCCGCTGTTGGTCGCCGCGATGTCGTGGAGGCCGATGTCGAAGTCGGTGCCGCCGGTGATGGCGTCGGAGGCGATCTGCAGCTGCGACGGCCGCCACGACGAATGCACCCGGCAAAAGCGATAGACCGAGTCGTCGTCGTCGGCCGCCGCCACCTCGACGGTGCCGACGGCTTCCTTGAGGACGCCGCCGGCGATCAGCTTGGCGTTGAACTTCTTCGGATCGGCGTCGGCGTTGGTGACGATGGTGGACTTGGTGTTTGCGACAGCCATGGCTGTGACTCCTTTCTAAATTATTTCGACGCGAAAACCGACAGGCGGGGCGACCTACGGCCGCCCCGCCGGGGTTTTCGACTACTCGAGGCAGGCTGTTTGCAGCACCAGCTCGTCCTCGACGCGGGTGGCGCCCATCACCTCCTCGATCAGGATCTGGACGTTGAGGCTCTTGTCGCCGCGCGGGTAGACCTTGGGCTCCGCCGACAGGCCGCGGGCGAAGCCGATGGCGGTGGCGGCCCACGCCTTGGTCAGCCGCGACGTGCCCGACAGCGTCAGCAGGTTGGACACCTTGAAGGTGAATCCCATCCATATGATGGTGTTCTTGTTGGCGCCGATCACCATCGGCTTCTGGCCGTTGAAGTCGGCGGACTTGAACTCGGTCAGCCCGAACAGGTCGGTGCGCTGCTTCGGCCCGATCGCCCACACGAACTCCTGGTCGTCGTCGGCCTCGTTGACGCCGAGGATCTCCGAGCTCTCGAGGATCTTGTCGAGGGTCAGCCCGGTGCCGTCGACGGCGATCTTCTGGCCGGCCGGCAGCGCCACGTCGGTGGCGGCGTCGTCGGAGTCCATCGACTTGGCGGTGCCGTCGACGGCGGTAAGGATCACCCGGTCGCGCTCGCGGTTGGCGGCGCGCACGGCCTTCATCACGTAGGCGTTGGTCGGATTGGCCATCAGCCGCACCGCGTCGTTCTTGTCGACCAGGGCGCCGAATTCCTTGTCGGTCATGGAAATCCGCCGCCGCGAGTGCGGCACGTCCATGATCGGCGTGTCGGCGTTGCGGGTGGTGCGGTCGCGCATCTCGACGTTGCCGATGCGGTTGTAGTGGGCGACCTTGGCCTGGATGTTCATGAAGTCGGGGTCGTTGCGCACGAAGGCCGAGAACCGCGAGTCCTTCTGTTCGCTCAACATGTAGTAGTCGGCGGCGAACTTTTGCGCATGGGCAACGGTAATGTCCGACATGGTCGGTACCTCCTGATTACGGTTACGTGTTCAACTGCAATCGGAAGGGTTGCCGGGTTTGATGTGGGCGCCCGACCCTGCCTTGGAGATATCGCTCTCCCATCCCGTTGCCGGGGCGGCGGCCTTTCCCGCGGGTCAACCGGGCCTGCCGGCGCGAACGGCGTTCGCGAAGGCGGGTTGTCCGGGTTTAACCTCTCTTCAACTGCTCCTTTCCTCGGCCGGGGCCGCGCCAAAGCCGCGAACGCGGCGAAAGCGGGTTGTCCCGGCGGTTACGGGCGCGGTTGCCTTTACATCGCCCCCACCGCCGCCGTGCCGTAGGCGACGTTGTGGAGACGCTGCATCTTGTCCTTCATCGCCTTGTGCTCCGGGTGCTTCGGATCGGTGTAGGGATGCTGCTTGTCCTTGATCACCTCGGCCTTGATGCGCTCGATCTCGAGCTTGGCGGCCTCGGCGGTTTGCGGCTCGCCGGGCAGCGGCAGGCCGCCCTTGACCAGGCCGGCCTCGCCGACGACGCGCTCGGCCAGCATCCAGGCGTGCTCGACCAGCCCGGCCGAGCCGAGGAAGCCCTCGAGGGCGTTGATACGTTCCTCGGAGACGCCGAGCATCTTCATCGCCACCTTGCCCTTGGCGACGCGCTCGCCGTA
Source organism: Sulfuritalea sp. (assembly GCA_034376265.1). GTDB lineage: Bacteria > Pseudomonadota > Gammaproteobacteria > Burkholderiales > Rhodocyclaceae > Sulfuritalea. The sequence continues at coordinate 5,997 of JAXMJU010000224.1, forward strand.
GGCGTCCTTGCCGCCCCACTTGGCCTCCAGCGCCTCGAGCGCCTTTTTATCCTCGTTGTTCACCAGGGCCACGGCCGCGGCGTTGTACTCCTGCACGATCTCGTTCAGGACGTCGGCCTGGCGTTGCGTGGCGCCGGCGGCGTGCAGCCTCGGCAGCGCGATGCGCTGCATCATCAAATCGTGCGGCGCCCATTCCGTCTTGCCTTCCGGCAGCTTGAACTTGTAGTCGGCCGCCGCCTTCGGCCGGCCGAGGGCGTCCCAGCCGTCCCACTTCGCCAGCTCCTCCGGCGTCGCGTCCGGCTTCGGCGGGATCAGGCCCTTCTGGCCGACCACCTTCTCCAGCTCGCGGTAGCCGCCGGCGACCTTCTCCAGGGCCGCCACGGCGCCGGGCTCCTTGTCCCAGCCCTTGGCGGCGAACAGCTGCGCGGTGGCCTCGCTGACGCCCTGCGCCCAGGCGGGGGCCTGACCCTGCTGCTGGCCGGCGCCTTGCTGGCCCTGCTGCTGCTGGCCGGCGCCTTGCTGGCCCTGCTGCTGTTGGTTTTCGTCAGGCATCGGTGTTCTCCGGCTTCAACTTCCCGCACGCCGCGGCGATCGCCTTGGCGCGCGGCTGCAGGTGGCTCATCAGGCCGGGCGCGGTGGCGGCGAAGTGCTCGCCGATCAGGGCCAGCATGGCGCGGGCGCGGCCGTCGGGGACGCCTTCCTCGAGCAGCGCATTCACGTGGGCGATCATGGCGCGCGCCTCGGCCAAAATGGTCTGGTCGTTGGCAATCTTGTCGCGGGTGTTGTTGATGTCGGCGGCCACTTGTGCCTTCGACGGCATGTCGCGCTCGACGGCGGCGAGCCGCTCGGCGAGCTGGCCGAGTTGCGTCAGCAGCCGCTCCTGCACGCCACCGACTGCCATCACGATCGCCTGATCGACGTAGGCTTTGTCGGGCGACTCGCCATGGGCCATTGGGGGCCGGCTTTTGTCGGCCCGGCTGTCGTCGCCCAACGCGGAAAGACCAGCGCCTTCCTTCAGCTTCTTCGCCTGGGTTGCCATGGCGTCAGGCTTTCGCGGCCGGGCGGTCGAAGTCGGCGACCAGGCGGCAGAACTCGTCCGCCTCGTCCTTGGCGTTCGACACCATGGTCGGCCGCTGCTCGCGGATCATCTCGGCGAGCACGCGCAGAGCGTCGGCGAGCACGCGCAGAGCGGCGCGCGCCTTGGGGTCAATCGCGCGACCCGCGGCGGCGGGCTTGGTCGCCGCGGCTGTCGTCGCGCGTGTCTTTGACGCCTTAGGCGGCGTCGCCGCCTTGCGCTTCGGTTTGGTGGCCATAGGGTGATTCCTTTCCCAAAATGATGATGTCGCGGTCGCCGAGGTCGATGGTCTGGGCGATCAGCTTCGCCAGGTTCTGCATGCCGACGTTGACGCCGGTGGTCAGCGCGTCGCCGGGCGCCAGCGGGCTGCGGCCCATTTCCGCCGTCGCCAGGATGTCGGCCAGCACCCGCTTGCCCTCCGGCGTCCCGAACACCGCGCGGTAGTCGGCGCGCTTCCAGAACAGCCGCTTGGCGGCGTCGGTGACGGCGGCGACGAAGCCCCCACTGGCGGTCATGGCGGCGTCAGCTCCTGACCGCCAGCACGTTGATGGTGCCGCCGGCCGGCGTCGCCGCCGCGGTCGACACCTGGCAGAAGGTGATCAGGATGGTGTCGGCGCCGGTCGACGCCCTGGCGGTGGTCATGTAGGCCGAGGCGTTGGTGGCGAACGCCGGGTTGACCGCCACCTTGTCGGCCGACGTCAGCCCGGTCAACGTGAACGATTGCTCCTCGCATTGGCCGAGCGGCGACAAATCCAACTGCGTCGGCGTGATGGTCGCCGACAGCACCTGGATCTTTGTGATCGCGGTGCCGCTGCCGAGCGTCAGCGAGGTCAGCGACGGCGACGCCGACCACGCCGGCTTGGTGGCGGTGCCCGCACTCGTCAGCACCTGGCCGGAGGCGACGGCGGCGACGCCGGTCAGGTTGTTGGCGTCCTGGGCGACGACCACGTCGCCGGTGGCCCAGATGTTGGACGGCACCGGGAAGTAGGCGGCGGCCAGCGCGACGGCGGCGACCGTCACGCCGATCGCGACGGCGATGTTCCTCAAGAATTTCATGGCTTCGTCTCCTTGCCGCCGGCGGCGGCGATCCAACGTTCAAGTTGCTTGGTTTGCGGCCAGTCGGGGCCGATGGCTTGCAGTTTCGACACCGTCTCGCGGGCGCCCGCCAGGTCGCCGATGCGGATGCGGTGATAGGCGAGCCAGAAGTTGAGCAGCGGCGAATCCGGCGCGTGGCGCAGCGCCCGGCGCAGCTCGACCAGCGCGATCAGCGGCGGCATGCCGGCCATCATCGCGTGCAGCGACGCGTTGGCCTCGCGGATGCGGGCCGGGAACGGCCACACCGCCTCGGCGCGGATATTGCCGAGCAGGATCGAGCTCAATTCCGGCGATCGCAGCGCCGCGATATGCCGGGTCTCGCCAATCGCCATTGCGGTCGCCGACATCAGCCCAAGCGCCGCAAAGATAACCCGCGCATAGGGCGCCGACGAACGCCTGGACCGGCGAATAAAGCGGAAAGGCGACCAGCGCCAGGCCGGCGAAGGCGACCAGGACCAGATGGGGGGCTTCATCGCTGCCGTTCCTCAAGGCGGCGATAACCACCGCCGCCAACAGCAGCGCCGCGACGCCGGTGTCGGAGGCGAGCTGGATGAGATCGTTGTGGGCGCTGCCGGGATCGAGGGCGAAGCGGAACACGCCATCGGGAACGGGCACCGGCGAGGCGGCCGCGAACGCCGGGAACGCCGCCGTGAACGAGCCGATGCCGTGGCCGAAAAGCGTGAGGTTCTGCAGCGTCACCGACCACAAGGCGAGGCGGTAGCCGACGGTGTGGTCGCCGGTCGGCAACTCGATCAGATAGACGGCGCCCATGGCGAGCGGCAACGTGGCGAAAATCACCGCGGCGGCGCGCGAGCGACGCCATAACCATACGCAGCCGACCAGCGCCAGCGCCACGCCGGCGCCGCGCGACATCGGCAACACGAAGGCCAGCGCCGCCCCCGGCAGCGCCCACCAGGCGCGGTAGATCAAGGCCGCGACCAGCGCCAGCAGGCCGACCTCGGCGAGCTGGTTCTTGTTGAAATAGAGCCCGGCCACCGGCGACACCTGGTTGAGTTCGAGAGTGCCGAAGGCTTGCGCCAAGGCGACCAGGCCCGAGACGCCGACGCCGATAGCGAAGGCGAGCAGGCAGGCGCGAACGCCGTTCGCGGTCAACGACGAGCCGGCGAAGAACACCGCCGCCAGCAGCGCGAATTGCCACAACGCCAGCGTTCCGTCGAGAACGCTCGGCGTCCACAGGAGCGACAGCGCCGCCAGCGCCAGCCACAGGGCGACGCCGACGTGCGCCCATGTCCACACGTAGCGGGCGCGCAAGAACGCCAGCGGCACCAGGGCCGACAGAGCGATCCACTTCGCCGTGTTGGCGGGCTCGACGAACTCCGACCACCAGGCGACCGCCACCAGGAACGAGATCACAGCCAGCAACCCGCCGGATGGGCGATAGTCCATCCGGCTGTCGTTGCTGGCGGAGAAGAAGCCCAACATTCACGCCGCCTCCCCCGCCTGCTGGCCCTGCATGCGCTGCAGCGCCGGCAGCAGCTTGGCCGCCGCCTCGCCGCCGGCCATCGCGTCCTGCTTCGCCACCTCGGCCGCCTGCGCCTGCTGGCGGGCCTGGCGGATCGCCGCCACCGCGCGGTCGGAGCGCAGCGTCTTCAAGGGCCAGCCGAAGATGCGCGCCGTGTGGTCGAACAGCGCGTCGCCGTCGACGCGGTCGATGATCTCGGGGTTGGTGAGCAGGAACGGCTCCATCACCGACACCGTGTTGGTGATCGCCCTGGCGTCGGCGATCTTCTGCATCGTCTCGGCCGGCGACTGGTATTCGATCTTGAACTCGGTGTCGCGCAGCACCTGCGGCGGCTCCGGATAGCGGCCCTGGCGCAGGTTGACGAAGAACACCCGCTGGATCATCGGATCCAGGTCCTCGACGCGGACGCGCCCCAGCATCGGGCCGATCAGGTTGTTGACCTCCTGCACCAGCTCGAGGGTCTGGGTGGCGGTCATCCGCGGGTCGCGGAACTTCAGGATCAGCGGCTTGAAGAACGCGTTCTCGACCCGCTGGCGCTGCTTCTCGGCGAAGTCCTCGCCGAACTCTGGGTTGACGCCGGAATGGATGGGGCGGAGGCCGCCGCCGGGATACTGGAACAGATCGGCGCGCACTTGCGTTATGCCAGCCGACGTCATGCGGACCGGGCTGAGCACGCCGTCGTGGGCGGCCTGCAGCGGCGGCCGGATGGCCAGCGCCGCGCCGGCGAAGGTCAGCTTCATGGTGTGGTTGAGCGACTGCACGTCCTGGCGGGCCTTATGGCCCTGGCCGCGGCCGTAGACCTCGGAGCCCTTGCGCTTGTCCCAGCGCGAGAACACCCACGGGTTCTCCGGGTAGCCGCTCTCGCGGATCTTGTGGTTGCCTTCCTCGACCACGTAGGCGGTCGCGAACGGCGCGTTGAGGACATCCAGCCGGCGCGAATCGCGGCCGCGCCGGGGCTCGGTGGCGTGGATGAGGGTGAAGCGCTCGTCCTGGCCCTCGGGCTTCGACGCCTTGTCGCGGATGTTCTGCGGCACGTCGTCGCCGGCGCGGGTGAACTTGTCGACGATCTGGCGCGCCGTCATCGAGGTGACGCGATAGACCGTGTCGACGCGGCCGTCGTCGTTCTCGGCGACGTAGAGCTCGGCCAGCGGCCGGGTATCGAAGCGGGCGCCGAAGCCGGCGATCTCGTCGATGAACATGCCGGCCGAGCCGTAATTCACGAGGCTGCGGAACTTCAGGAACTGCTCGGTGGCGAAACCCCGCGACGGCGCGTTGAAGTCGGCGAGGGTGATGTCGGTGACCTCGTCGTACCACAGCGCCGCGTCTTCGCGCCGCATCAGCCGGTCGTCGGCGGCGCGGATCGCCATCCACGGCGTCGCCGGGTTGACGATCAGGCCGATCAGCGCCGAGGTCAGCATGTCGGACGCCAGCTCGCCGGTGTTGTCGTAGACCTTGGCGCGGCCGCCGACGCCGGGGGTCGGCGTGGCGATGAAGGGATCGCCCTCGGGGTTGAGGATCTCCTGGATCTTCATCCAGTCGGTCTCGTGGCCGGAGCGGGCGGCCCTGAGGCCGCCGAGGCGCTTGGTCACGTATTGGCCGGAAAGTTCCATTACACCGCTTCCAGGGTCAGCCGCACCAGCAGGTCGCCGAGCGCGACGTAGGTCGGCCCGGCGCGGGCGACCAGGCAGCCGTAGAACTTCTGGTCGGCGGCGAGGATGACCGGCTGCTCGCGCGTCACCTCGCCGCGGCCGACGCTGTTGTCGGCGAAGGCGGCGTAGCTGGTGATCTGCACGAAGCCGGCGATCTTGACCAGGTCGGCGTCGACGATGGTCTGCGCCGTGTTGTCGGTGAAGGTCGAGCCCGAGGGGTCGCTGTCGAACAGGATCAAATCCAAATTCGCCGACTGCTTGGCCTTGTCGGTGACGGTGACGGCGCGCAGGATCCAGCCTTCGCCGGCGCGGCCGGAGAGTTTCGGCGAGGTGAACGTCAGCTTGCCGCCGACGTTGTCGCCGGTGGTGACGAGGGCGATGTTGTCGAGCAGCGGCGTCGCCTCGACGACGATCAGCCTGCCGGATTGCGAAACCTTGTCGGCCATCTAGCGAACGACCCGCCGCGACGGCAGCCGTCGGCGCGGCTGTTGTCGTTCGCGGCTGAAAAATCGAATGGATGAAGGGTTCATGGTGTCTCCCTACCTCACGCGGCGAGCAGCTGCTTCGAGGCCAGCAGCGCCGGGCCGCCCTGGCCGCCGCCCTGGGTCTGGATGGTCGAGGCGCGGCCGCGCGCCAGGCGGGCCTGGATGATGGTCTTGCGACGTGCTTCCTCGACCGCCGGGTCCTCGCGGCTCGGCGCGGCGACCACCGGGGCGGGCGCGGGAAGCTTCGGCGAGGAGAACAGCGCGGTCACTAGCGGGCGCCCCGACGCCGCGGCTCGGGTCGCGGCGGCTGTGGCCGCCCGTGACGGAAAGAATGGATCGAGATGGTCATCGTCGCCTCGGTTTCCGATCGGTGCTGCGGCAAGGAGCGAAATTTCACCGTCACCATCGATTAGAATCCGAAATCGAATCGCCTGTCAACGCTCAAGGTGTTCATGAACGAAATTTGTGATCGACTTCGCCGACACACAGCTCGATGCGGTCGCCGGGCAGCGCCTCGACTTCGATCGCGAGCGCGTGCTCCTTGGCCTGGTCGCCGGCGGCCACGGTAACCGCCTCGGTCATGAACGCGTGCAGGCGCGTCTTGCCGTAGGCGAACCATTCGCTGATCCGCTTCCACGTAGCGCCGTCGGCGTGGGCGCGCAAGATGGCGCGGCCGATGGCGAGGCGGCGGGCGCGGTCGGGGCCTCGCCTACTCATAGGCGGATATCTGCATCGAATTATCTTTACGTGACGCCGCCGCCAGTAACACGTACTCACGTCTGATGAGCCGACACAGCTCAGACCAAGTTGTTGGTTTTTCTGGGGCGATTTTCTTGATCACGTCATAGCGTGTATTCCGTAATAAATTACAGAACATCCAAGGCTCCCACCGCGCGAGGCCCATGATCACATGGCTGTAGGTCATCAACCGTCGGTGCGAATAACCGAGGATTGCTGGAAAATACTCGGCTATTTTGATCGGTTCGGCAAAACCCAGTTCGCGCAGGAAGGCGACCTTGCTTTCGGTGTTAGTGGTTGTGAGGCAAAGGATATTTGGGTAATTTGTGATTAGTTTCCACGGATCGGTAAAGCCGAGGTTTCTCAAGGCCAAAAGCCGTTCGGCTACTGTAGAACCCGGCGGCGGGAAACTTCTCAACGTATCATAAATTTTTTCAGCAGTCTTTTTATCGAAACCATTATTGACCAATGATTTGATCATCGCATTTTCGACGCGCCATCTTCTTAGGCCTTTTAGGCCTTTGCGGCGCGGCGCGCGGCTCATGTCAGATAAATTCCTTCTCGATGGCCAGCCACTCGGGCATGGCGAAGGTGCCGTCGCCGTTGTCCTCGACCTGCGACTTCGGCACCCACTCGGTCCTGATGCCATCGAACAGCCGATAAGCCTTGTCCGTTTCGCCGCGCAATTCGGCGGCGATGTCGATGATGTCGGAACGTCCTGAAACCGAACCCATTGCTATTCCTCGATCGCCTTCGCCTGCTGCACCGCCCACGGCGCCCCCGGCGCGCCCGGCGCCGTCGGCGACGCGCCGCCGCCGCCGGTTCCTTGCGGATCGTCGTCGGTGATGGCGTGGGTCTGCGCCTGGGCCAGCGCGTTGGCCCGCGCCGCCTCGCGCCCGAGCACCTGCGAGTACGAGCCGCCGCCGAGGATCAGGTATTGCAGCGCGTCGGCGACGTGGGTCCATTCGTTGTCCTCGACCTCGGGCGAGTAGCTGGTGACGCCGACGACCTGGCGCTTGCGGAAGCGGTAGCCGTTGCCGAGCGCCTTGCGCAGTTTTTTGCAGCGCCGCGAGATCAAGAGCGCCGGGTGGCGGCCGTCGATCTTCGTGGTCAGCAGGTCGCGCACGCAATCGAAGCGCGGCGTTTGCGCGTTGGTCGGCGCCGGCCACCAGGAAACCTTCATCTTGTCGGAGACCTTGACCAGCCAGGCGCGGTCGCTCTCGTCGCCGCCGAACGCCGCCGACGGGTCGGCGGTCGCCTTCTTGACCGCGAAGCCGTCGTAGCGGTCCTTCAGCAGCTCGTTGAACGCGGCGGCGAACGTCGTCGGGCCGGTGAAGGCGTCGGGGTCGGTGGTGATCTCGTCGAGGATCCGCCACTGGCCGTCCGGCATCTTCTGCGCCACCAGGCCGGCCGGGGTGCCGCCGGCGTCGGCGCCGAGGAACAACGGCAGCCCCTTGATCGGCGCGATGTCGCCCTCCTGCTGGCAATGCTCGCGGTCGTTGTACTCCGGCCACACCGCCTTGTGCCGCCTCGAGAAGCCGGTCTTGTTGTGGATCAAGCGGTCGATCAGCCATTGCGCCATGCCGATCTGCATCAGGTCGTAGTAGCCGGGCGGCAGGTTGTGCAGGTTCTCGGCGCCGGGCTCGTAGGCGCCGGGCTGGCAGTGGTAGTCGATCAGCCCGTCGATGGTGGCGCCGCGCTGCTGCGCCGCGGCGAGCTGGGCCATGATCTTGATCTTGATCTGGCGGTTTTTTTCATCGTCCTGCGGGTTGACGACACGGTGCTCGATCCAGGTGTCGGCCTCCGGGGCGTTGAAGTCCATCAGCACCCCCCACCACGACGGGCCGCCCGCTGGCATGCGCGGGAAGCGGCCGGCGCGGGTCAGGCAGTACATGAACACCGTCTCGTCGAGCAGGTCGGCCTCGTTGAGGAAGAACGCCGTCGGCTGGTAGCCGCGCAGCACGTCCTCGGCGCGGTTGTCGCCGATGCCGACGAAATCGACGTGCAGCACCACCTTGCCGTGGCCGGCGAGGTCGTACTCGATGACGTGGGTGGCCGGTCCGTCCTTGGCGCCCTGCCACTCGCCGTTGTCCTTCGGCATCCACTCCCACCACGACGGGATGGTCGACGCCCACAGGCGCCGGTAATCCTGGTTGACCACGCACAGCTTGAACCGGCGCACGCCGTCCACCGTCGACGGCCGCTGCAGCACGGCGTTGAAGATCGCCTTGACCAGGCAGCAACTGGTCTTGCCGCCGCCGACCGGCCCCTGGATGGCCTGGATGAAGGCCCGGCTGTCCATGAACCGGGCGCCGACCGGCCCCGGCGGGTTCCAGTCTAGGAGCGGTTCCATTACCGGCGCTCCCCCATGGCCGACGCCGCGAACGGCGTTCGCTTAGTCGCCCGACCCCCATTGGTCTTTTGGGCGCCGGCATCCGTCGGCCCGGCTGTCGTCGCGCGTGGCGGATGGGCTTCCCCCCACCCCATTTTTCGGCGGAAGTTTTTCCGACACACGACGATCAGTGGAATTTTTGAAAATTCAGAGATCGAGGGGGAGAGGGGGGTATGGCCTCGGCCGCGATCGTGTCCCCACCCCCCCTCGGGCGCGCCGTCGGAAACCGATTCCGGCGACGGTTTTTGCCGGGCTGGGCCGGACCACTCGCCGGCGGCGGGTCGACGGGGCGGCTGATACCGCATCAGATGCCGGGCCGGCCGGAACGGCGGAAATCCGCCATGTTGCGGCGCGGCGTCCAACTGCCGGCGTCCAACTCGCACCTGCGGCATAACGCTAAGTGCTTGATCCATCGTCTTTTTCCGTTTTGTCGATCTTGCCCTCGATGACCACGCCGCCGCCCGGCTTGCGGCTCGCCGCCACCAGCTGCGCGCCGCGCTCGGTGACGTGGATCGCCAGCGGCACCGGCGGCTTACCGCCGCCGTCGTCGGCGGTCGCCAGGCGCTGGTGCAGGTACGGCAGCAACTCCTTCGCCGCCACCGCCTGGATCCTGACCGCGTCGACGATGTCGCACTTGAGCTCGGCCGCCAGCAGCATCGCCGGCTTGTTGTACAGATCAGCGAGGAATTCCATCGGCGACCGCCGGCTTGACAAAATCCAATCGCGCCAAGCGGTTGTAGACTTGTTCTTGGCCCCCGGCGGCCGCCCGCGGCCTCGTTTCCCCGTCGCCAGATCGACCTCGCCCGGCTCCATCCGATCGGTCCCCGGCACCGGCAGCAGGGCGAGCTGCTCCTCGAGCATCTCGGTCTGATTCTCGCGCAACACTTCCTGCACCGCCGCGACGAGCCCGAAAGGCCGCTCTTTTTGCCGCTCCTCACCGTCCGCCACTATCCACCTACTATTATATTTGTTTTCAACGCTGTAAGAACTTGTTAGGTCGCTTGTAATGTCTTAAGTGAATGAATATAAAGGCTTATTAAGGAAACCTAACATTCTTACAATCTTACAGGGCATGGGCATACGCGCGCGCCCGCACCTGCGTGGGTGTATCTTTTTGGCTGTAAGATTGTAAGATTGTCAGAAATGTCGAATACATGATGTTCCTCAAAGGCTTGCCGTCTTACAAAAATCTAACAAACCCCTTACACCCGAGTGAGAATCAACCATGCCGGCCATACCGCAACCGCGAAGGCGCAATATTATTGCGCGAACGCCGTTCGCAAATCTGATTGACACATATGGGTTGGGGTTTTGTTTGCATGTAATTCGTCGGCTATCGGTCGAGCTTCGCATATTCGCGCCGGCTGATCCGGCTCGCTTCGGCCCACGTCTTCGGTGTAGCCACCGCCACTGTCTCAATTACGGCCCGCCGCTTGCGGCAGATCGCCCCGAGCATGTAGGGCTTGACGGCGTCGAACCGCGCCACGATGCCGGCCGCCAGCGCCAACCGCTCGGCCGAACAGCCGAGGATGGCCGGGAGAGACGTGATCATCTTCACCGGGTCGGCGAAGCCGAGGCGCGCCAGGTCGGAAATCTTGCCCTCGATGTTGGCGATCGCGTAGCCGAGGATGGCCGGGAGAGACGTGATCATCTTCACCGGGTCGGCGAAGCCGAGGCGCGCCAGGTCGGAAATCTTGCCCTCGATGTTGGCGATC
>JAXMJU010000225.1:0-6210 GCA_034376265.1 Sulfuritalea sp.
TCGGGCCTTCGATGGTCAGCTTTGCGGCGCGTGCATAGCCGGGGCTGCGTCTTTCGACCTTGCAGTGCCTCACTAGCGTTACCTGCCTCCCATCTACTATTCCCTCTGCTGACTTCTCCACGGTATTCAGCGCCTGTTGCCGGTCGCCCAGCTTCGATCCTCCGAAGCACCGGGGAGATCTCCCGGGGTAAGACACGTTACCTTCACTGCATAGACGCCGGATTTACAAAATGCACTCGACTGCCGCAGATGGAGGACTTCGCGGTCACGTGCCCGCTGGTCCCGAGTGCATCACGCCTCATATCCGGTTTTTGTTCATCGCCCCGCAGCTTTGGATTGGGCTTCCTTCAGACCCCGCCTCGCGGCGACGCCCTTGCCCTTCTCCTTGCCTTCGGCTCTGCAAAACCTGGCCATCGGACTTTCACCGACGAAGTAACGCGCCATGCCTGGCGCACACGTTCAAGGTGACCGGCGCTGCGCGGCTTCATCGCGCAGCGTCCAGAGAGCGAAGCGAACGGGGTCGACCGCAGGGTTGGGCCTATGTGCCAAGCCTCACTCTGATGCATCGGTCGGTCCCTGTGACGAAGAATCTTGCAGAATGATTTTGTCACTTAACTGCAGAACTCCCAGCACTACCAGCAAAGCAAAGAAAAAACTGGCCAAGCTAATTGAGTAACGGGAGGATAACTCTGTGATGGAACCGCTGTTGATCAGCCAATTGGCGAGGGGCCAGCCTCCCATTATTACGGTGAGACCAACGAGTGTCTCAACTCGCCGTAGCCTTCGAACAGCAGCCAAAGGAATAGGTGCATTTTCGACGAGTTGTACAGGCTTAAGGACTTTTAGCACAAACGACAACGTAGCAGAGAAAGGGTCGGCGAACCCGTGGAGACTGGACTGCTGTATACCATTTGCCCTGTCAGACCAGAAAGTCTGTGCCTTCCCATACTTGGCAATATCATCAAGCGTCACGCTGACCAATGATTCCGTCGTGTAAGTGGCGACTTGAGGAACGGATATTTGCGGGCTGCCGCTCTTCGTCTTCTCAAGCTCCATCTTCGCTTTCCGCAACGTCAGGATTGCGACAGCCAGAGTGACAAAGCTTGTCACCAGAGACGCGATCGCGGCAATCAATTTTAGAATTTCGTTCGGATCTGCTGTCACCGGATTTGTCCTTCCCAGATGGAAACACGCACAGCCCAACGTGATGTCTGCGGGAAAGTGGCAAATAACCCGGATATGCGACTGTCGCATAATCTGGCTATTGCCAGCAACATTCTGCCGACCATGAATTTCGCCCCCCTATTTCTTGTTGATGCCGCGCAATGATATCCGGATCAAAAGCCAGCGCCTGACTTCGTATCGAATCCACTTCCCTCGCGCACTTCACTCCGAAGCTACCGACCGAGCACCGCAGCATATGTACTTGGTATTTAACGCCTTCTCCCCGCCCATGGCAAGTTCAACGACCCAGCGCAATGCTTAAGAAATAGCCGTTCCATTGTGGGGCAGACTGAAGGGCGGACTTCAGTCCGCCAACCTGCCCGGCCGGCTGAAGCCGGCCCTACAGGTCACATCACTTGCGAATGAGATGCCAACATGCCCATCACCGTGCCGGACTCTGGCTGCCCGGGATTCCGCTTTATGTCCCGAAGGGACGGTATCCCCTTGTGGGACGCGGGCGGGCAAGCGCCAACTCTTGCCATCGCTCCTGCGCGGTTCAATCGATTGGACTATCATGGATTTGCTGATACACAACTCAGCCAAACCCATTTTCATCGGAGGCGACCATGGCAAAGAAATCGAAGAACGAAAATCCCGTGTACAAGATCGTGGAAGTTGTAGGTTCCAGCCCGACATCCTGGGAAGACGCGGCGCGCGCGGCGGTGGAGTCGGCGGCCAAGACCCTGCGCGATTTGCGCGTGGCGGAGATCACCAAGCTCGACATGAAGATCGACGGCGGCAAGGTGGTGGCTTATCGCGCGCGTGTTTCGATGTCCTTCAAGTACGAAGACTGAGCGCTACCGGTCCGCATAAAAAAACGGGGACCGCGGTCCCCGTTTTGTTTTTCGGCGCGGCGGCTCTCAAAGCTTGCGCAGGACGTGCACCGTCTGCCAGTCATCGGGATCGTGCTCCAGGCTGAAGCCGAGCTGGCGCGCGAACTTCAGCATCTTGTGGTTGGAGGACAGCACGAAGCCCTCCATTTCGGTCAGGCCCTTGTTTCGCGCGTCCTCGATCAGCGCGGCCATCAGGCTGCCGGCCAGGCCCGAGCCCTGCCAGGCGTCGTCCACCGCAATCGCGAATTCGCAACGCGTGGTGCCGGGCCCCACCACGTAGCGACCGACGCCGACTTCGATTTCGCTGCCGCTATGGGCTTCCGTCGCCACCAGCGCCATGTGGTGTTCGTAATCGACATTGGTCAGGTATTTGAGCTTGGCCGGCGACAGTTCGTTCATGCTGACCATGAAGCGCTCGTAGCGCGATTCGGTCGACAAGTGGCGCACGAAGTCGGCCTCGATCCTGGCGTCGTCGGGGCGGATCGGGCGGATACGCACCTGCCGGCCGTCGAACAGCGTGCAGGGATGGTCGAGATCGCAGGGATAGCCAGCGCTGTCCGCTGCCGGCGCGGCAGCGGGCGTCGCCAGATGCTCGCCGACGCAGCCGACCAGGCCGTCCAGCGTGGCGATGCTGGCGTAATCGCTGACCGCGATATCGACGTCGAGTTTTTGGTGCAGGCCGGCGATCACGTTCTGCCAGTCCATCGAATCGAGATCCACCTGGCGCCGCAGCGGCTGATCGGGCTTGAGCTGGCCGACATCCAGTTCCGGCGCGATCGACTTCAGGGTTTCCAGCACCGCCTGCCTGATTTGCCGCTCATCCATGCCTGCTGTCCTTTGCCTTAATGTGAAAGTTGCGTCAGCAAACTCGACGCTCCCCCAACCTTTATTTCCTCGCGGGAGAGGGGTTGGGGGTGACGGGAAACGGGGCGGGCTTGCCCGATTCAGGCGGCATGCCTGAACACCAGATGCATTTTGCCACCGGCGGCATCCATTTCCTTGACCACGCAATCCAGATGCATTTCCGCGGCCAGAAGTATCAGTCCGGCCGCGGCGGCCCCAAGTTGAAATGCCTCGCCGCCCGAGCGCAGCGTACAAACCACGCCGAGCCTGTTGTCCTCCTCGCCCGCAGTCTCATGCTGCAACTGCAGCGACAGGCTGCCGGCCCAGTCGAAGGGCAGGCGGCGTTCGAGTTCGGCGCGCAGCCGGTCGAAACTGGCGGCCAGCGCAGGCTGTGCGGGTACCGCCGGGCCGGCTGCCGAGGGCGGCATACTGCGGGCGCGGCTCAGCACGGCCTCGGCCAGCGCGGCAATGCCCTCGCCGGAAAGCGCGCTGACCGGGTGGATCGGCGGTGCGTTGCGCCACAGCGGCGCGACGGTCTGCAGGGCCTGGCAGGCGCGCCTGGCGCCGTCGGTATCGCACTTGGTGACCACCAGCAGATCCGCCAGTTCGAGGATGCCGGCCTTGATCGCCTGCAACTCGTCGCCGAGCCCGGGCGGGAACACCACCAGCAGCGAATCGGCCAGCCGCGCGACGTCGATCTCGGACTGGCCGGTGCCAACGGTTTCCACCAGCACCAGGTCATAGCCGGCCGCATCCATCAATTGCACCATCTGGCGCGCGGCGCCGGTCAGGCCGCCGAGGCTGCCGCGCGTGGCGGTGGAGCGAATGAAGGAACGATTGTCGTCGGCCGCTTCGCCGATGCGAAAACGGTCGCCGAGCAAGGCCCCGCCGCTGACGGGGCTCGACGGATCGACCGCCAGCACGGCGACGCGCTGCCCGAGTTGCAGGAAATGCCGCACCATGACGCCGACCAGCGTGGACTTGCCGGCGCCCGGCGGCCCGGTGATGCCGATTACATGAGCCCGGCCCAGCCGCTGTGCCAGCCGCGCCAGCAGCGCCGCGGCGGCAGTGGAATCGCGCTCGGCCAGCGACAACGCCCGCGCCAGGGCCGGCCGTTCTGCCGCCGCGATGCCGCGCGCCAATTCATCAAGCGAAACACTCATCTTTTGCCACCTGTCCCGATGCTTCCTATTGACACTCCCGATGTACTGCGTATACAGTATCCAGTATTCCATGACGCGAGCGCAACAGCGCAAATGATTCTGCCATGAACACGTCCATCAAACCCCTGGAAAGACCCGCTGGCCTGGCCGATCGCGTATATCACCAGTTGCGCGACAACATCGGCAGCCACCAGATTCGCCCCGGCGAACGCCTGCAGGAAGTCAGCCTCGCCGCGCAGCTCGGCGTCTCGCGCACTCCCGTGCGCGAAGCCCTGGCGCGACTCGAAAGCGAAGGCATGATCGCGGTCGAGGGACGCGGCTTTGTGGTGCCGGAACTGACCGACGCCGACATCGAGGAAATCTACCAGCTGCGTTTCCTGCTGGAGCCCGCTGCCGCCCGCATTGCCGTCGCCGAGATCAGCAGCCCGACCGATCTGGCCAGCATGGCCGCGGCGATCGACGAAGCCACGGCCGCCGACAGGAACGGCGATTTCCGCGCCTTCCTCGAAGCCAACAGCCGCTTCCACAACGCCTGGCGCGCGCTGATTCCGAATCGGCGCATGTCCAAGCTGCTCGACCAGTATGTGGGCCATGTGCGCTTCCTGCGGGTGCTGACCCTGGGCGACGCGAGCGCCCGCAAGACGGCGCTGACCGGTATGAAGAACATTCATGCCGCATTCAAGAAACGGGATCCGGATGCCGCTGCCGCGGCGATGCACAAGCACCTCGAAGCGGCCAAGCACTTTCTCATCACGGCCATTGAAGAGATCGATCAGGAGAAGGAGGCGGAACAAACCGCCTCGGTGCGCTAAGACCGCCCTTCCCCAGCGATCACCGGCGCGGCGGCAGGACGCCGCCCGGCGTCCCCGATATCAGCATAAACGGACCAGCGACATGACCTACAAAGCAGAAATTCCCTACGGCGCTTATTGGAGCACGCCCTTCGCCCGCTGGCAGGGCAGCTTCGCCAACCTGCACAGCATCGAATTCGCCGCCCACGTGGCGAAGCTGGAACTGGCCAAGCGCAAGATCGACCCGAAGTGCTTCGACTACGGCGCGCTCGGCTTCTCCGTGCCGCAAAAGTATTCCTTCTACGGCCTGCCCTGGCTCACCGGCATGATCGGCGCCAGCCAGGCCGGCGGCCCGACCCTGATGCAGGCCTGCGCCACGGGCGTGCGCACGCTGCTCGCGGCAACGCAGGAAATCGAGACCGGCATGGCCACCACCGCGCTGGCCATCAATTGCGACCGCACCTCGAACGGCCCCCACCTCTACTACCCGAATCCGCGCGGCCCCGGCGGCACCGGCATGGCCGAGGACTGGGTCATGGACAATTTCGGCTGCGATCCGCTGGGCGGCCACGCCATGCTGCAGACCGCGGAAAACGTCGCCAAGAAACATGGCATCGGCACCGCCGAACAGCACGAACTGGTGCTGCGCCGCGAGGAGCAGTACCGCCAGGCGCTGGAGAACGATTCGGCCTTTTTGCGCCGCTACATGACGCTACCCTTCGAAGTGCCGGCGCCCAACTTCAAGAAGACCGCCAGCACCATGGCCGGCGACGAAGGCGTTTCGCAATCGACCGCCGACGGCCTGGCCAAGCTGAAGCCGGTGATGGAGGGCGGTAGCGTGACCTACGGCGGCCAAACCCATCCGGCCGACGGCAACGCGGCGATCATCGTCACCACGCGTGAAAAGGCGCGCGAACTCTCCACCGATCCGAAGATCGCCGTGCGCCTGCATGGCTTCGGCCTCGCCCGCGTGCCACTGGCCTACATGCCGGAAGCCATGCTGCCCGCCGCACAGCGCGCGCTGGCGCAGGCCGGCAAGAAGGTTGCCGACATGAAGGCGATCAAGACCCACAACCCGTTTGCGGTGAACGACCTGTTCTTCGCCAAAGAGACTGGCTGCGACCTGAAGACCATGAACAACTACGGTTGCTCGCTGGTCTGGGGCCATCCGCAGGCGCCGATGGGCACCCGTGCCATCATCGAGCTGATCGAGGAACTGGCCCTCAAGGGCGGCGGCTTCGGCCTGTTCACCGGCTGCGCCGCGGGCGACACCGCGATGTCCGTCGTACTCGAAGTGTGTGATGCCTGAAAGAAGGAAATCCATATGAACGAAGTAGCCAAGCTCCAGCACGGAAG
>JAXMJU010000226.1:0-15561 GCA_034376265.1 Sulfuritalea sp.
GTGCGCGTCTTCAAGTGCGGTCCGGATTTTCTCGATCCGCAGATACTTGCCGTCGCCAGCGGCGCCGCGGTGTACAACCTCGACCTCGGCATGTGCGGCGAAGTGGATGCGGCGCGGCGTCTCGCCGCTGCCGCGGCGACGGCCGACCTGATCCTGGTCGAGGGCGTCATGGGCCTTTACGACGGCAATCCCTCGGCGGCCGACATCGCCTGCCGTTTCGGCATCCCGGTGCTGGGCCTGATCGACGCCGCGGCCATGGCCCAGACCTTCGGCGCCGTGGCCCACGGCCTCGCCAGCTACCGCCACGGCCTGCCTTTCGCCGGCGTGCTCGCCAACCGGGTCGGCAGCGCGCATCACGCTGCCCTGCTCAAGGCCAGCCTGCCGCCCGGCATGGGCTGGTTCGGCGCCCTGCCGGGCGATGCCGGCGCCGCGCTGCCCGAGCGCCACCTCGGCCTGCTGCAGGCCGCCGAGATCGCCGACCTGGAACAGCGCCTCGACCTGCTCGCGGATCACATCGCGGCCAGCGCGGCGGCCGACCTGCCGCCCGGCGTCGACTTCGCCGTGTCGCCAGCGCCAACTCTTGAACCCCTGCTCGCCGGCAAGACCATCGCCATCGCGCGCGACGCCGCCTTCGGCTTCATCTATCCGGCGAATCTCGACACCCTGGGCGAACTCGGCGCGACACTCGCCTTCTTCTCGCCGCTGGCGGGTGAGCCGCTGCCCGCCTGCGATGCCGTCTGGCTGCCGGGTGGCTACCCCGAACTGCATGCCGAGCGCCTCGGCGCGGGCGGGCTGTGGCAGCAGCTGCGCGCCCACGCCGCACTCGGCAAGCCCTTGCTCGCCGAGTGCGGCGGCATGATGTGCCTGTTCGCACAACTCGTCGACCCGCACGGCGTCAGCCACGCCATGGCCGGCCTGCTGCCCGGCGCCACGCGCATGCAGGCGCGCCTCGCCGCCCTCGGCCTGCAGCAGGCCGACCTGCCGGAGGGCCGCCTGCGCGGCCATACCTTCCACCACTCGCGCAGCGAAACCGCCCTCGCGCCGCTGCTGCACGCCCGCACGCCCTACGGCCGCCAAGGCGAGGCGATCTACCGCAGCGGCCGCCTCACCGCCTCCTACATGCATTTGTATTTCCCGTCCAACCCCGTAGCGAGCGCGCGGCTGTTCCTGCCCTGAGCGGCTTCGCCGCTGCCTGCGACCGGCGCTTTGGCGCGCGCCGGAAAGTTGGCGCTGGCGACACGGCGAAATGTGCCGCGAACAGGGTGGAAAACCGAGTTGAAAATCGGGCGCCGACGCAACGCAGACCGGCGCAAACGGCGGCAATCGGCGGCAATCCGCTACCGAGTATCAGGATTCCGTCGCCACCCACTCCCGCGCCGCTTCGAGCGTCGGAAAATCCTTCACGCTGTAGGACGAAAAAACCGCGGCGGCCTTCATCAGCCATATGAGTTTCAGATCCCGGGTGACGTAGGCGATGCGAATTCGCGGATTGGAGAAGCTGGAGCCGCGGTTGAACGCGGCAAGGTATTCCGCCTGGTCCGTCGTGACGGTATAGCCTTCCACATCAAGAAGGTCGTTGATGATGTAGCGGATATCGTCGGCGCGGGCATCGCCCAGCACCAATTCCTGGGTTCTCGAGTATTCCTGGAACGAAACGAAACCCTGGAACCGCTTGTAGACGCCCCGCTCTTCCCATGTGATTTGGTATGTCATGTCGACCTCCCTGTGCCGACCGCTTTTAACCAAAGCATAGATCATTCGGCAACTTGCACAATCCCGATTGTTCGCTTCCTCCATGCCCGCAAAAGGCGCAGAATCCGGCCTCGGGCGGCTACCGGGCAAGATTCCCCCGACGCTCGCCCGGTCTTTCGATATAGTGGTTAGTATCGACATGCCGCAGGGGAAAATGAATTGCCCCCGGCCTGACCACCAGCGGTATATTGGCGGGCGGCATCCTCAGCTTGCCGCCGCCCTCCGAACAGAAACCCAGGACCACAAGCCATGGCTACCATGACCAAACCTCTCAGCGAAAAAGCCCTGCTGGCGATGCCCAGCAGTTCCTACATGAACGCCGAGCAGTTGGCCTTCTTCCGTGACTTGCTGCGCAGGCAGCGCCAGGACCTGATCGACAACGCCTCGATGACCATCGATCATCTGCGCGATGGCGAGGCCGAGGCGGACCCCAACGACCGCGCCACCATCGAGGAAGAGAACTCCATCGAACTGCGCATTCGCGACCGCGAACGCAAGATGCTGCCGCGGGTCGACGCGGCGCTGCGGCGCATCGACAACGGCACCTTCGGCTTTTGCGACGAGACCGGCGACCCGATCGGCTTGCGCCGCCTGCTGGCACGCCCGACCACGATCTATTCGATCGAGGCGCAGGAGCGGCACGAGTCGCGCCAGCGCATCCAGGGCAAGTAATCCGGCGCGGCGCCGCCCAAGCCAAAGCCGATGCGATGACCGGCGCCGCCACTCCCCAGCGCAAGACCGCGACCAGGAAACGGACACCGGCCAGACGCGCGACGAAGCCGCCGGTGGCCGCAGAGACGGAATCCGGCCTGGTGGAACAGATGCGCGCGATGGCCGGCCGCGTGCTCGACATCGGCGCCGCCACGGTAGGCGCCGCGGCCAGTTTGCAGACGGCGAGCGAAGTGGCCCGGGCGCTGGGCAAGGGCAAGACCCTGGAAGCCGCCGGCGACCTGCTCAAGGCCTTGCTGCCGGGCTTGTCCGAACCCGGTGTGTGGACCCGCACCGGAGCGACCCTGCGCCGCCTGCGCAAGGCCACCGGCCTGACCGTCGCCGAGGTCGGCGCGGCGATCAACCTCAAGGATCCCTCGCTGATCGAGGCCTGGGAAAACGGCCGCATCGCGGTCCCCTTCGAAATCATCCTGCGTCTGGCGGCGGTGCTCGGCCGCAACGACCCGGTCGGCTTCGTCATGAAGTTCACCCGCAGTTCCAATCCCGACCTGTGGCGCAGCCTGGAAAACCTGGGCGTCGGCAAGCTGCTGATCCAGTCGGCGCGCGAGCGCGAGTTCGCCAATATCTACCGCGCCGACGACGACGCGCGCAAGCTTTCCGACAAGGAATTCGCCGAGGTGCTGAGCTTCACCCGCGCCGCCTTCGAAATGGCCATGGCGTTTCGCGGGCGCGACGCGCAGCCGGCCCGCGGGCCGGCGCCGCGGGGATGAAATTGACGTGCCGCACATCAGGCAGATGAAGATACTGCTGGTCGACGACAGTCGCGCGGTCGCCGCCATAATGGCCGCGCGCCTTATGTCATTTGGTCACGAAGTGGATCTTGCGGAGAACGGCCAGGTCGCCTTCGACAGATTTCGCGAGTCGCCGCCGGACCTGGTCTTGATGGACATCGAGATGCCGGTGATGAACGGATTCGAAGCCACCAACCGGATCCGCGCTTTCGAGGCAACGCAGAAGTGGGCATGGACGCCGATCATTTTTCTGACGGCATCCGATTCGATGGAAAATCTGGTCGCCGCAATCGAGGCAGGTGGTGACGATTTCCTGGTCAAGGGCCTGTCGGAAGAGGTTCTGCACGCGAAAATGAAGGCCATGACGCGCATTGCGGAAATGCGCCGGCTGCTGTCGGTGGCCAATCTCAAGCTGGAACAACAGGCCAGCCGCGACGGCCTGACCGGCTTGTTCAATCGTCGCTGGATGGATATCAACGTCGACCTGGCATGGGAGCAGTGCGCGCGCAACCAGGCTCCCTTCGCCCTGCTTATGCTGGACGTCGACAATTTCAAGAAGTACAACGACCACTACGGCCACCAGGCCGGCGACGACTGTCTGCGCGCCATCGCCAATGCCGCCGAGTCGGTGATCACCGAAGCCAACGCCGAAGGCTTGACCCGGGATGCCTTCGTCGCACGTTATGGCGGCGAGGAATTTGCCGTCGTGTTGCCTTGGGTGTCGCCCGCGGCCTATGCGGCGGTGGCCTCGCGGGCGATCGACGCGGTACGCCAATTGCGGTTGCCGCATGAGCGAAATGCCGAGTGGGGTATTGTCACGGTATCCGTCGGCGGGGGCCGGCGTGAATCCGTAAAGGGTACCCCGGCCATGCTGTTTCGCGACGCCGACGCAGCGCTCTACCGCGCCAAGGAAAGCGGCCGCAATCGTTGCGAAATGGCGGAACGGAGCCCGACGGATTTGATGTAACCTGCCGGCATGTCGCTGAAGGAAATTCATATGTCAAAAACCATACTCGCCGTCGATGATTCGACCTCAATTCGGCAGATGGTTGCCTTTACCCTGCAGAATTCCGGCTATGAAGTCGTCGAAGCCGTCGATGGCGTGGATGGGCTGGACAAAGCCGGGACACGGAGTTTCAACCTGATCCTCACCGACCTGAACATGCCGCGCATGGACGGACTGGCTCTGATCAGGAGCCTGCGCGCATTGCCCCGGTATGCGACCACGCCGATCCTGATCCTGACCACCGAATCGTCGGACGAAATGAAGGCACAAGGCAAGGCCGCGGGCGCCACGGGCTGGCTGGTCAAACCCTTCGACCCGGAAAAGCTGGTCGAAGTGGTGAAGAAGGTCATCGGTTAAGGCACGGCGAGCGGGGGCAGCATGTCGATCGACATGAGCCAGTTCTACCAGGTGTTCTTCGAGGAAGCTCAGGAACACCTGGACAGCATGGAATCCCTGTTGCTGGGGCTGAATGTCGACGCTCCGGATGGCGAGCAGCTCAACGCCATTTTTCGCGCCGCGCATTCGATCAAGGGCTCGGCCGGCACCTTCGGATTTACCGATCTGGGCGAAGTCACCCATATTCTCGAAGGACTGCTTGACCGTATCCGCAAGGGTACCCTGGCCATCCGTCCGGAAATGATCGATGCATTTCTTACCGCCGATGACGTCCTCAAGACTTTGCTTGCGGCGCACCGCGACCACGCCACGGCGGATCCGGCGCCAGTAGCGGCGCTATGCCGTCGTCTTTCGACGCTGACCGTCAGCGCGCCGTTGCCCGCCGTCCCCGCCGCGCCCAATCCGGCGCCCGATCCCGCGCGCGTGGCCGCGCCGGAACCAACTTCCGCGGAGTCATCGCCAGCGCAACTGGAAGTCAGCTTCGTGCTCGACCTGGATGCGGAAGCGGCCACCCGGGCAATCGACAACCTGCTGGCCGAACTGGGTCGGCGCTGGGCGGTGACCGTGATCGAGCGTGCCAGCGCGATCGCCCCACGCTGGCGCCTGAGTATCGGCGCCGGGGCCGATCCGAAGATCGTGCGCGACATGCTGGAATTTATCGCTCGCAGCGACAGCATCCGCATCGGCGCGGCGGACGCCGCAGCCCTGGACGCAAACGATGGCGATGGCGCCTATGGCTTGTTCGACACCGTGCCGCCAGCGCCAACTCTTGCAGCCGCGGCCGACGTTGCGGCAATGCCGGCATGGTCCGGGCCGGAAAGACGTTCCGCGCCGAGGCCGGCCGCCACGGCGGATAGTTCGATCCGTGTCGATGTGGACAAGGTTGATCAACTGGTCAATCTGGTCGGCGAACTGGTGATTACCCAATCCATGCTGGCGCAGTCGGCCGCCGCGCTCGATCCGGTCGAATTCGAGCGTCTGCACGCCGGGCTGGCCCAGTTGGAGCGCAACACGCGCGACATGCAGGAGGCCGTGATGTCGATCCGCATGATGCCGATCTCGGTGGTGTTCTCGCGCTTTCCGCGACTGGTCCGCGACCTTGCGCAGAAGCTGGGCAAGCAGATCGAACTCAGGACCATTGGCGAAGGCACGGAACTCGACAAGGGCCTGATCGAGCGCATCAGCGATCCGCTGACCCACCTGATCCGCAACAGCATCGATCACGGCATCGAAATGCCGGCGCGACGCAGCGCCCGTGGCAAGCCGCCGACCGGGACCATTACGCTCACGGCCTATCACCAGGGTGGCAGCATAGTCATCGAGGTGGGTGACGACGGTGCGGGGCTCGATCGCCCGCGGATTCTGGCCAAGGCCCGCGAAAGAGGCCTGCCGGTGGATGAGCAGATGAACGACGGCGAGGTTTGGCTGCTGATTTTCGAGCCGGGATTTTCCACCGCCGAGGTGGTCACCGAAGTTTCCGGGCGCGGCGTCGGCATGGATGTGGTCAAGCGCAACATCACCGCCATGGGCGGACGCGTCGAGATCGAGTCGATCACCGGCAGCGGCACCCGCATGACCGTGCGCCTGCCGCTGACGCTGGCAATCCTCGACGGCATGTCGGTCGCCGTCGGCGACGAGACCTACATCATTCCGCTCGGCTATGTCATCGAATCATTGCAGGTCGAATGTGCAACGATCAAGAGCGTGTCGGGTGTCGAACGCTTGGTCCAGGTGCGCGGCGAATACCTGCCGGTGGTGGCCTTGTACGAACTTTTCAGCATCCCCGGCAGTAAAACCCGGCTCGATGAGGGCATCATGGTGGTGCTCGAAGCCGACGGGATACGGGCGGCGCTGTTGGTCGATGCCCTGCTCGGCCAGCAGCCGGTGGTGATCAAGAGCCTGGAATCGAATTACCGCAAGGTTCCCGGCATAGCCGCCGCAACGATCATGGGCGATGGTCACGTAGCGCTGATTCTGGATGTGGCGGCGCTGGTGCAGATGGCGAAAGGCGCCCTGCCCGAGGCGGCTTGAAGCAAACCCGGGGCAATCCGGCGCAAAGGAAGCGAGAAACGACAATGGTGCAGCAACATGCGGCCACGGACCACGAGGCCGGCGACGAAGATCGTGACGCCGATGAATATCTGAGCTTCACCCTGGGGCCGGAGGAGTATGCGATCGATATCCTCAAGGTGCAGGAAATTCGCGGCTATGAGCCTCCCACCACGATTGCCAATGCGCCCGACTTTCTCAAGGGCGTGATCAACCTGCGCGGCGTCATCGCGCCGATCGTCGATCTGCGCATCAAGTTCAACATTGGCCGGATCGAGTACACCCCCTTCACGGTGGTGATCATCCTGAATATCGGATCGCGCGTGGTCGGCATCGTGGTCGATAGCGTGTCCGATGTACTCAAGCTGAGCAAACAACAGATTCGTCCCGCGCCCGATTTCGCCGCGACGGTCGACACCCGATACATCAGCGGCCTGTGCGCCCTCGCCGAGCGCATGCTCATCGTGATCGACATAGAGCGGCTGATGCTGTCTCCCGAGATGGCATTGGTCGACGCCGCCGAACCCGCACAATAGCCGCCGCGCCTCGACAGGAGCAAGAACAATGAGAAGCAACCAGCCCGTGACACAAAACGAAATCATGCTGACCGACACCACGCTGATCGTGTCGAAGACCGATCTCAACGGCCAGATTACCTATGCCAACAGGGATTTCATTGACATCAGCGGGTTCAGTGAGAGCGAACTGGTGGGACAGCCGCACAACATCGTGCGTCATCCGGACATGCCCGAGGAGGCCTTCGAGGATTTGTGGCGCACGCTCAAGAAAGGACGCCCATGGACCGGCTACATCAAGAACCGCAGCAAGAACGGCGACTACTATTGGGTGTTGGCCAACACCACGCCGGTTTGGGAGCATGGTCAGGTCACCGGTTATGTTTCGGTGAGGCGGAAGGCTGAGCGCGAGGCGATAGCGGCGCATGAGGCCACCTACCGCCAGTTCCGCGAAAAACGCCAGGGCAAACTGCGCTTCCGTTACGGTGCGACGGTCAAGGGTCGCGGGCCGATATGGCAGAACAAGCCAATCAGTTTGAAAATGGGCCTGGTGCTCGGCTTCCTGGCAATAGCGCTGATCGTGCAGGGGATCCTGGGCATCCTCGCGGTATCACGCACCAACGACGCGATCGGCGGAATCTATCAGCATCGAATGGAACCCGTACGCATCGTCGGGCGCATCGGTAAGCTGATGGCTGATGATCGCGCGCAGATCATGCTCGCGATGCAGCACGACCCGACCAATCCGCACTCCGCCGCCATGCGCGAGCACCCGATGGCGGAGCAGCATGACCTGGTGAAGAAGGATATCCGGGAGATCACCGCGCTATGGGAGGACTACCAGAGGACCATCCTCAGCGACAGCCACCGCAAGGACGTCGAGGTGTATGCCGTCGCATGGAGGAAGTACATCCAGGAAGGTTTGCTACCCGCCCTCCAGGCGCAGCAGAATGGTTCTTTCGATACAGCCACCGTGCTGTTGCTGCAGACGATCAATCCGCTGTATGCGGATGCATCGGCCAAGGCCGACGTTATCTTCAGACGCCACACCGAGCGCGGTCGCGAGCAATTTACCGAGTCGCAGTCGGAGTACGAGCTGATTCGCCTGGTCACCATCGTCGTCGTGCTTGGCATCACCGGCATGGCGATCTTTCTTGCGTTGATGCTGATCCGCTCGATCACCCGTCCGCTGTCCTTGGTGATGGAGACACTCGACAGCGTGGCGCAAGGCAATTACGGAAGCATGGTCGATGTCAGTCGCAACGATGAGCTCGGCAAAACCTTGCAGGGCCTGCAGTCGATGCAAACACGGCTCGGATTCGAGGTCATGGAGACGAAGCGCCTCGCCGACGAAATGACGCGCATCAAGATCGCGCTTGACCACGTCTCGACCGGCGTGATGATCACCAACTGCGAAGGCAAGATCATCTACGCCAATCACGCGGTAAAGCGCGGCCTCAAGGCGGCCGAGGCGGATGTCAAGGCGGTCATGCCTCACTTCGACGCCGAACACGTCGTCGGGGCTTGCATCGACAACTATCACAGGAGTCCGGCGCTCCAGGCCAAGCTGCTGGCCGAACTGAGCGTCAGCAGTACCGTGAATCTGGACATCGGCGTCCGCCACATGCGCGTCACGGTGAGTCCGGTGATCAACGAGCGCGGCGAGCGGCTGGGAACCGTGGCCGAATGGCGCGACCGCACCAACACCGTACGGGTCGAGCAGGAAGTGGCAAGCATGGTGGTTGCCGCCTCGCACGGCGACTTCCTGATGCGCCTCAGCCTGGACGGCAAGCAGGGCTTCTTCAAACAACTGGCAGAAGGTCTCAACCAGTTGTCCGAAGTCACCCAGAAAGGACTCTCCGACGTTGCACGGATTCTGCAACTGGTGGCTGCGGGTGACCTGACCCAGAAAATCGACGCCGATTACCAGGGCATCTTCGGCCAGTTGAAAGACGATACCAACACCACCATTGAGCGCCTGCGCGACGTGGTCGGGCGCATCAAGGAGGCCACAGCCGCCATCGACATTGCGGCGCAGGAAATTGCCGCCGGCAACGAGGATTTGTCGAGCCGCACCGAAGAACAGGCCAGCAGCCTGGAAGAGACGGCAAGCTCGATGGAAGAGATCAACGCCGCGGTGCGCAGCAATGCCGCAAGCTCCAGGCAGGCCAACGATCTGGCAAAGAACTCGAACCAGATCGCGACGCGGGGCAAGGAGGTGGTCAAGCAGGTCGTGGACACCATGAGCGGCATCCAGACCAGTTCGAGGAAAGTTGCCGACATCATAGGAGTGATCGACACCATCGCCTTCCAGACCAATATCCTTGCCTTGAACGCCGCCGTGGAAGCGGCGCGAGCGGGGGAACAGGGCCGTGGCTTTGCCGTCGTGGCGACGGAGGTGCGCAGCCTGGCGGCGCGTAGCGCAGCGGCAGCCAAGGAGATCAAGGCACTGATGGCCGAATCGGCGGTCAAGGTGGACAGTGGCACCCGACTGGTGCGGGAAGCCGGCGAGACCATGGACGACGTGGTGACCAGCTTTGATCTGGTCGCCAACCTGGTCACGGAAATTGCGAACGCAAGTCGCGAGCAAAGCAGTGGCATTGACCAGGTGACGCAGGCGGTGGCGCAGATGGATGAAGTCACGCAGCAAAACGCGGCGCTGGTGGAACAGGCGGCGGCGGCGGCAGAGAGCCTGGAAGACCAGGCACGCGGCCTGGTGCAGACGGTGAGCATGTTCAGGCTGGGCGACGGCAACGGCAACGGCAACGGCCACATGGTGCCGTCGCCGACGCTGCGCGATGTCACGCCGCGACAGCTGGCCGGCGGCCGTCCGCGGGCCAATCCGGCGGCACCCAGAAAATTGGCCCGCGCCCCGTTCGCTGACGCAGGCGATGAGTGGGAAGAGTTCTGATGTTCGGCGCACAGGGCGCGAACGATCAACGAAAGCCGGGCGCGCGGCTTGGCGCCGGCCGGGGGCGGCCTTCCGGCACCGGACCTGGGATTCCTGAAGCGGAGCAACAGCGCCGCGAGTTCGAATTTACGCCTGCCGATTTCGAACGGGTGCGCGCGCTGATCTACAAGCACGCTGGCATTTCCCTAGGGCCGATCAAGCAGGAATTGGTCTACGGGCGACTGGTGCGGCGGGTGCGAGCGCTTGGCTACGGCAGCTTCGCGCAGTATCTGGCGCAGTTGGAGGGCGGCGACGAAACAGAATGGGAAACCTTCGTCAATTCGCTGACCACCAATCTGACTTCGTTTTTTCGCGATGCACATCATTTCGATATTCTGCTGCGCCACTTGCATCAGGCGAAAAGCCGTCCGCTGCGCATCTGGTGTGCGGCGGCGGCGAGCGGCGAGGAAGCCTACAGCATTGCCATAACCGCGTGCGAGGCCTTCGACACCCTGACGCCGCCGGTATCGATCATCGCCAGCGATATCGATACCCAGGTACTGGCGATAGCGGAGCAAGGTGTGTATCCCATCGACCGGGTGGAAAAACTCAGCGCCAAGCGCTTGCGCCGCTTTTTCCTCAAGGGCCGGGGCGCGCAGGCCGGCTATGCGCGGGTGCGGCCGGAATTGCAGCAGCTGGTCCGCTTCACCCGCATCAACCTGCTCGATGCGCGGCTGCCCTTGCGCGGCCCCTTCGACGCCATCTTCTGTCGCAATGTCATGATCTATTTCGACAAGGCGACGCAATACGCCATCCTGAAAAAGTTCGCGCCCCTGCTGTGCGGCGATGGCCTGCTGTTTTCCGGCCCGTCCGAGAACTTCCTGAATGCCGGCGACCTGTTCCGCCCACTCGGACGGACGGTGTACGCGCGGGCCGACCGGAACCCGTCGGCGGCCATGGCGAAGACATGAGCATGGACGCCGGATTCGCCGAGCAACTGGCCAGCAACCTCTACTTCGACCCGATCTTCGGCACCGAGGCGGTCAAGGTGTTGCCCGGCGAATATTTCGTGACGAGCGCCGACATGGTGCTGGTCACGGTGCTCGGCTCCTGCGTCTCGGCCTGCATCCGCGACCGGGAGACAGGCATCGGCGGCATGAATCATTTCATGCTGGCCGATTGTGCGGAGCAATCTCCCTACTCGGCTTCGGCGCGTTACGGTACCTACGCCATGGAGATCCTGATCAACCACCTGTTCAAGCTCGGCGCTCGCCGCGGCGGCCTGGAGGCCAAGGTGTTTGGCGGCGGCCGGGTGATGGCCAGCCTTTCCAGCTCCAACGTCGGCGAACGCAATTCCAGCTTCGTGCTCGAGTTCCTCCATACCGAAGGGATCTACGTCGCCGCGCAGGATCTGCTCGACGTGTACCCGCGCAAGGTGTATTTCTTTCCGGCCACCGGCCGCGTCCTGGTCAAGACGCTGAAGCAGTTGCACAACGACACCGTGCAGCGACGCGAACGCGAATACGCGACGCGCCTGACCCAAGCGCCAATCGCCGGCGAAATCGAGTTGTTCTGAATCATGCCGATCAAGGTTCTCGTCATCGATGATTCCGCGCTGATGCGCGCGCTGCTGACCGAGATCATCGACGGCGCCGCCGATCTCGAGGTGGTGGGTGCGGCGCCTGACCCGATCGCCGCGCGCGAAATGATCAAGGCGCTGAAACCTGACGTATTGACGCTCGACATCGAAATGCCGCGCATGGATGGCCTCGAGTTCCTTGACCGCCTGATGCGTTTGCGGCCCATGCCGGTGATCATGATTTCCGTTCTTACGCAGGCCGGCTCCGAGGCCGCCCTGCGGGCGCTCGAGCTGGGTGCCGTTGACTTCGTGGCCAAGCCACGGGCGGAGCATATCTCCATGCTGCAGGACTACGCCGAGGATATTCGCGACAAGATCCGCAGCGCGAGCCGCGCACGCCTGAGATCGGTGGCGCGCGTCGCCGTCTCGCCAGCGCCAACTTTTACGCAGCCCAGGGGCGCATTCTCGCCGCGCCTGCTGGCACAGACAGTCATTGCGATCGGCGCCTCCACGGGTGGCACCGAGGCAATCAAGGAAATACTTTGTTCCCTGCCGGAGGACATGCCGCCCATCGTCATGGTCCAGCACATGCCGGAAGCCTATACGCCGTCCTTTGCCCAGCGCCTCGACAGCCTGTCGAAACTGACGGTAGTCGAAGCCCGGGGCGGCGAGCGCCTGCAGGCCGGCACGGCGTATCTGGCACCGGGACATTCGCACCTGCGGGTGAGGAAAAACGGTGACGGTTTTGTTCTGCAACTGTCGCGCGAGGAACCGGTGAATCGCCATCGACCCGCCGTCGATGTGCTGTTCCGCTCGATCGCCGACCAGGTCGGGTCGCACGGCCTCGGCGTGATCCTTACCGGCATGGGCAAGGACGGCGCACAGGGCTTGCTGGCCATGCGCCAGGCTGGTGCCTGGACCATCGGTCAGGATCAGGCTTCCTGCGTGGTTTATGGGATGCCGCGCGAAGCGGCAGAAATTGGCGCGCTGGACGAAATTGCCGCCGTGGGCGATATTTCCGGCAGGATACTGGCGAAGTTGCGCGCCTTGGACAAGAATTGGGGCAGGGAATCTTCCCCTGCCGCTGACCTATCAGCGCAAGCTGTTATTGACCTGAGTGGAGGCAGTACATGAACGAGACCGGCGAAAAACGCAAGGTTCGCGTACTGATCGTGGATGACGAACGTCATATCCGCAGCCTGATCCGCCTGATCGTCTCGGGTTTGGGGGCGGAAGTCGTCGGCGAGGCCGCGGACGGAATACAGGCGCTGGAACTTTACCGGCAGTTGTCCCCCGACATCACGATGCTCGACATCAACATGCCCAAACTGGATGGCATCAGCGCGTTAAAGCAGATCGTGGCGCTGAATCCGAAAGCGCTGGTAATCATGATGACTTCCCTCAACGCGATCGACGTGGTGAAGGAATGCATCGACAATGGCGCGCGCAATTACATCCTGAAGAACATACCCGCCGACGACTTGGCCAAGATGATCGGTGAGACCTGGGGCGAGTATCTGGCCGACATTCGGGCGGCGGAATCGTGAGCTGCTCCCATTCCAATCCGCCCGGTTACGCCGTTTGCGGCACCTGCGGCGAACCCTTGCCCCACGCGCGCTGCCGCTGCGGCTTCATCGCTGCGGTGAATGATGCCTATTGCGGACGTTGCGGCGCCGCGCTGGTAACGGCGACGGATGCAGTGCCGCAGCGCGCCGTGATGGATGCCGACCAGCGCTTCGACCTGGAGCGCCTGGCGGCGCAGGCGGCCGAGGAAAACAAGTTTCTCGAAACGACGCACAAGGCGCGCGTCACCCAGGACGACATACGCAAACTGCTGGCCAAGCGCAGGAAGAAATTCTGATGATCGAACTGACCGAAGCCCTGATCGCAAGCCTCCGGGAAAAGGCTCGAATTCCCGCGACCACCCTGGCAGCCATGCTCAAGGCCGCCAACGGCGACGCCATCGAGTTCGTGCAATTCATCATCACGGATGGCTATCTGGATCGCGACAGCGCAGGCGAATTGCTGGCGACGCAGATCGGCCACACCTATGTCAACCTGAGCAAGACGCTGTTTCAGCAGGAAGCGCTGGCCCTGCTGCCCGGCGATCTGGCCGAACGCCTCCAGGCCATACCGCTCTATCAGATGGGCGAGGCGGTGACGGTGGGCATGGTGCGCCCGGACGACGCCAAGGCCGTCACGGAGTTGTCCAAGCTGATGATGAAGCCGGTCAGCCCGGTGTTTTGTTTCCGTGACGAGATCAATTCCGCCATCAAGGTCAGCTATCAGTCGACCGCCAACGTCGATGCGCTGGTGGCCAAGCTCGATCTGACCCCCTTCCTGCCGGGAAACTTCAGCGAGGCCAAGCTGACGCAGTTGGTCGAATCCAGGCCGCTGGTGGCGCTGTCGGATTCGATCATCCTGCTGGCACTGAAGGAACGCGCGTCGGACATCCATATCGAGCCGAAAAAAAACGAGGTGGTAGTGCGCTTCCGCATCGACGGCGTGCTGGCCGACAAGCTGTTTCTGCCGGTGGAAATGGCCCTGCCGCTGGCTTCGCGTTACAAGATCATGGCGCAGATGGACATCACCGAACGGCGGCGTCCCCAGGATGGCCGCTTGAGTTTTCCGTTGCCGACGAAGACTCTGGACCTGCGTGTTTCCAGCCTGCCGGTGATGTACGGGGAAAAGGTGGTGATGCGGATACTCGGCTCGCTCTACACCAGCGCCGCGCTCAATCTGG
This sequence comes from Sulfuritalea sp., assembly GCA_034376265.1. Lineage (GTDB taxonomy): Bacteria > Pseudomonadota > Gammaproteobacteria > Burkholderiales > Rhodocyclaceae > Sulfuritalea. The sequence goes on from JAXMJU010000226.1 coordinate 14,391, forward strand.
ACAAGCTGGATTTTTCGCCGGAAATACTGCGTCCGTTCAAGGCCACCCTGAAGCAGCCGCAGGGCATGCTGTTCGTCACCGGTCCCACCGGTTCCGGCAAGAGTTCCACGCTGTATGCCGCGCTCAACTATATCAATACACCCGAGATCAATATCATCACCATCGAAGATCCGGTGGAATACGACGTGCCCAGCCTGAACCAGGTGATGGTCAACGACAAGGCCGGACGCAGCTTCCAGGCGGTGTTGCGCGCGGTATTGCGCCAGGACCCGGACGCCATTCTGGTGGGTGAGATCCGCGACACCGAGACCGCGCGCATCGCCGCCCAGGCCGCACTGACCGGGCATCTGGTGCTGACCACGCTGCACACCAATGACGCCATCCAGGCCACCACGCGCTTGCTGGAAATGGGGGTGGAGCGTTTCATCGTCGCCCCCTCCATCATCGGCGTGCTGGGGCAGCGGCTGGTGCGGCGACTGTGCGAATACTGCAAGACCGAGCATCGGCCCGAGCCTGATCTCCTGCGCCAGTATTTCTTCTGGCGTGAAACGGCCGCGCTGCCGGTTTTCTATCACGGCGAAGGCTGCGAGCGCTGCGGCAAGACGGGTTATTCCGGGCGAATCGGCATTCATGAATATCTCAGGATCACACCGCAGATCCGCGAAGCCGTGCTGCGCGAACGCGATTACGAGGAAATCAAGGCCATAGCCCTGCGCCAGGGATTCAACACGCTGCGTTACGATGGCCTCAAGAAAGCCTTGCGCGGACTGACCTCGCTGGACGAGGTGATACGCGCCACGGCCACTTGGGAAGACGCGGCCTGAGCATCCAGGATTATCGGCCGCGCTTGCTGCGCACCGTTTCCAGATGCGCGCAGAGCTTCTCGGCGCCGTCGAGAATGCGCGGCGTGTGGCGCCCATGCCGCAACCGCCTCAGCCCCGTGCCCGCTGCAGCGTCAGGACGAAGCTGACGCCGTCGTCTTCGTTGCGCGCGACCACCGTGCCGCCCATCTTGGCCATGTAGGTGCGGGCGACGAACAGGCCCTGACCGCGGTTGCCGTGGGCGCCGGCCTCGGCCTGGTCGGAAACGCCGTATTCGAAAATGCGCTCGATGAAATCTTCGGCGATCCGCGGGCCGACGTTGTGGATGGTCACGGTCGCGGCGGTCTCCG
>JAXMJU010000227.1:0-9089 GCA_034376265.1 Sulfuritalea sp.
GGTGCAAGCCGCGCAAGATGGAACCGGGCGCCTGCCGGGAATTTTGCAAGCGTCGCAGCTTGACGTGGGTGGACAAGGTAGCACCGAGCGAGATGCGATCCTTCAGATAGTCGAAGGTCAATTCCTTGTTCGACACATAGACAATCTGTCGCCCATACTGCTCGCGCCGGTCCTCTACCGGCATGTCCTGCACCACGATTCCTACAGAGAAGCCGAAAAAATCATAGAGCGGCTGGTTGTCTTCCGCATCGCGCGTCGCCAGGTAGTCGTTGACCGTCACCACATGCACCGCCACGCCGGTCGCGGCGGCGGTACAAACCGCCAGCGTGGCGGCCAGGGTCTTGCCTTCACCGGTGGCCATTTCGGCGATCTTGCCGCGCAGCAAGGTCCGCCCGGCCAGCAGTTGCACATCGTAGTGGCGCTTGCCGAGCGTGCGGCTCCCGGCCTCGCGCACGAGCGCGAACGCTTCGGCAATCAGTTCATCGCAAAAGCCTCGCCTTTGCATCTGCCGGGCAACCGTACGCAGCCCTTGCCGCAGCGCATCGGCATCCAGCCGTTGCATCTCCGGTTCGCGCGCATTGACCCGCCGCAAGAACCGATTACCCTGCCCTTTGCTGCTGAAAGCCAGGCGTGCTGTCAGCGCCCGCAGCCACTCCTCGATCTCCATCACCGGCTGTTCGGCACGCTCGGCGTAGCAACCGTCACCAACGAGGATGTCGCGACCGACAAGCAGCGCGCGAACGTCAGACACCGAAGCGCCCCAAGAATAGCTGCCGCAAACGACGCAAGCCTTGCCAGGCGATCGGCTCGAAACCGTGGTCAAACCGCACATGCACCCGCTCACCAAAAGCGGCCGGCAATATCTCCGCCGGTAGTCCCAGATCCAGCATGAACACCCGTCCGATAGTCTTCACCCCATTGGGATCATTGGGCAGCGTCGCTATCGCTCCGCCACCGGGAAGCCCAAGCGCTGCCGTGGGCAGTTCCTCCACGCCACCGGCGGCCTGCCGTACCAGAACAGCCTGATAACTCCGCCCTATCCAGTCTGCAAGGCGCAAATCCACGGATCGAAAACGGTTGCGCACCAGATCGATATCGTCTTGCGGCACCACGACGCGGGCGATCAAGGCATTGCGTTCGAGCACATAGCCGACCAACTCGCCTTTCTTGTAGTACCTGCCCGGCATGTCCTGAGGCTGCGACGCCGTCAGTACGCCGTCCGTCTCGGCATAGCCCACCAGTTTCGCGGCACGCTCTTCTGTTCGGGCCAAGACCTCTTGCTCCTGCTCCAGTTGCCGCAGGGAAACGACTGCCTTGACCGGATTGGCAAACTGCTCGGCGCGATACTTGGCCTCGGCCTCGCTAACCTTTGCGCGCGCGACATCAAGCTCGGTGGCCAGCAGAGCATCTTCAAGTACAAACAGCGGCGCGCCCTTTTGCACTTTCGCACCGGGTGCGACCAGCCAGCGCTGGAAGAATCCGTTGCCGCCGGCGCGCAAAATGGACTGATCCGGCAACCACACCACGCCCTCGGCACGCGTGCGCAAGGGCAGCGGCAGGACAAAAGCAATCAGCAGCGTGGATGCGATGAGTCCGATCGAGAGTCGCACGGCCAGGACGCGCTGCCTTTGCAGGCTGGGAGCGCTGGTGACGTGCTTGTACGCCTTCCAGAGCGGCATGCCGATCAGCGTAAAGGCACCCCAAAGCGCCAGCAGTGTCCCGAAAATAAAGAACTCGCCGGCGATGAAAAGAATTATCGATACCGTGACAAATGTTCGGTAGCACCACGCCAACGGCGTGTACCACAGCAGCCAGCGCCGCTCGCTGATCGACTCATGCGGTGCTTCGAGATCATGCACGCGGAAGACATAGCGATCCCACAGGTAGGTCAGATATTTCTGCCCGCGTTGCGCCAGATTGGGCATCTCGATCAAGTCGGTCAGGATGTAGTAGCCGTCATAGCGCAGCAATGGATTGCCATTGACCACCAAGGTCGATACGCCCGCCACCACCATGACGTTGAACGCCATGGCGCGAACGATCCCCGGCTCAGTCAGCATCCAGACATAAAGCGCCAACGCGGCGAGGAACAGCTCCACCAGCATTCCCGCGGCGGCGACCAGTGCGCGCCGGTACTTGGACGGAAAAGAGGAGGACGCAGATGCCTCCACATACGGCACCGGCGCAAAGACCAGAAACATCAAGCCCATCTCATGGACCGCCCCGCCCCACGCCTTGCTGGCGAATGCATGCCCCAATTCATGCAGCAACTTGACCACCGGAAATATGACGAACATCACCGCCAGGTTGCTCGACGACAGCACGCGGTCGGACAGGTTGTTGGTCAGTTCATTCCAGTGCTCTCCCGCCAGAAGCAGCGCCGGCAGGACCACGGTCAACCAGAGCAAGGCGCCCCGCCAATCGAAACACCAACCCAGCCACGGCGCCCAGCGCGTCAGAAAGCTGTCGGGATCGACCAGCGGAATCTTCAAACTCATCGGATTCAACAGCCATTGCTTCAAGGTCGCCCGCTTCTTCTGTTGATGGCGTTTGAACAGCGTTGCCGAATCCGGACTGGAATCCGCCTGCAACAAGTCGGCGGCATGCATCTGCACCAATAGCTCGACCACGTCGTTTTGCGTACAGGCGTCGCCCACACCCGAGGCGTTGGCCTTCTCCCACAACGCCTGCACGGTCTGCGTGCCGTTCATGCCGAGCACCAGCGCATAGGCAGCGGCCGAAAGCCGATGATAACGGCCGCCGGTCTGGTCCTGCACCACGTACCACACCTGCTCCCGATACACATGGCGATGAATGCGCGCCTGCGGTATCAGGCGCGGCTTCATGTCGGCCACGCTATGCCAGGATTGACTAAAAACGCTGCGTGACATCGATGGCTCGCCGGATCAGGTAAGGATCGAGGCCAGCACTAGGGCAGCCAGGTCCACACGGTAAGAATCAGCCAGTCGGTAAAGCTGTGCGTCATTACCCACCACAGCGAATGGCTGCCCACCTCGATCTTGCTGACGCCCTCCATACCGGGCCGCAAGCGTTCCAGTGCATCGGCGAGGCTGGCCTCGACACGAAAGAAATTCTTGCCATCCTGCGCGGTCGCCACGGGGGTCACCTTCTGCACCTTGAGCGACAGCGGTGCCTCGGCAATGCCGGTGATCACCAGGTGCCCGCTCTGCCCCACTTGCACGTGACGGATCTCGCGCTCATCGACCTGCAAGATCACCCGGTAACTATTCAGCGGGGCAATCTCGAACAGTTTCTTGCCTGCCTCGGCCGGCGCACCGATCTGCTGGCTGAGATCGCCAGACACCACAATACCGTGGATAGGTGCCACCAGCCGCGCACGCTGGATCTTCTCGGTCACCAGGGCAAATTGCGCCTCGGCCTGGCGCAACTGAGCGCCCTGCACTTGCACGGCTGTCAAGTCATGGTTGGCCATCGCCTCGCGCAAGCGACTGTCGTACTGGTCCCGCTCGCTGGCCCAGCGCTCCTGCTCGATGCGCAATTCACGATCATCCAGTTGCGCCACCGGCTGGCCCTGTTCGACTATATCGCCCGCCCGCACATACCCGGCGCTGATGAAGCCCTCGAAGGGCGCGGCGACCACGCGCTGCACTTCGCCTTCGATCACCGTCTTGGCGCCGACGCGGTAATTGATCGGGACCAGCACCAGCAACGCGACAAGCAGCACGACCAGGCTGGTCGCTGCCTTCCATACCAGGTGGCGAGGGCCGAACAGTTTTGCCAGAACCTCTTTGCCTTCGTCATACAGCCGCGGAATGACGCGGCGTTCCGCAATGCGCCGTTGTTCGACAATCGGCGCTACGAGACCGGCGAAGGCGTCCAGCCACGCCAGATCTTCGGTATCGAATGGCCTGTCATCACGCTCCAGGGTCACCACGCCAACGCAACGTGCGCCCAGCAGCAGCGGCAACGAAAGCGCGTAAGTCGCACCCGATATCGCCATCAGTTCGCGATGCACCGGAAAATTATCAGAGTCGGACTGTGCGCTGGCCGCCACGATCTTGCCGTGATCGTAGGCCTCTTCCATCGCCCGCACATAGGCCTTGGCCAGCGATGTGTTCTTCTCGAATGTCGCGGCTTCCGACAAGGCCGCCAGCTTGACTCGTGCACGGTCGACCAGACCCACCGCTACTCGCGCGCAACTGAACTGCTGCCGCAGATCATTCACCATCTCGAACATGGCCTGCTGCAATTTGCCGTGGCGCAAGGCCACCGCAATCACTTCCAGCACCGATCCGACGCGATCCCGGCTGCGGATCGCCTCGTCCAGTTCGCGCCCCGCCAGCAGATTGGTCAGCCAGGCACTGCCCCAGTGGATTTCGCGCATGGCCGACGCCACGTCGCTGTCGGCGCAGACCACCTCCAAAGCCACGACCCCGGCCTCGCGCTGATCGAGCATCAGGGGATAGGCCAAGTGCGTAGCATGGAAAGAGTCCGCAGCAACCGCGGCGTCTGCCAAGTCAGCCGGCGGTGGCGCGGGCCGAATGATGCCGCGCTTCTCACGCAAGGCCAGCTCGGCCACCTCCGCCAGGCGGCCAAGACCCTGCATCGCATCCGGCCATACCGCCATCGGCACGTAGGTATGCGCCTCCAAACTTTCGACCAGCACCGCCGCCACGCGGGCGCCAGGAATCTGCCCGCACACCCAGCTCAGCCAGGCACGACAGCGCGCATCGGCGGTCGTGGCCAATACAAAGTCGTCCCAGCCAAGAAGTGCCGGCGGCGTCGGATCTTCCAGGTCGGGAACACGCGCAAGGTGCTGGTTCATTGCCTGGCAACCACTACCGATGGGGAACCCTGAACCATCGTTTCCGGCTCGTCCGGCGAGTGAGTAAACAGAGCATCGAGCAGCATCACGTCTTCCGTGCTCAGCGCACCTGCCACGGCTTTGAGCTTGACATGAGCGACCACCTGATCGTAACGGCCTTTCCGGAAATCGCGCTGCGCGGCATGCATTTGTTGCTCCGCCTGCAGCACATCGAGGTCCGTCTTCAGTCCGTTGGCGCGGCCGCGACGTGCCAAGGCCAAGGCCGCCTGCGCCGCCTGGACCGCCTGCGCACCGGCGCGGGCACGGGCATAGGCGCTATGCCAGCCGTACCACGCCTGCTTGACGGCAAACACGGTGGCGCGCCTTGCCGCTTCGATGTCCAGGCGGGCTTTTTCCTTCTGCGCTACCGCTTCATCCACCTTGGCCGACTGCGTCCCACCGGAAAAAATCGGCACGTTGAGCTGCAGCCCAACGGCATTCTGCGCAACGTCGTAGCCCGCCTGCCCCGGAAAGCCGCCGACCGCCTGCCGATTCCTGCTGTAATTCAGGACAAGATCAAGCGTGGGTTGATGCCCCGCCGATTGTTTGCGCACTTCCGCGTCCGCCGCTTCATAGGCCTTCGTCGCCGCCATAATGAACGGGCTGCCCGTCTCGGCCGCGCTCAGCCAGGTTTCCATTTTTTCCTTGCTGACATCCGCCAATACGGCACGCTCACGCATGAACGGAGGGTTCAATTGACGCAGCGGGCCGACAAGCTGCTCCAGGGCCGCCTGCTTGATTTCGCCTTCCGTCCGCGCCAGTTCCGCATCCGACAATGCCTGGTCATACTTGGCCCTGGCCTCTTCCACCTGGGGTTGACTGCTGGCACCCAATTCGGCGCCGCGCCGGATAATCTCCCATTGGCGTTGGGCTGCCGCCGCCTGCTGCCCGGTAAACAGCACTCCGTCGCGCGCCGCCAGTACGTCGAGCCATGCCGTCACCAGCTTGGCAACCAGTTCCAATTCGGCACCGGCCAATTGGTGTTGCGCCTGGTCCTGCACTGCCTGGGCCTGCTGCCAACCGGCCACGTTCGCATAGCGCCAGAGTGGCTGCGTAAAATTCACCTGCGTCGAATTGCTGTTGTAGCGCCCATGCTCCGTGGTCGAAGTCGCCGCCAGAGTCTCATAGTCGCGAATATTGGTGTTGGTGTTCGCGCTGGCGGTCACCTGGGGCAACATCGCGCCGACCGCCTGATCGGTGCGCGCGCTGGCTGCCTGCACGTTGGTCCTGGCGCTCAGATAGGTCGGCTCACTGCGGCGCGCCAATTCCAACAGCGAAGAGAGCGATTGCGCATGGCATGCCCCCAAGCCTGCCGCGCCGTATATCAGTCCAACAAGTGCACAAAGATATCCCCGACGCTTCGGTCGCACAACCCACGAGATGAACCTCTCCCCGGCAATAGAACAAGCATTACGCAATCGAGAACGCATGAAGTTGGCAAGAATATGACTATTGCGGAGGCTGGTCGATGGTCGATGTTCAAGGCGCCGTGTCGCAAGCGCCGACTCTTGAGGCATGTCCGGCGTCGCGCCAAGCGTCATCAGCGATCTTGGTGAAGCGCTCGTGATACGGTCCGGACCTTGAGAACAAGTCTGATGTGTTTCTTTGCAGGCAATGATGGCCTACGTAAGATGCACCTCCAGTTTTTTGCCCAGCGCCGCCGCATATTTGCGTAGTGTTTTCAGGGAAGGGGATGGGGTGCCCGTGATGAGCGCGTTTTCCAGCCGGGCAACCGCCGGGGCTTTGGTGCCCATGCGTTCCGCCACCTGTGCCTGCGTCAATCCAGCGGCTTTGCGTGCCGCCAGAATGGCGTCGAGCATCGGCATTTCTTCGCGCTCCAGTCGTTCAACTTCGGCATGCACCGCAGGGTTCTTCAGCATTTCAGCCACTAGCTCTTTATGTGTCCGCACTTTTGATCTCCTTCATCCGGGTTTGCGCAATTCGCAGGGCGCGCAATGGCGTTTTTGGGGTCTTCTTCACAAAACCGTGCAACATCACAATCCGACGGCCCATCAATGCACAGTAAAAAACACGGGCAATCCCCTCGGCGCCTTTGAGCCGCAACTCAAACAGGCCATCGCCCATGGCCTGCGTGTGCGGCTCGCCCAAATTGGCCCCAACTTCAACCATGCGCCGAGTCAGCACCACGTAACGCGCTTGCAATGTCGTCGGCAGATCAAGAATCTCGGCTTCAACCGCTTCGCTGTAATAGGTGATGCTGTAGCTCACAGGCTAAATAATAACATATCTGTTAATACTTGCAATGGCGGTATGCAACGTCAATCTCCCTCACTTCTTCAAGCGCACCGTCAGCCCCGTCAGTTCAGCCAAGCTCTTTTGCTCCTTGCCCTTGACGAAATAGTCCTTCGCCCAGCCATCGTCCACCACCTTGTTGCCGTTCGGCGCGCTGCCTTGCCAATCGACTTTGATTGCCGAGTTTAAGGGGCTCGCGATGCTCAGTATTGCACTGCCCTTCGCCTTGTCATCGTCGCGATCCTCGCCATTGCCATAGCCTGACTGCACCACCAGCCGCGCGCAGTGGCCGTTGCCTTCGCCGTGGTGGTCGTCCTCTTCGTCATCGTCCCGCTTGCCGCTCACCACCACCGTGATGGTCGCCGTGGTGTTCAGCGTGCCGTCGGACACCGTGTAGCTGAAGCTCTCCGTCCCGCGGTAACCGCGTTTGGGGGTGTAGGTATAGCTGCCGTCCGTGTTCTTCAGCAGGCTGCCGTGTTTCGGCTTGCCCAGCGTCAGGGTCAGGATGTTGCCATCGACATCGCTGACCAGGCTGGCAAAGTCGATCTTGATGCTGCCACCCCCTTCCACCGCATAGCTGGCATTCGCGGCCAGCGGCGCATCGTTCACCGCCAACACCGTCACATTCAGGTCGGCCAGCGTGATCGCCGTGTCGCCGTTGGCCTGTTCGGTCGCGGTAGCGATCACCTGCAAGCTCAGACTGCCGTTGAAGTCCAGCGGCGGCGTCATGACCAAGGCGCCGAGGTTCCAGCCGGTGACATCCGCCGTGGTGGCACTCGCGCTGGCGGTGAAGCTGTGCGTGCCGTCGGACAGCGTCGCGCCGACCGGCAAGGCGGCGATGCTCAGGGTGAGGGTTTCCGAACCGTCGGTGTCGCTCAGCAGGGCGCCGATGGCCGACAGCGGCACCGCACCGTCCTCGCGCCCGGTGTTGGCCGGCAGGGTTTCGCTCAGCGCGATGTCGTCCACCATCATGCCGCGACCGTTGGATTCGCGTTTACTGGGTTCGGCGATGATGCGGAGCGTCTGCGCGCGGCCCGCGCCGGTGAAGCTGAAGCTGCGCGCGGTCCAGGCCAGGGCGTCGTTCGGGCTGGTGTCCTCGGCGGTACCGATCTTGACGCCATCGAGGTAGAGGCCGATGCGCGTGTACTCGGCGCTGTAACCCAGATGGCCGGCGAGGTCGAGGCTCAGGGTGTAGGTGGCGCCGGCCACCGTATCGATCTGCCGCTCGATGCCCGTGGTTTGGTGGCCTTCGCCCTTGGCGTCGGAGAGTTCCAGCCAGTGCGTGCCGTTGTCGGCAGCGGCAGTGACGACGCGGGACTTGTTCGCGGCGTTTTTCATCTTGTCGCCGCTGGTCCACAGTTCAAAGCCTTCGGAGCCTTCGCTGCGCCCATCGTCGCAGTGTCCGTCCCGATGGTCATCCCCATGGTCCTTGCCGTCGAGCAGCGTCCAACCTTCCAGCGTGTTGCGCTTGACCAGCGGCGGCCGATCCTCGCTGCCGTGCTCGTCATCGTCGCTCGCTGTCTCCCACGAACTGCGGAAGACTTCGCGGGTCGCGCCCGGCCGTTCGCTGAGCACCAGTGTCGGCGCATCGGCAACGGCATTCACGACCAGGCGCACAGTGGCGACGTTGGAATCCGCCAGGCCGTCATTGACGAGGTAGGTAAAGACGTCTTCGCCGTTGTAGTTCGCGGTCGGTAGGTACGTAACGGTGTTGTCGGCGTTCAGGGTGAGCATGCCGTGGGCGGGCTGTTCGACAATCCTGAGCGTCAATGCATCGCCGTCAATATCGCTGGCGTTGCTCATCAAGGCCAGGGTGATGCGGCCGTCTTCAAGCAGCGTGGCGCTATCGTCCTGAACAACCGGCGCGTCGTTGGCGCCGACGATGGTCATGGTGACGGTGGCGGTGCTGGTCGCGCCTTCGCCGTCGACCATCGTGTAGGTAAACCTGTCCGTGGTGGTTTCACCTTCCTTGAGGCTCTGGAACAGGCTC